>CAZUBF010000093.1:0-14619 GCA_964618555.1 uncultured Azohydromonas sp.
ACCACGGCGGCCAGCAGCTGTCGGGCGGCGAGCAGCAGATGCTGGCGATCGGCCGCGCGCTGATGACCAACCCGCAACTGCTGATCCTCGACGAAGCCACCGAGGGGCTGGCCCCGCTGATCGTCGCCGACATCTGGCGCGTGATCGGCGAGATCCGAGCCACCGGCATCGCGACGCTGATCGTCGACCGCAGCTGGCGCACCGTGCTCACGCACACCGATCGCGCGGTGGTGCTCGAGAAGGGGCAGGTCGTGCTCGCCGGCGCGTCCGATGCGCTCGACGAGGCCGACCTGATGCACCGCCTGGGCGTGTAGCCGAGGCGACGTCGTACCCGCGGCGCCGCTCGGCGCACGGGCCAGGGCCGGTGATGGACGGCGTCGCGCCCGAACTCGGGTCGACCGCCCGCAGCGCATCCCGCCGCGCATCCCGCCGCGCGTGCGCGGGCAGCGCGCGCCGCCACCGGGTTCGAGCCGCACGCGAGTCCACCGTCCCGCGCGCCGAAGGTCGGGTCGCACGGTTCGTGTGCCGCGCCGACCGGCCCGGCAGCGGCGATGCACCGCGTCCCACGCCCCGGCGGGCTGTCGGTGCACGCTGCATCCAGGGCTTTCACTGAACGAGACCCGCCGAACCGGGTCGAAAGTCGGCGCGTCACGCGCCGACTCGCGACGAGACCACCTGTCCTCGTCCACAGTGCACTTGAAAGGGTCCGCGATGATCACCGACACACGCACCGGCACCCAGGTCCACGAGATCGCCGACGGCGTCTACCGCATCAACACGCCGGTCGACGTTCCCGGCGGGCCGGCGTTCAGCTTCAACCAGTACCTGCTGGTCGACGACGAGCCGCTGCTGTTCCACACCGGAGCGCGCCAGCTGTTCCCGGCGGTGCGCGACGCCATCGCCGCGGTGATGCCCGTCGAGCGGCTGCGCTACGTCGGCCTCTCGCACGTCGAAGCCGACGAGTGCGGCTCGCTGAACCTGCTGTTCGCCGCGGCGCCGCGCGCCGTGCCGCTGTGCGGCCAGATCGCGGCGACGGTGTCGGTCAACGACCTCGCCGACCGCGCGCCGCGCGCACTGGCCGACGGCGAACGGCTCGTGCTCGGCAGCCACACGGTGCAGTGGATCGACACGCCGCACGTGCCGCACGGCTGGGACTGCGGGCTGCTGATGGACGTGTCGCACGGCACCCTCTTCTGCGGCGACCTGTTCACGCAGGGGGGCCATGGGCAGGTCGCCCTGACCGAGTCCGACATCCTCGGGCCGAGCGAGGCGTTCCGGCAGCCGCTCGACTACTTCGCTCACGCGCCGCACACGGCGGCCACACTGGAACGCCTGGCGCAGATGCAGCCGCGCACGCTGGCGTGCATGCACGGCAGCGCCTGGGGCGGCGACGGCGCCGCCCTGCTGCGCCGCCTGGCCGAAGCGGTCGCGGCGCCGCGTTGAGCGCGACGCCGCACGCCCGTCAGAGGTCTTCGGGGCACGAGGTCGCTTCCGCCGGCCCCGCCCTGGCGGCAGCGGTGCGCGGCGGCTGCGTGCGCGCCCAGGCGAGCAGCCGCTCGAAGTCGCCGCCGAAGGCGCGTTGCTTGAGCGCCTCGTAGACCACCGAGCAGTGCATGACCTCGCCCATCGCGAGCACGCGGCGCGTCGACGCCTCGTGGCACGCGAGATACCCGCGCTTGAGGTCGTCGACCGTCAGGTGCTTGACGTCGCCGAGCGCCGGCTGCGCCTGGGCGGCACCGAACACGGCGGCCAGCGCCACCGCGGCGGTCGCGGCGATGCGACGGTACGCGCCCCGGCCTGGCCGAACTTGCGGTGTTGCGGACATGAGGTTCTCCCCGTCGCCGCCCATCCTCCCGGTGCGGGCCGGCCGCCGCAGGCGCCGCCGGCCCGCTGCCGCCCGCCCGGCGCCGTCGGCGACGGCCGGCGCGGCGGGTCGGCAGCAAGGTTCATCGCCAGCATCGTCGTTCGCGCGGCGCGGCGCATCCCCTAGCCTGTGGACGCGCGCCGGCCGCCGCTTAGACTGCGCGTTCCACCGCATCCGCCGCACACCGATGATCCTCGAGCTCGCCGACATCCGCATCCAGCCCGGCCGTCAGGCCGAATTCGACGCCGCGATCCTGCGCGGCCTCGACGAGGTGATCAGCCGCGCGCGCGGGTTTCGCGGCTACAAGGTCAACCGGGGCGTCGAGAACCCCGAGCGGTACCTGCTGACGATCTTCTGGGAGACGCTCGAGGATCACACCGAGCACTTCCGCGGCGGGCCGCTGTTTGCGCAGTGGCGCGCGATCGTCGGGCCGTACTTCGCCGCACCACCCCAGGTCGAGCACTTCACGCTGCTGGCCAAGTCGGCGTAACCCGACCGAAGCGCCAGCGGCCCGGCAAGGCGCGTGCGCCTCGGGGAAGGCCGCGCGTCATGCCGGCGGCGTGACGCCGCGGGCCAAGGCCGGCGCCGCGGCGGCGGCACGAACAGGCGCGGCCGCGGCGGCGTCGGTGCTTCGAGCATGCACCGGCGGCCGATTCGCTAGCATCGCCGGTTTGGCCACGACGAAGGAACCGAGCGTGCCGAGGAACTGGACGCAGACGCTGGCGGCGCAGGCACGCGAGCTGGCCGGCGAGTCGCTGTCGGTGTACTGGGCACTGCTCAAGGTGATGGTGCCGGCGCTGCTGGTGGTCAAGGCCCTGGAGCTGGCGGGCGTCACGGGCTGGCTCGCCTGGCTGCTGTCGCCGTCGATGCAGTTCGTCGGTCTGCCCGACTCGATGGGCATCGTCTGGGCGACGGTGATGCTGACCAACCTGTACACGGCGATCGCGGTCTACGCGTCGTTCGCCGCGCAGGAGACGCTGACCGTGGCGCAGGTCACGGTGCTCGCGACGATGATGCTGGTGTCGCACGCGCTGCCGGTCGAGGGGGCGATCGCCCGCGCCACCGGCGTGCGCTGGCCTGCGACGCTGCTCGTGCGCGTCGGCGGCGCGCTGGCGCTGGGCGCGCTGCTGCACCTGCTGTACGCGGGGCTCGGGGTGCTGCAGCAGCCGGCCGTGCTGCGCTGGCAGCCGGCGCCACCGGGCGGGTCGCTGGCCGCCTGGGGCGTGGACCAACTGAAGATGCTGGCGACGATCCTGCTCGTCATCTTCGCGCTGATGGCGCTGCTGCGACTGCTGCGCGCGCTCGGCGTCGAGCGCCTGATGCACGCGCTGCTGGCGCCCCTGCTGCGGCTGATCGGCATCCGCCGGGAAGCCGCCAACGCGACGGTGATCGGCATGACGCTGGGCATCAGCTTCGGCGGCGGGCTGCTGATCCGCGAGGCGCGTTCGGGCCAGCTGACACGGCGCGACGTGTTCCTGGTCATGACCCTGCTCGGGCTGGGCCACAGCGTCATCGAAGACACGCTGCTGGTGCTGCTGCTCGGCGCCGACCTGTCGGGCATCCTGTGGGCGCGGCTGGCGTTCGCGCTGCTGGCGGTGGCGCTGATCGCGCGCTGGCCGTTGCGGCGCACCGCGCCGGCCGCGCGCTGAACGCACGCCGGCGCGGCACTACGCCGGCGCACCCGCCAGCTTGGCCAGCAGTTCGACGAGCATCGCGCGCTCGGCCGGCGACAGCGGCTGCAGCAGCGCCGACTCCATCGTGCGCGAGATGCGCAGCGCTCGCGCGGCCAGGTCGCGCCCGGCGTCGGTGAGCAGCACGTCGAGTGCGCGGCCGTCGGCGGCGCTGCGCTGGCGCCGCACCAGGGCACGTTCGGCCAGCCGGTCGACGAGCAGCGTGACCTTGGGCGGCGCCACGTCGAGCGCCTGCGACAGCTGCTTCGGCGTCGCGCTGCCGTTGGCCAGCAGCAGCACCAGCAGGGAGAACTCGACCGGCTGCAACTGCAGCGGCGTGCCCACGTGGCGTTCGAACGCGCGCCTCGAAGGAACGTCGGCCTTCGCCAGGTGGTAGCCCACCAGGTGCGCGAGCGCCGATGCGTCGAGTGCACCGGCCCGCGCGGCGGCGGGGGACGTTGCGGACCCGTGCGTCCCGGCCGCCGGCGGCGCCGCGGCCACGGGCGAGTCACCGGCCGCACCCATGCCGGGCTCAGGCGTGCGGCGCGACGCCGTCGCCGCCGCTCAGCAGGCGGTACGGGTCGCCGCCTTCGTACAGCGCGTCGACCAGCGCCGCACGGTGGTGCAGCACCGCGCGCTGGTTGATCGACCCCTTGTCGGTGACCTCGCCCTTGTCGATCGACGGCGGCTCGGCGAGCACGTGGGCGCGCGCCACGCGCGTCGCGCTGCCGGTGCCCTCGTGCCAGAGCCGGTCGAGCAGGCGCTGGAAGAACATGCGCACGGTCGGGTGGTGCAGCACCTCGGGCGCGGGCGCGCCGGCGCCGAGGCCGGCGAGCTTGCGGCACTCGTCGAGGCGCGGGAACACCAGCATGCCGACGTCGTCGCGATTCAGCCCGGTGATCACCGCGTCCTGCACGCAAGGCGCGCCGAGCGCGACGATGCGCGCGCGCAACGGGCCGACGCTGACGAAGGTGCCCGTGGACAGCTTGAAGTCCTCGGCGACGCGACCGTCGAAACGAAGCCCCTTCTGCGGGTCGGCGGGGTCGACCCACTGCACCGCGTCGCCGGTGCGGTAGAAGCCCTCGTCGTCGAACGCGGCGGCGGTTTCGGTCGCCGCGCGCCAGTAGCCGGGCATCACGTTCGGCCCGCGGAAGCGGATCTCGACCTTGCCGTCGGCGTCGGCGCCCATCGGCACCAGCTTGACCTCGACGCCCGGACAAGGCAGCCCGATGTGGCCGGAACGCACGTCGTTGCCCAGCGCGAAGGTGCAGCTCGGCGCGGTCTCGGTCATGCCCAGCCCGCTGAAGATCGGGATGCGTTCGCCCACCGTGCGTTCGCCGAGTTCGTCGAGCCGGTCCCACACCGCCTGGCTGAGCCCCGCGCCGGCGAACATGAACGCCTGCACGCGGCTGAACAGCCGTTCGCGCAGCGCCTCGTCGGCCTCCATCGCCGCGGCGATCTCCTCGAAGCCCTTGGGCACGTTGAAGTAGATCGTCGGCGCGATCTCGCGCAGGTTGCGCAGCGTCTCGCCGATGCCCGCCGCGGTGGGCTTGCCGTCGTCGATGTACAGCGTGCCGCCGTTGTACAGCGCGATGCCGATGTTGTGGTTGCCGCCGAAGGTGTGGTTCCACGGCAGCCAGTCGACCAGCACCGGCGGCTCGTCGGCGAGGAAGGCGAACGCCTGGCGGATCATCTGCAGGTTCGCGCACAGCATGCGCTGCGTGTTGACCACCGCCTTCGGCTGCTTCGTCGATCCCGACGTGAACAGGAACTTGACGACGGTGTCGGGGCCGACGCGCGCGTGTGCCGCCTGCGCTGCGGCGCCGGGCGCGGTGGCCAGCAACGACGCGAACGGCGTCGTCGCGCGGTCGGCGAGCGCGCCTTCGGCGAGCACGACCTCGACGTCGTCGCCCACGGTGGCGGCGATCGCCTTCGCGTAACGCGCGTCGGCGGCGAACACCAGCCCCGGCGTGGTGGTGGCCAGCACGTGGCGCAGCTTGCCGAAGTCCTGCGACACCAGCGAATACGCCGGCGACACCGGCACCACCGGCACGCCGACCCACATCGCCCCGAGGTACAGCGTCAGGTGCTCGAGGTCGTTGTCCGACAGGATCGCCACCGGGCGTTCGGTCGACAGCGCGCGTGTGGCCAGCGCCTGGCCGACGGCGCGAGCGCGATCGAGCATCTGCGCGTACGTGATGCGCACCCAGTCGCCGCCGCGTTCGCGCCGCGCGGCGAAGCTGCGCTCGGGCGCCTCGCGCGCCCAGTGCTCGAGCCGGTCGGTCAGGCGCGCCGGGTACGGCTGCAGCGGCTCGGTCGAGCGCAGCCGCACGACGCCGTCGGCGCCTTGCTCGACCTCGGCCGACAGGCAGCCGCCGACGCGTGCGGCACGGTAGCGCGGCGCACTCACGACTTGCCCACCTTGCCGGCGCGGCCCTCGAGGAAGTCGCGCATGCGCTGCTTGGCGCCCTCGTCGCCCTGTGCGATGGCCGCCATCAGCGACTCGACGAACAGCCCGTCGGACTGCGCGAGGTCGGCGATGCGCGGCAGCGCCTGCGTCACGGCGAAGTTCGACAGCGGCGAGTTCGACGCGATCCTTCGCGCCAGCGCCAGCGCCTTGGCCAGCCCCTCGCCGTCGCCGACGCGGTAGTTCGACAGCCCGAGCGCCTGGCCCTCGTCGGCGTCGAACACGCGGCCGGTGAGCATCATGTCGGTCATGCGCGCGACGCCGAGCAGCCGCGGCACGCGCGCCGACCCGCCGCCGCCGACGAACAGGCCCCGCTGGCCCTCGGGCAACCCGTAGAACGTGCTCGCCTCGGCGACGCGCAGGTGACAGGCGCTGGCCAGCTCGAGCCCGCCGCCGACCACCGCGCCGTGCAGCACCGCGACCACCGGCACGGGGCCGAACTGGATCGCGTCCATCGCCGCGTGCCACATGCGCGAGTGCGCGACGCCCTCGAAGGTGCTGCGTTCGGCCAGCTCCGACAGGTCGAGTCCGGCGCAGAAGTGCTCGCCGTCGCCGCTGATCACGACCGCCCGCACCTCGGCGGGCCAGTGCACGAACGCCGTGTGCAGCTGGCGCACCAGCGTGTCGTTGAGCGCGTTGCGCTTGCTCGGCCGCGCCAGCCGCAGGTGCGCGACGGGGCCGGCGAGCTCGATGCGCAGCAGGTCCAGCGTGGCCAGCGTGCCGTCAGCCGGGGTGAAGTCGAGGGTCATTCGAGTCTCTCCATTTATTTCAGATTTGAAACTAAAGTGCCAATCTTGAACATGGGGTTAACCCGTATGTTGACCCATCGATGCGGGAATTTTGCAGGAGACAACGCTGGCACGAACGGCACCACGATGGCATTGATTATTTATCGTCGTTAAACTCCACCGGTCATCACCGAACCGCCGGAGCGCCACGCATGCAACACGCCGACCTCGTCGCCATCGACGTGCACACCCACGCCGAGGTGTCGTGCTGGAACCCGTTCGACAGCTACGGCGAGGAGTACGACCGCGCCGCCGACAAGTACTTCCGCTCGAACCGGCGCCCGACGATCGACGAGACGGTGACCTACTACCGCGAGCGGCGGATCGGCCTGGTGATGTTCACCGTCGACAGCGAGGCGCAGCTGGGGCGGCGGCGCATTCCGAACGAAGAGGTGGCCGAGGCGGCGCAGAAGAACGCCGACATGATGATCGCCTTCGCGAGCATCGACCCGCACAAGGGCAGGATGGGCGCGCGCGAAGCGCGCCGGCTGATCGCCGAGCACGGCGTGAAGGGCTTCAAGTTTCACCCCACCGTGCAGGGCTTCCTGCCCTACGACCGCATGGCCTGGCCGCTGTACGAGGTGATCGCCGAACACCAGCTGCCGGCCATCTTCCACAGCGGCCACAGCGGCATCGGCTCGGGCATGCGCTGCGGCGGCGGCCTGCGACTGCAGAACAGCAACCCGATGCTGCTCGAGGACGTCGCGATCGACTTCCCCGACATGCAGATCGTCGTCGCGCACCCGTCGTGGCCGTGGCAGGACGAGGCGCTGAGCCTGGCGCTGCACAAGCCCAACGTGTGGATCGACCTGTCGGGCTGGAGCCCGAAGTACTTCCCGCCGCAGCTGGTGCAGTACGCCAACACGCTGCTGCGCGACCGCATGCTGTTCGGCAGCGACTTCCCGCTGATCACCCCTGACCGCTGGATGAAGGACTTCGACGAGGCCGGCTTCAAGCCCGAGGTCAAGCCGCTGATCCTGA
The DNA here is from genome assembly GCA_964618555.1 of uncultured Azohydromonas sp. Lineage (GTDB taxonomy): Bacteria > Pseudomonadota > Gammaproteobacteria > Burkholderiales > Burkholderiaceae_C > Calidifontimicrobium. Next base: position 7,771 of record CAZUBF010000093.1, read on the forward strand.
AGGACAACGCGGTGCGGCTGCTCGGGCTGGGCTGATCACGAGATCGACTCGACCTGCCGCGACTGCTGGTACGCGCGACCGAAGCGGTTGGCGAGGAAGTCGGGCAGCGCGACCTGCTCCTGGCGCACGAAGCCCGATCGCGGCAGCCGGCCCTCGCGGAACAGGTCGACCACGGCGCACACGCCGGCGGCGGTGGTGATCTGGATCGCCGACTGCGGCTCGGCCTCGGCGCGCTCGGCGAACACCTTGCGCGCGAACACCTCCTGGATGAACTGGCCGTCGCGCCAGCCGCTGACGGTGACGAACACCAGCACCACGTCCTGCATCGTCGCCGGCACCGAGCGGCGCAGGATCGCCTTCAGCGTCTCGACGTCGTCCCTCAGGCGCAGTTCCTCGAGCAGCACGCGCATCAGGTCGCGGTGGCCGGGGTAGCGCACCGACTTGTAGTCCAGCGTCAGCACGCGACCGGCCAGCGTCTCGGCCAACGTGCCCAGCCCGCCCGAGGTGTTGAACGCCTCGTACTCGACGCCGTCGAGCGAGAAGTGCTCGAGCCCCTCGAGCGGCAGCACCTCGAGGCGCTCGCCCTCGCGGATCGCGTCGCAGGGGTGCACGTACTCGTTGATCAGCCCGTCGACGCTCCACGTCAGGTTGTACTTCAGCGCGTTGGTGGGGAACGCCGGCAGTGCGCCGACACGCATCTTCACTTCGTGCAGCCGCTCGAAGCGCTGCGCCAGGTGGTGCGCGACGATGCCGATGAACCCCGGCGCCAGCCCGCACTGCGGCATGAACGCGGTGTCGGCGTCGAGCGCGAGCCTCTCGATCGCGCGCGTCGCGGCGACGTCCTCGGTGAGGTCGAAGTAGTGGCAGCCGGCCGCCTTGGCCTGCGTGGCCACGCGCGTGGCCAGGTGGTACGGCAGCGCGTTGATCACCGCGTCCTGGCCGTCGAACAGGCCGCGCAGCGCGTGGTCGTCGTCGGTGTCGGCGCAGCGCGTGGCCAGCGGCAGGGGCCGCAGCCTGGCCAGCGCGGCGTCGCGCCGGTCGACGACGGTCAGCGCGAAGTCGCCGCTGCCGGCGAGCAGCGAGGCGATCGTCTGGCCGATGTGGCCGGCGCCGAGCAGGAGGATGCGCATCGTTCGGGTCCTTGGGGTTCGGCCGCGGCATCGCCGCGGCACAGACGGTCACTGTAGGCAGCGCCGCGGACGAAAGAAACGTCGAGTTCGACGAAACCCGAGTCATCGCCGACACTTCGACCTTCGCAACCGACGTATCGACCGAATCATGTCTCCCAGCTCCGCTCCCCCGGCGGCGCGCGACGCGATGGACCGCGAATTGCTCGCACTGCTGCAGACGAACGCGCGCGAGTCGACCGCGAACCTCGCGCGCAAGCTGGGCGTCGCGCGCACGACGGTGCTGGCGCGCATTGCGCGGCTCGAGCGCGACGGCGTGGTCGTCGGCTACACAGCGCGCCTGGGCGCCGACGTGCGCGACCAGGGGCTGCAGGCCTACGTCGGGCTCAGCGTGTCGCCGCGCGCCGGCCCCGAGGTGGTGCGCCGGCTGTCGCACCTGCCCGAGGTGCGGCAGCTCGACGCCGTCAGCGGCGAGTCCGACTACGTCGCGCACGTGCGCGCCGACTCGCCCGCGCGGCTCGACGCGCTGCTCGACGAGATCGGCCGCATCGACGGCGTCGTGCGCACCACGACCTCGGTGCTGCTGGCGCGCAAGCTCGACCGCGGCTGAACGTCGCGACGGCGTCAGAACCCGACCGACAGCCCGAGCATCGCCTCGCCCTGCACCAGCGTGTCGCCCTGGATCGCGAACACGCAGCCGCCCGAGCAGAAGAAACCGCCGCCGCTGTTGACCAGCGTGACGTAGGCGCGCAGCTCGGCGCGCAGCGCCAGCGTCGGCGTCAGCGCCCACTGCTGGCCGACGCCGAGGTTCATCGACGGCCGGGTCTCGGCCGACAGGCCGTCGAGCCCGGGCGAGAAGTGAGTCACGCCGAGCCCGCCGACGACGTAGGCGCCGCCGCGCTGCGCGTCGCCGTCGATGAAGCTGCGCCCGCCGAGGTGCACGTAGGTCAGGTCGATCGGCACCGCCGCGGGGCGGGCGAACGCCGAACCGGGCAGTTCGCTGCGCTGGCGCGAGACGAACAGCTGCATCTGCGCCGCCCCGGGCACCGGCGTCCAGTCCAGGCTGGCCGACCACGCGCCGCCGCCGCCCAGGCGCAGGTCGCGGTCGCCGTCGTTGCGGTCGGTGAACTCGCCGCCGCCGCGCGCGCCGGCGTAGAAGCCGAACGACGCGGTCTGCGCCGCGGCGCCGGCGGCCGCGACGCCGAGCGTGGCGGCCAGCAGCGCGGCACGACACGCCGAGACGGCGCGCGACCACGGGCGATGCGACGACGGAAGGTCGGCGGCGGCGGGCAGGCGGGTGGCGGGCATCGGCAGGGCAACGGGCGTCGCGGCGACGGAGCGCCGATTGTCGGCCCAACACGCGGCCCGGCGCGACGTCGCTGGGGCATCATCGCGACACGCCCTCGCCGCCCGCACACCCCTGCCCATGTACCTGCCCGCCCACTTCGACGCCTCGGCGCAGGCCGACCACTGGCTGCCGCGCCTGCTCGCGCGCGACCCCTTCGTGACGCTGGTCAGCGTGCGCGACGGCGCGCCGTTCGCGACCCACCTGCCCGTGCTCGCCGAACGCGACGCCGACGGGCGCTGGGCGCTGCTCGGCCACTGGGCGCGCGCCAACCCGCAGTGGCACGGCATCGAGGCGCAGCCGGTGCTCGCGATCGTGCACGGGCCGCACGCCTACGTGTCGCCGCGCGGGTACCCCGACCCCGCACGTTCGGTGCCGACCTGGAACTACGCTGCCGCGCACCTGAGCGGGCGCGTCGAGCGCGTCGAAGACGCGGAGGCATTGCTGCACATCGTCGACCGGCTGTCGGCGCACTTCGAGGCCGCGGCGCCCGCGCCGTGGTCACGCGCCGGCGCCGATGCGTCGCTGGCGCAGCTGGCGCGCGCGATCGTCGGCTTCAGGCTGCACGTCGAGCGCGTCGAGGTCAAGCTCAAGCTCGGCCAGAACCACCCGCCGGCCAAGTCCGGCGCCGCCGCCGACGCGCTCGCCGCGGTCCCCGACGCGGCGTCGCGCGAGGTCGCCGCCTGGATGCACGAGGCGCTGGCGGCGCGCGGCGGCTGAACGGGTGCGGTCGGCGCACCTACAACCGCAGCAGCACCTTCGCGTCGGCGCCGCGCTCGACCGCCTCGTGCGCCGCGGCGACGTCGGCCAGCGTGTGCACCTGCACCGGCGGGTGCTGCAGTGCGCCAAGGCGCAGCAACGCGTCGATGCCTTCGAGCGTGCGCTGCCGTTCGTCGCCGGCGAGGCGGTAGACGATGAAGAAGTACAGCGTCGCGAAGTCGACGATCAGCGGGCGGAACGGCACCGGAATCGTCGGCTGGCCCGAGCCGTAGACCACCACCTTGCCGCCGAACGCCAGCAACCCGGCCCAGCGCGACGCATTGGCCGCGGCGTCGACCTCGACGATCGCGTCGACGCCGCGACCGCCCGTGAGCGCGCGCACGCGCTGCACGACGTCTTCGTCGCGGTAACGCACCGCGGCGTCGGCACCCAGCACCAGCGCGCGCGCCGCCTTGGCCTCGGTGCTGACCGCGGCGATCACGCGCGCGCCGGCGCGCACCGCGAGCTGCGTCGCGTATTGGCCCACCGCGCCGGCGGCGCCGGGCACCAGCACCGTGCGGCCGAGCAGGCTGCCGCACGAGGCCACCGCGTGCCACGCGGTCATCAGCGGGATGCCCACCGACGCACCGACCTCGAACGCCACGTCGTCGGGCAGCGGCACCACCTGCGCCGCCGGCAGCACGACCGCCTCGGCGGCGGTGCCGAGCGCGCGGCCCCACTGCGCGTTGTAGACCCACACGCGCCGGCCGATCCAATCGGGCGCGACCCCGGCGCCGGCCGCGTCGACGACGCCGGCGCCGTCGCTGTGCGGCACGATCGCATCGAAGTCCATCGCCGGGTTCGACAGCCCGGCGCGCGACTTGACGTCCGACGGGTTGACGCCCGAACAGGCCAGCCGCACGCGCAGCTCGCCGGCGCCGGGTTCGGGGGTCGGCAGGTCCTCGACGACCAGCACCTGGCGCGCCGGCCCCTTGCGACGGTACAGCGCAGCGCGCATCGCGGTTCTCCTCGTCGTCGACGGTCGCGATGATGCCGCAGCGCCTCAGCGCGCCGCCCCACGCGCCTGGCGGTTGACCTGGTCGTGTTTGGCGCGCACGTCGGCCGGCCAACGCGACTTGATCCACGACAGCACGGCGACGATGTCGTGGTCGTCGAGCACGCCGTCGTAGACCGGCATCGCCGTCGCGTAGTCGGCCATGCCGGCGACCTTCGCGACGCCGTGCTTGACGATCGCGAACAGGATCTCGTCGGGGTGGTGCCAGGTGTGGCCGCTGGCGTCGTGCGGCGGCGCCGGCAACCGCCCGTCGACGCCGCGTTGGCGCCAGTCGGGCTGACCCTCGAGACGCGCGCCGTGGCAGCTTGCGCAATGCGCTTGGTACACCTCGCGGCCGCGTGCAAGCACACGCTCGTCGTCGGGGGACAGCCGTGCCGGCACGGCGCCGTCGCCGCGCCCGAGCTGCCACCACGCGGAGGCACCGGCAGCCCCGGCGGCGGCGACCGCGATCGCGATCCATGCGCGGTGGGCGCGTCGGGTCATCGGGGCGTCGCCTCGGGCAGCGCATGCATCGCACGTTTGTACCGTACCGCGCCGCAGCGCGCCGCGCACACGCCGGATACTCGGCACCGCGGGCGGCGCACCGCCGCCGCGCGACACCAACCACCCCGGGAGACCCGCGATGCGCGTCGGCGTGCCGAAGGAGATCAAGACGCAGGAACACCGCGTCGGGCTGACGCCGGCGGCGGTGCGCGAGTACGTCGCAGCCGGGCACGAGGTCTGGGTGCAGGCGGGCGCGGGGTCGGGCATCGGCGCTGGCGACGAGGTCTACGCGGCCGCCGGGGCGCGCATCGTCGACGGCGCCGACGAGGTGTGGGCCGGCGCGCAGCTGATCGTCAAGGTCAAGGAGCCGCTGCCCGCCGAGCGCGCGCTGCTGCGCGAGGGGCAGCTGCTGTTCACCTACCTGCACCTGGCGCCCGACCCCGAGCTGACGCGCGCGCTGCTGGCCAGCGGCTGCATCGCCGTGGCGTACGAGACGGTGACCGACGCGCATGGCGGGCTGCCACTGCTCGCGCCGATGAGCGAGGTCGCCGGCCGGCTGGCGCTCGAGGCGGCGGCCTTCGCGCTGCGCAAGCCCGCCGGCGGCAAGGGCCTGCTGCTCGGCGGCGTGCCCGGCGTGCCGCCGGCGCGCGTGGCGGTGATCGGCGGCGGCGTGGTCGGCACGCAGGCGGCGCGCATCGCCGCCGGACTGGGCTGCGAAGTGATCGTGCTCGACCGCTCGCTGCCGCGGCTGCGTCAGCTCGACGAACTGTTCGGCGGGCGCGTGCGCACGCACTTCGCGACCGCCCACGCGATCGACGACGAGGTGCGCAGCGCCGACGTGGTGATCGGCGCCGCGCTGGTGCCCGGGGCGCGCGCGCCGCGGCTGGTGACGCGCGCGACGCTGGCCACGATGCGGCCGCTGAGCGTGCTGGTCGACGTCTCGATCGACCAGGGCGGCTGCTTCGAGACGTCGCGCCCGACGACGCACGATGCGCCGACCTACGTCGTCGACGGCATCGTGCACTACGCGGTGGCGAACATGCCCGGGTCGGTGCCGGTCACGGCCAGCCACGCGCTGAACCACGCGACGCTGCCGTTCGGGCTGGCGCTGGCGTCGCTCGGCGAGGAGGCGCTGCGGCGCGACGAGCACCTGCGCCGCGGCCTGAACTGCCGCCGCGGCCAGCTGACCTGCGCCGCGGTCGGCGATGCGCTGGGGATGCCGCACGTGAGCGCCGAGTCGGTGCTCGGCGTCTGAGCGCCGCGGGGCCGGGCTGCCCCCCCCGAGGGGCCGAGTCGTCCCGGGGCGGCCCGGCGACGGCCGGACGGCTCGCGCCGACAATGCCGCGATGACCACCGCCGCCCGCCCCGCCGCGCTGCCTGCCACCGCGTTCGCGACGCTGCTGCTGATCGCGCTGATGTTCGGCGCGAACCACGTCGCGGCGCGGCTGGCGTTCGACCACGGGCTCGACGTGGCCACCGCGGTGATGCTGCGCAGCGGCGCCACGGCGCTGGTGGTCGGCGCGCTGGTCGCGCTGCAGCGCGTGCCGTTGCGGCTGCGATCGCGGCACCGCCGCGCCTTGCCGGCGATCGGCCTGCTCATCGGCGTGCAGAGCCTGTGCCTGTACTCGGCGGTCGCGCGGCTGCCGGTGGCGCTGGCGCTGCTGGCGTTCAACACCTTCCCGCTGTGGACCGCGCTGTGGGCGTGGCTGGTGTACCGGCACCGCGCCGAGCGCCGCGTGCTGCTGGCGATGCCGGTGCTGCTGCTGGGGCTGGCGCTGGCGCTCGACGTGTCGGGCGCCGCGTCGGGGCTGGGGCTGGCGGCGCAGTGGCAGCGCATCGGCGCCGGCGTGGGCTTCGCGCTGGCCGCGGCGGCCGTGTTCGGGCTGGCGCTGGTGCTCACGCAGCACGAGGTCGGCGACCTCGACGGGCGGGTGCGCAGTGCCGCGACGATGGCCCTGGTGGCGCTGCTGGCCGCCGGCGGCGTCGCGCTGCAGGGCGGTGCGCACTGGCCGCAGGCGGCGCCGGGGTGGTGGGGGCTGGCGGCGCTGACGCTGCTCTACGGCACCGCGTTCACGATCATGTTCACCGTGCTGCCGCGGCTGGGCGTGGTCGGCAACTCG
>CAZUBF010000094.1:0-14265 GCA_964618555.1 uncultured Azohydromonas sp.
GCGCGTGCTGTTCTCGAAGAACAGGTTGAACACGCTCTTGCCACGCAGCAGCGGGACCTTCTTGACCTCGCGCTCGTTGACGCTGAGAAAGGTGCCCGCGGTGTCGAGGATCTGCGAGAGCACCGCCTGCGGCAGCCCCTCGATCGACAGCAGGTGGATCAGCTCGCCGTGTTTGTTGAGCTGCGGGTTGCGGCGCGACAGCATCGGGGCAGGTCTCGTCAGGTGGTGGCTTCGACGGCGAAGGTGAACAGGCCCGCCGGGTCGCGCGCCAGCGCCAGCTTGTGCGAGGGCGGCAGCGCGACCTTGGCCGCCGCGACGCCGGCGTCGATCGGCAGCTCGCGTCCGCCGCGGTCGACGAGCACCGCCAGCTGCACGCTCGCCGGGCGGCCGAAGTCGAACAGCTCGTTGATCACGGCGCGGATGGTGCGCCCGGTGTAAAGCACGTCGTCGACGAGCACGATGTGCGCACCTTCGACGGCGAACGGCAGCTTCGTCGCGTCGGCGCCGGATGCCATGCCACGCTGGCCGAAGTCGTCGCGGTGCAGCGAGCTGCTGATCACGCCGCAGGTGCCGGGCAGCCCCAGGTCGGCCTGCAGCCGCTCGGCGAGCCACGCGCCCCCCGACCACACGCCCACCAGCACGCCGCCCGGGCGCAGCAGCGGGCGCACGCGGTGCAGCAGTTCGCGGTACAGCGCTTCGGCGTCGAGACTCAGGGTGGTCATGCGTGCTCTCGCAGGAACTGGTCGAGGATCAGCGCCGCCGACGCGGCGTCGACGTCGGCGGCGCCTGCCGCGACCGCCTCGGTCGTCGTGTAGCGCTCGTCGACTTCGTGCACCGGCAGCACGAAGCGGCCGTGCAGCTGACGCGCGAAGCGCTGCGCCCGGCGCGTATTGTCGTGCGCCTCACCGTCGGGATGGAACGGCACGCCGACCACCAGCGCATCGGGCCGCCACTCGGCGATCAACCCGGCGATCGCCGCGAATCGCGCGTCGCCTTCGGCCGCGATCGTCGTCAACGGCCGCGCCCGCCCGAGCAGCGTATTGCCCACCGCAACGCCGACGCGCCGGGTGCCGAAATCGAACGCGAGAAGACTGAGGGGCCGGGTCGACGACGAGGCAGAAGCCGTCATCGCTGACCGAGCCCGGCGCAGCCGGCGAAGTTGCCAGCGGCCGCCGTGGGTCCGGCTTCGCCGGCCCACTGGCGGCGCCCCCCCGGGGGGGAGGCGCCGAAGGCGCTTCGGGGGGGAACCTCACGCATGCCCGGCGTCCTGCGAGAGCATGCGCGGATCGATGCCCAGCAGCCGCACCGCGCGCTCGTAGCGCTCCTGCACCGGCGTGTCGAAAATGATCTGCGGATCGGCCTGCACCGTCAGCCAGCCGTTGCGACCGATTTCGTCCTCGAGCTGGCCGGCACCCCAGCCGCTGTAGCCCAGGGTGACCAGCACTTTCTTCGGGCCGCCGCCGGCCGACAGCGCCTCGAGCACGTCCTTGCTGGTCGTCATCTCGAGCCCACCGGGGATCTCGAGCGTCGAGTTGTACGGGCTCGCCTCGTCGCCGACCTTTTCGTGCAGCACGAAGCCGCGCTCGGTCTGCACCGGCCCGCCGAAGTACACCGGCTCGTCAGCGAGGTCGTCGCGGTCCAGCGACAGCTCGACCTTCTCGAACAGGTTCTTCAGCTTGATGTCGATCGGCTTGTTGATGACCAGCCCCAGCGCGCCCTTGTCGGTGTGCTCGCACATGTAGACCACGGCGCCGGCAAAGGTGTCGTCGGCCATGCCCGGCATGGCGATCAGGAACTGGTTCGTCAGGTCGATGCGGCGTTCGCCCATGCGCAAATTCTATTCGCGCGCCACACTCCGCGACATGGACAAACCCCCGGTTCGAGCGTACGACGGCGCGCTGGTGTGGCTGCGTCGTGACCTGCGCGTCGACGACCACGCGGCGCTGTACCACGCGCTGACGTCGGCGCGCAGGGTGTGGTGCGCGTTCGTGTTCGACACGGCGATCCTCGACGCGCTGCCGCGCGTCGACCGTCGCGTCGAGTTCATCCGCGACAGCCTGGTCGGCGTCGACGCCGAACTGCGCGCACTGGCTGCCTCGCACGGCGTCGACGGCGGCGGGCTGATCGTCGTGCACGGCCTCGCCGCCGAGGTGCTGCCGGCGCTGGCCGACGCGCTTCGCGTGCAGGCGGTGTTCGCCAACCACGACGACGACCCGTACGCGATCGAGCGCGACGCGCGCGTGCGCGGGCGGCTCTCGGAGCTCGGCATCGCGCTGCACACGAGCAAGGACCACGTGATCTTCGAGCGCGACGAGGTGCTGACGCAGGGCGGCAGCCCGTTCTCGGTGTTCACGCCGTACAAGAACGCCTGGCTGGCCAAGCTCGACCCGTACTTCGTGCGCGCCTACCCGGTGGCCAAGCACGCATCGGCACTGGCGCCGCGCCCGCCGACGCCGCCGGCGCTGGCCGTCGGCAGCGCCTGGGCCGGCGTGCCGACACTGGCCGACCTCGGCTTCGCGCCGAGCAACCTGCACCAGCTCAAGCTGCCCAGCGGGCCGGCCGGCGCCGCCGAACTGCTCGACGACTTTATCGCCGAACGCATCGACCGTTACCACGAGACGCGCGACTTCCCCGCCGTCAAGGGCCCGAGCTACCTGAGCACGCACCTGCGTTTCGGCACCGTCTCGGTGCGGCGGCTGGCGCGCGAAGCCTGGCAGCGCACGCGGGCCGGCTCGCGCGGCGCCGAGGTCTGGCTCGGCGAACTCGTCTGGCGCGACTTCTACCACCAGATCCTGCACCACCATCCGCGAGTCGTCGGCCACGCGTTCCGCGCCGAGTACGAGCGCATCCGCTGGGAGCACGGCAGACACGCCGACGATCACTTCGCCGCGTGGTGCGAGGGCCGCACCGGCTACCCGCTGGTCGACGCCGCGATGCACCAGATTGCGCAGACCGGCTACATGCACAACCGCCTGCGCATGGTGGTGGCCAGCTTCCTGACGAAGGACCTCGGCATCGACTGGCGCCGCGGCGAGGCGTGGTTCGCCGACCGGCTCAACGATTTCGACCTCGCGGCGAACAACGGCGGCTGGCAGTGGGCTGCGTCGACCGGCTGCGACGCGCAGCCGTACTTTCGCATCTTCAACCCGGTGGCGCAGAGCCGCAAGTTCGACCCCGAGGGGCGATTCATCCGCCGCTACCTGCCGCAGCTGGCGAAGCTGCCCGACAAGCTGATCCACGCGCCGTGGCTGGCGCGCCCCGCCGAGCTCGCCGCCGCCGGCGTCGAGCTCGGGCGCGACTACCCGGCGCCGATCGTCGACCACGCACAGGCGCGCGAGCGCACGCTGCAGCGCTATGCGGCGGCGCGGTCGCGAGCGTGAGCCGGCCGTCCGACGGCGCTCAGAATCTCGAGCCGGGCTGCTGCAGGAAAGCGGCCTCGTCGCCCGAGCTTGCCCTGCCGAGGATCTCGTTGCGGTGCGGGAAGCGGCCGAAGCGCGCGACCACGTCGCGATGCCGACGCGCGTAGTCGAGCGCACCGGCGATGGCCTCGCGGTGCGCGCCGGCGTCGGCGAGCAGGCGCTCGAACAGCTCGACGCTGCGCTGCTGCAGCGCCAGATCCTCGGCGTGCTCGAGCGGCAGGTAGGCGAACCAGCGGCGAAGCGGCGGCAGCCGACGGTCGCCGCCGCTCGCGATCATTGCCAGGGCCAGTGCCAGTGCCTGCGCGTCGCCGGCGAACGCGCGCGGCGTGCCGCGCCCGACGTTGCGCGCGAACTGGTCGAGCACGACGATCAGCGCAAGCGCACCGTCGGTCGTGACGCCCCAGCCGGCGAGTTCGCCGCGCAGCGCGGCGTCGAGCGTGGTGCCGAAACGCGCGGCGATCTCGCGGTCGAACTCGGCGCCGCCGTTGAACCAGCGCCGGTCCACCGCGTCGTCGCCACCGAACCAGAACGCCAGCACCTGCGCCGGCGTCGCGACGGCCGGCGCGTTCACGCGGCGACCGGCGCCGCGGCGTGGCGCGCGACCAGCGCCAGCAAGTCCTCCTCGGCATAGGGTTTGCCCAGGTAGTGGTCGACGCCGAGCTTGGCGGCCACGTCGCGGTGCTTCTGCGCGATGCGCGAGGTGATCATGATCACCGGCAGGTCGCGCCAGCGCGCGTCGCCGCGCAAGTTGCGCACCAGGTCGAAGCCGTCCATGCGCGGCATCTCGATGTCGCTGAGCACCACCGCCGGCTTCTCCTCGGCGAGCCGCTCGAGCGCCTCGAGGCCGTCCTTGGCCAGCGTGACGCGGTAGCCCTCGCGCACCAGCAGGCGCTGCGTGACGCGGCGCACCGTCAGCGAGTCGTCGACCACCAGCACCAGCGGCGCGCGCTCGACCGGTGCCGCGTCGACGGGTGCCTCGGGCGCCGCCAGCGCGGCGGCGCGCATGCGCGCGTGCGCGCCTTCGCCGTACACGGCGGCGAGCGCGACCGGGTTGTAGATCAGCGCGGGCGCGCCCGATGCCAGCAGCGTCATGCCCGCCAGCCCCGGCAGGCGCGACAGCTGCGGCCCCAGGTGCTTGACCACCGCCTCCTGGTTGCCCAGCACCTCGTCGACGTGCAGCACGACGCGCTGCTGCGCGCTGCGCACCACCACCAGCGTCGCATGGCGAGCGCGCACGGCGCTGCGCCCGCCGGTGTCCAGCAGCGCACCGAGCCAGTAGAACGGCAACCGCTCGCCGCCCAGGTCGATGTGGCCTTCGGCACTGGCGCAGTCGACGGCGTCGGCGGCGACGCGGCGCACCGCGTCGACCAGCGTCGACGGCACCGCCACCCGCGTGTCGCCGCAGCGCAGCATCACGACCTGGGTCACGGCGGTGGTCAGCGGCAGCACCAGCTTGAACCGCGTGCCCTGTCCGGCGGCGGTCGCGGTCTCGATGCGCCCGCCCATCGCGACGACGTCGGAGCGCACCACGTCCATGCCGACGCCGCGCCCCGCCAGCTCGGTGACCTGCTCGGCGGTCGAGAACCCCGGCGTGAAGATCAGCTGCGCGATCTCGTCGCCGGCGGCGGGCGCGTCGGGGGCGATCAGCCCCAGCGCCTCGCCGCGCGCACGGATGCGGGCCAGGTCGAGCCCGCCGCCGTCGTCGCGGAACTCGATGCCGACCTCGTTGCCCTCGTGCGTCAGGGTGACGCTGATGTGCCCGGCGGCGTCCTTGCCGGCCGCGGCGCGCCGCTCGGGCGACTCGACGCCGTGCGTCACGCAGTTGCGCAGCAGGTGCTCGAAGGCCGGCGTCATGCGGTCGAGCACGCCGCGGTCGACCTCGATCGAGCCGCCGACGATGTCCAGCCGCACCTGCTTGCCGGTCTCCTTGGCCGCCTGGCGCACGACGCGGTACAGCCGCTCGGCCAGGCTCTCGAACTCGACCATGCGCGTGCGCAGCAGGTCGTCCTGCAGGTCGCGCGTCAGCCGCGCCTGCGCGGCCAGGTCGTCTTCGGCCGACTGCAGCGCGCGCTGCAGGCTGCGCTGCACGGTGGCGACGTCGTTGACCGACTCGGCCATCATGCGCGTGAGTTCCTGGAAGCGCGTGAAGCGGTCGAACTCGAGCGGGTCGAAGTTCTGCGCCGCCGCCTTCGCCTGCTCCATGCGCGAGGCGATCTGCGTCTCGGCCTGCAGTTCGAGGTCGCGCAGCTGTCGGCGCAGCCGCTCCAGGTTGTCGGTCAGGTCGACCAGCGAGCTCTTGAGCTGCGCGACGTCGGACTCGATGCGAGAGCGCGTGATGCTGACCTCGCCGGCGTGGTTGACCAGGCGATCGAGCAGCGGCACGCGCACCCGCACCGCGCCGGCGACCGCGGCGCTGACTTCCGACGGCGCGGCGCCGAGCGGCGCCGGTGCGTGCGCGAAATGGCTCCAGTCGATCGCCGACGGCGCGGCCGGCGTCGGTGGCGCGGCCGGCATGGGCGCGTCGAGGGCGATCGGCTCGGCGCGCAGCGCCGCGGCCGGGGCGGTCGGCTCGGCCGGCGCGGTGCCGCCGCGCAGCGCCTCGAACACCGCGCCCAGTGTGTCGCCGCGCGCCTGCAGCGCCTCGACGTCGACGGCGTGCACGTCGCCGCGCGAGAGCAGGTGCTCGATGGCCGTCTCGAGCCGGTGCGCCAGCTCGCCCAGGCGCATCGCGCCGGCCAGACGCGCGCCGCCCTTGAGCGTGTGCAGCGTGCGCATGCACGCCGCCGCGGCGCCGGCGTCGGCCGGCCGGCGGACCCACTCGCGAAGCCGCGACGCGAGCTGAGGCAGCAGTTCCTGCGCCTCCTCCTCGAAGATCGGAAACAGCTCGGCGTCGACGGCGTCCTCGACGTCGATGTCGTCTTCGCTGTCGAGCGCCAGCGGCGACGCGCCGAGCAGCATCTGCTCCACCTCGGCCGGCGCGGCGTCTGCGGGCGCGGTGTCGGCAGGCGGTGTCCCGGCGGCCGCGACCTCGAAGGCGGCCGGGCCGCCGGCCGGCGCGGCGAGCGGCTCGTCGACGCCCTCGGCGGCATCCTCGACGACGTCGAGCGCGAAGGCCTCGACCGTGCCCGACAACGTCGCGGGTCCGGACGTCTCGTCCGCCCCGACGGCATCGCCCGCGGCGGCCGCGTCGGCGCCCTCGGCGATCGCGCGCTGACGTGCGGCGGCGTCGAGCTCGTGCGCGGCCAGCCGCTCGAACAGCACCGGCGGCACCGCCGGCAGGAAGCCGGCGGCGAACTGGTGCAGCAGGCGGCGGACCTCCTCGGCCACCTCGCCGAACAGCGCCGCCTCGTCGGCATCGCCGCGGCCGATCGCCTGCGAGCGCATCAGCGCGTGCTCGAGTGCGCGCGCGAGGTTCGACAGGTCGTGATACCCCACGGTGGCGGAACTGCCGGCCAGCGAGTGCGCCAGCGCGATCGCCGGCTCGCCGATGGCGCGGTGCAACTCGTGCGTCCACTCGGCAATCTCGGTGACCAGCCGACGCGACAGCTCGTCGGCCTCGTTGAGATAGATGTTGAACAGCGGGATGCTGATGCGCAGCGGCCCGACCATCTTGAACTGCTCGGCCTCGACCTCCTGCGCACCGACGATGCCCGCGTCGGCGTCGAAGGCCGGCGCGGACGCGGCGCCGACGTCCGCGCCGGCGGTCGCGTCGACTTCCTCGACCCGCTCGGGGACCGGTGCGGACGGTGCCTCGGGCACCGTAGCGCCGTCGGCGGGCAGCGGCGCGAAGGCCGCGGCGGTCGGCTCGACCTCGAACACCTCCTGCGCCCCGGTGCCGGGCAGGCCGGCCATCCCGGCCGTCGGCACCACCGCGGCGCCGCCGGCGTCGAACGCGACCGGGTCGAGCTCGAACGCCCGCCCCGCAGCGGCTTCGTCAGGCGTCGCGAGGTCGACGTCGAGCGCGGACGCGGACGCGGACACGGTCGCGGGTTCGGCGACGGGATGCGGCGATGCGTCGGCCAACGCGTCCGCGGCCGGCTCGGTGCCCAGGTCCGGCAGCGGCGCCGCCTCGACCGGCTCGCCCAGCTCCATCCCGAGGTCGAACGACACCGTGCCCCACTCCGGCGGCACGTCGAGCATCACCTCGGCCGGCGGCAGGACAGCCGCGTCGTCGGGAGCCGGCGCGTGCGGTACCTCGCCCGCCGGCGGCAGTTCGAGCGCCTCGGCGCTCGGCAGGCCGGGCACGGCCGCCTGCAGCGAGGCCGCAACGGCGACCGGCGGCGGCAGCGGCTCCCGGCGGCCGTGCAGCCGCAGCGCGTCGGCGGCAACCTGCACCGCCGCCGGCCGATGTCCGCTCGCGGTGCCCGCGGCCACCGCGTCGACCCAGCCCAGCAGGTAGTCCAGCGCCTGGGCACTGAAGACCAGCAGATCGTCGTCGGCCCGGGGCGCGTCGGCCAGCCGCGTGTTGTACAGCTGCTCGCAGGCCCAGGCCGCCTCGCCGAACTCGGCCAGCCCGACCATGCGCGAGCTGCCCTTGAGCGTGTGGAACGCGCGCCGCACCGCGGTCATGCCCGCCAGGTCGTCGGGCGCGTCGGCCAGCGCGGCCAGCGCGTCGCGCGCCTGGGCCACCACCTCGCGCGCCTCGTCGATGAAGATCGCGCGCACCTCGGCGTCGCCCTCGAGGCCGGTCTGTCCCGGTCCGGCAACCGCCGGCGGCGGCACCGGCGCCGACGGCGGCACCTCGACGGGCGGCGCGCTGGACGCCGCGACGAGTTCGTCGATCGAACGCGCGAACTGCTCGCGTGCCTGCCGGCGCGAGTCGTCGTCGCCCGCGCGTGCCAGCGCCGCGCGCGCGCGGCTGGCGGCGTCGGCCAGCGCGCCCTGGTCGGCCACCAGGGCCTGCTGCGACATCGACTCGAGCCGGCGGCGCAGTTCGTCGTCGCGGCACAGCGGGTCGCGCGCCGCTGCCGCCAGCGCCTGCCCACGCTCGAGCAGGTCGCCGGCCGGCTCGGCCGGCGCCGCGGCCGGCGCCGCGACCGCGGCGCCGACGCGCGAGCGCAGCAGTCCGGCGTCGGGGTCGAAGGCGAACAGCGCCTTCGCCAGCGCCGGTTGCACGCCCAGCATGTCGACGAGGAACCCAAGCGCGCCCAGGTTGGCGGCCAGCCGGTCGATGCGCGCCTCGCGATCGCCGTCGTCGGCCGCGGCGAGCAGTGCGTCGACGTCGTCGCGCATGCGCAGCACCGCGTGCGAGGCCTGGTCGAGGCCGAGCACCGACAGCACCCCGCGCATCGTCTGCAGCTGCGCCGGCACCGGCACCAGGCTGTCGCGCTGCGCCGGGTCGCGGAAGTACGGGTCGATCGCCTTCTCGGCCTCGGCCAGCGCGGCGCGCAGCTCGTGCACGACGCTGCCGATGGTCTGGCGATCGGACACGCGCCGGTACAGCTCCTCCATCCAGCCGTCGAGCGCGCCGACCGGCTGGCCGGCGTGCACCGCGGCGATGCGCTGCGCCAGCCGGCGCACGCGAGTCGCCTGCTCGGGGTGGTCGAACTCGGCGTCGTCGAACGCGGCCTCGATCCACAGCATCCCGGTGGCGACCTCCATGGCCAGCGCCGGCGGCGGCGCGGTGCCTCGCTGCTGCGTGTCGACCGCGGCGCGCTGAAGCGCCTCGCCCAGCACCTCGCCCTGCGGGAACAGCCGGCCGAGCGAGTCGGCCACCAGCGCGAACGACTCGGACAGGCTGGCCGCGCGGTGCATCTCGCCGGCGGCCACCGCCGACCAGGCCTCCTTGGCCGCCGTCACGCGCTTGCGCGCCTGCGCGAGCCACGCCGGGTCGTAGCGCCCGAGCGCGGCGGCTTCGTAGTCGGTGGTCGCGTGACCGGACAGCCCGAACGCGCGGCGCGCCGCGGCCAGCCGCGGCGTGGCCGGGGAGTCGCCCGACGGCCCGGCCTGGGCGCAGAAGAACAACAGGTCGTGGCGCAGACGCTCGCCCCCGCCGGCGGCGTCGGCGGCCTGGGCACGCGCGCCCAGGCGCAGCTGCGCGAGCAGCCGCGCCGCCATGCGCTTGACGTACACGTCGGCCGGCAGCAGGCCGTGCGCCTGGCCCTCGAAGAACGCGGCGGCGAGCCGCCACAGCGCGGCATCGGCGCCGCGCGCCGCCGCGCCGTTGCCCAGTGCGGCGAACAGCGCGCTCATCTGCGCCGCCGCCGGTCCGCGCGGGTGGCGCAGCAGCGACAGCATCTGCGCCTCGACGTCGGCGCGGAATGCCTCGTCGGCGTCGCGTGGCGCGACCGCGGCGTCGCCGGCAAGCTCGGCCGGCGCGACCACCGCGTCCCACAGGTCGGCAGGATGCACGCGGTCGGCGCCGGCCAGCGCCTGCACCGCGCGGTACTGCGGAAACAGCGCCAGCGCCGCCACCGGCTTGCCGGCCAGCTTGCGCGCGACGTAGTCGAGCAGCGCGAACGACGCGCGCTCGATCACCTCGACCGCGTGCAGGTCGACCTGCGCCGGCTTGGCGATCATGCGCTGCACCGCCGCCTCGCTGGCGCGCAGCAGCGTCGACGCCGGCGGCAGGCCCACCAGCTCGAGCGCACCCACCGCCTGGTGCAGCTGGGCGCGGGCCTGGCGCAGCACCGTGGGGTCGGCCGCGTCGAGGTCGGAGGCGTAGGTCGAGTCCGACTCCCGCACGTAGCGGCGCAGCGCCTTGTGCGCCGCCTCGAGCGAACGGCGCAGCTCGTCGTGCACCCACGACAGCGCGCTGAGGTCCTCGCCGGTGGCACTCTCGCTGATCGCGGGGCTGGCCATCATGGTGCGCGCGTTCATGCGATCTTGAAGCGCGCCACCGACTTGCGCAGCTCCTCGGCGGTGGTCGACAGCTCGCGCACCATCTGCGCGGTCGAGCGGGTGCCCTCGCTGGTCTGCTCCGTGACCGCGAAGATGTGCTGGATGTTCGCGGCCACCACGTTGGCCTGCTGCGCCTCCTGCAGCGCCTGGTTCGAGATCTCGCCGATCAGCTCGGAGAGCTGGCGCGTGACGCGGTCGATGTCGCCCAGCGCGGCGCCGGCGGCGTCCGACAGCTTGGCGCCCTCGACCACGCCCTGCGTGCTGCGCTCCATCGCCGCCACCGCGTCGGCGGTGTCGGTCTGGATCGTGCGCACCAGCGCGGCGATCTGCTTGGTCGCGTCGGCCGAGCGCTCGGCCAGCCGCTGCACCTCCTCGGCGACCACCGAGAAGCCGCGCCCGGCCTCGCCGGCCGACGCCGCCTGGATTGCCGCGTTGAGCGCCAGCACGTTGGTCTGCTCGGTGATGTCGGAGATCAGCTCGGTGATCTCGCCGATCTCCTGCGAGCTCTCGCCCAGGCGCTTGATGCGCTTGGAGGTGTCCTGGATCTGCTCGCGCAGCTGGTTCATGCCGCCGATCGTGTCCTGCACCGCGGTGCGGCCGGTCTCGGAGGCCTGCAGCGAGCGTCGCGCCACCTCGGCGGTCTGCTGCGCCTGCGACGACACGTCGTTGATGCGCCCGGCCATCTGCAGCACCGATTCGCCGGTGTCGCGGATCTCGCGCAGCTGCTCGGTCGACGCGGCGAGCAGCTCGATCGACGTGCCCTCGACCTTCTCGGTGGTGTCGGTGACGCGGTTGGCCGTGGTCTGCACCTGCGCGACCAGGCTGCGCAGCTCCTCGACGGTGTAGTTGACCGAGTCGGCGATCGCGCCGGTGATGTCTTCGGTGACGGTCGCCTGCTGCGTCAGATCGCCCTCGGCGACCGACTGCAGCTCGTTCATCAGGCGCAGGATCGCCGCCTGGTTGGCGTCGTTGACGCGCTTGGCCTCCTGCTCCTGGCGCTCGGCCTCCTGGCGCATCTGCTCGGCCTGGCGCGCACGCCGCGCCTGGTCGCCCACCGACAGACGCACGAAGCCCCAGGCGCCGAACAGCAGCAGCAGCGCCCCGCCGGCGACCAGCACCAGCGGCCAGCCGCCCAGCCCGCCGGCGACGATGCCGCCGGCCAGCGCGAGCACGCCGGCCACGCCGACCGCCGCCAGCAGCCGCGGCTGGCCCGCCTGCGCCGCGGCGGCGGCCACGGTCGTCGTCGCGGTGCCGTGCTGCGTGGTCTCGGGGAAGTCGGTCGGCAGGTCGCCGGCCGTCGCCTCGGTGATGATCGACGGCGGGCCCTCGTCGCGCAGCGCGCCGGCCAAGCCGCGGCCGCGCCCGGCGCCGGCGATGTCGTCGAGACGATCGAAGGCCGAGGCCGCCGGATCGTCGTCCTCGTCGTCGTAGGGCATGCCGGCGGCGGCCTGCGTCCGACTCGGGGTCGGGCCTTTGACGCGGTCCAGGGTGTTCATCGGGCTCTCTCTCGGGTCGGTCGGCAGGCGCCGGGCGGGTGGGTGGGACTCAGGCGGCGATGGCCAGGAAGCGCTCGTCGTCGGCGAGCGCGGCAAGCACGATCTCCTGCCACAGCCGGCCGTCGGCGTCGCGGTAGCGCGCGCCGGCGAAGCGCGGCTGCGTGCCGCCGGCGCCGGCGTCGGGTTCGAGCTGTTCGACGCCACGCAGCCCGGCCAGCCGGTCGACGAGCAACGCGGCGTTGACGCCCAGCCGCGCGCCGAGCGCGACCAGCCGCGACTGCTCGCGCGCCGTTTCGGCCAGCGGCGCACGCGCGACGCCGAGGAACGCCGCGAGGTCGACCACCACGTGCAGCCCCCCGCGCAGGTTGGCCACGCCGGCGAACCACGGCTGGGTGTGCGGCACCGGCAGCAGCGGCGGCGGCGCGAAGATCTCGCCGGCCTGCTCGAGCGGGAACAGCAGGCCGTGGCCGCGGCACTCGACGGCCAGCCACGACGGCGTGCGCGGCTGCGCCTGCGCGGTGCGCAGGCGCTCGGCCAGGCGGGTCTGCAGCGCCCGCAGGGCTTGCTTGTCGGCCATCGCGGCGGGGTCCCGTTCGTGCGTTGCCGGCGCCGTCAGTCGAAGGCGCGGATCTTGGCCAGCAACTCGCCGGCGACGACGGGCTTGACGACGTAGTCGCGCGCGCCCTGGCGCATGCCCCAGACCTTGTCGGTCTCCTGGCTCTTGCTGGTGCACATGATCACCGGCACGCGCGCGTAGCGCGGGTCGCGCGTGATCGCACGTGTGAGCTGGAAGCCGTTCTGCCCCGGCATCACGACATCCATCAGGATCAGGTCGGGCATGTCCTCGGCCAGCCGGCGGTGCGCCTCGTCGCCGTTCTCGGCGGTGCGCACCTCGTAGCCGGCGCGCCCGAGCATGTCGGACAACTGGTACAGCTCGGTCTTCGAGTCGTCGACCACCAGGATCTTGCGTATCGTCATCGTCGCTCCTTGGCCGCGCGCGCTGGCGCGGTCGGCGCTGGCGTCAGGCCGTCGCGCGGCGGTGCTGTTCGACCGCGCGCAGCAACTGTTCTTTCGTGAACGGCTTGGTCAGGTAGTCCTGCGAGCCGACCATGCGCCCGCGCGCCTTGTCGAACAGGCCGTCCTTGGACGACAGCATGATCACCGGCACGTCGGCGTAGCGCGGATTGCGCTTGATGATGGCGCAGGTCTGGTAGCCGTCGAGCCGCGGCATCAGGATGTCGCAGAAGATCAGCTCGGGAGCGTGGTCGTTGACCTTGGCCAGCGCGTCGAAGCCGTCCTCGGCGAGCACCACCTCGAAGCCGCCCTGGCGCAGGAAGATCTCGGCGCTGCGCCGGATCGTGTTGCTGTCATCGATGACCAGCACCTTCGTCCCCGGCGGTGGGGCTTGCGCGAAATCGTCACTCACGACGCGTTCTCCTCAACGACATCCCCGATCAGCATCGGCCCGCGGCGGGGCAGGCTTGATCATCGGTCAGCGCCTGCCGGTGTGATCCCGGCATTTGCGCCAAAAAAGGCGCGCAATCGAGGCGCGCTACAAGCCGTTACCGCGTGCGCGACGTCGCGCTCAGATCTGCACCATCTCGAAGTCTTCCTTGCGCGCGCCGCACTCGGGGCAGGTCCAGTTCATCGGCACGTCGGCCCACGTCGTGCCCGCGGCGATGCCGTGCTCGGGGTCGCCGGCGGCCTCGTCGTAGATCCATCCGCAGATCAGGCACATCCAGGTCTTGGGCTCGTTCACGGTCGCGGGGCACTCACTACAATGACCCGGCATTGTATGCACGGGTCCGTGCACCGACGCGGTGCAAGAACACGCGCCGCCACAGGGACCTGCGCAGCATCGCTCATGCATTGCTGGAGGTGCGGCGCAACCCGCGCCGCCGACGAACCCGCCGGACCGCCGACATGACCCCTGACCCCTCCCCGTCTGGCAACACCCCCGATGCACAAGCCAGCGACGCACCGGCGCCGGCTTGCGTGCTCAGCTTCAACGCCGGCGACCCCAGCGGCGCCGGCGGCTCGGGCGGCGACGTGACGACGATCGCCGCGATGGGCGCGCACCCGCTGCCGGTGATCACCGACATCGTGATGCGCGACACCGCCGAGGTGTTCGACCACCACCCGCTCGACCCCGAGGTCGTCGTCGAGCAGGCGCGCAGCATCCTCGAGGACGTCACCGTGGCGGCGTGGAAGGTGGGCTTCCTCGGCAGCGCCGAGGTGGTCGGCGCGGTCGCCGAGATCCTGTCCGACTATCCCGACGTGCCGCTGGTCGCGCACATGCCCAATCTCGGCTGGATGGGCGACGACGAACAGCAGACCTATATCGACGCCTTTCGCGAGCTGGTGCTGCCGGCCACCGAGGTGCTGGTGGGCAACCACAAGACCTTGACCGACTTCCTGCTGCCCGACTGGGACAACGAGCGCCCGCCGTCGGCGCGCGAGCTGGCGGTGGCCGCCGGCGAGCACGGCACGCGCTACGTGCTGGTCACCGG
>CAZUBF010000095.1:0-14215 GCA_964618555.1 uncultured Azohydromonas sp.
TCGGCGTCGGCGCGGCGCGCGTGCGCGACATGTTCGAGCAGGCGAAGAAGAGCGCACCGTGCATCATCTTCATCGACGAGATCGACGCGGTGGGTCGCCACCGCGGCGCGGGCCTGGGCGGCGGCAACGACGAGCGCGAGCAGACGCTCAACCAGATGCTCGTCGAGATGGACGGCTTCGAGACCAACCTCGGCGTGATCGTGATGGCGGCCACCAACCGGCCCGACATCCTCGACCCGGCGCTGCTGCGCCCGGGGCGCTTCGACCGCCAGGTCTACGTCACGCTGCCCGACGTGCGCGGGCGCGAGCAGATCCTCAACGTGCACATGCGCAAGGTGCCGGTGGGCCAGGACGTGCGTGCCGACATCCTAGCGCGCGGCACGCCGGGGTTCAGCGGCGCGGATCTGGCCAACCTCGTCAACGAGGCGGCGTTGTTCGCCGCGCGGCGCAACGGGCGCGTCGTCGAGATGGTCGACTTCGAGAAGGCCAAGGACAAGATCCTGATGGGCCCCGAGCGCAAGTCGATGGTCATGCCCGAGGAGGAGCGCAGGAACACGGCGTACCACGAGGCCGGCCACGCGCTGGTCGCGCGCCTGTTGCCGAAGACCGACCCGGTGCACAAGGTCACGATCATCCCGCGCGGACGCGCGCTGGGCGTGACGATGCAACTGCCCGAGGGCGATCGCTACAGCATGGACAAGGAGCGCATCCTGTCGACGATCTCCGTGCTGTTCGGCGGGCGCATCGCCGAGGAGGTGTTCATGAACCAGATGACCACCGGCGCCAGCAACGACTTCGAGCGCGCGACGCAGCTCGCGCGTGACATGGTGATGCGCTACGGGATGAGCGACGAGCTGGGGCCCATGGTCTACGCCGAGAACGAAGGCGAGGTGTTCCTAGGCCGAAGCATCACCAAGCAGGTGAACATGTCCGAGGCGACGATGCAGAAGGTCGATCGCGAGGTGCGCCGGATCATCGACGAGCAGTACGCCGCGGCGCGCAAGCTCATCGAGGACAACCAGGACAAGATGCACGCGATGGCACAGGCGCTGCTCGAGTGGGAGACGATCGACGGCGAGCAGATCGAGGACATCATGGGCGGCAAGCCGCCGCGGCCGCCGAAGGACTGGACGCCGTCGACGCCGCGCAGCGGCAGCGGCGGCACGCCGCCGGTGAACACCGACGGCGCACCGGCCACGGCCTGAGCGGCGTCGGGCGCACCACGACGACGGGGCTGCGGCCCCGTTTCTTCGTCGCGGACCCCTCGAAGCGATGACACCCCCCGTCTGGCGCACCGCACGATTCGACGTCGACCTGTCGCGTCCGCGCGTGATGGGCATCGTCAACACGACGCCCGACTCGTTCTCCGACGGCGGCCTCTTCGCCGACCCGGCCGATGCCTGCGCGCACTGCGAACGCCTGCTGCGAGACGGCGCCGACCTGCTGGACATCGGCGGCGAGTCGACGCGCCCGGGCGCCGCATCGCCCACCGTCACCGAGGAACTGGCGCGCGTGCTGCCGGTGGTGCGCCACGCGGTGACGCTGGGCGTGCCGGTGTCGGTCGACACCAGCCGGCCCGACGTGATGCGCGCGGTGCTCGACGCCGGCGCCGACGTCGTCAACGACGTGCGCGCGCTGCAACGCCCCGGCGCCGTCGACGCGGTCGCGATGCACCCTCGCGCCGGCGTGTGCCTGATGCACATGCGCGGCGAACCGGGATCGATGCAGCAGCAGGCGCACTACGTGGACGTGGTCGCCGAGGTCGCGGAATTCCTCGGTGCCCGTGCGCGCGCCGTCGTCGCCGCCGGCATCGGGCGCGAGCGCATCGTGCTCGATCCCGGCATCGGTTTCGCGAAGTCTGCCGAGCACAACCTGGCGCTGCTGGCGCGCCAGCGCGAGCTGCTGGCCGCCGGGCTGCCGCTGCTGGTGGGCTGGTCGCGCAAGTCGACGCTCGGCGCGCTGACCGGCCGCGACCCGGGGCAGCGCGTCGCCGCGAGCGTCGCCGCGGCGCTGCTGGCCGTCGAGCGCGGCGCGTCGGTCGTGCGTGTGCACGATGTCGCGCCGACCGTCGATGCGTTGAAGGTCTGGCGCTCGGTGGCGGCGCTCGGTGGCGCAGTCGCGTCGTCGGCGGGCACAATCGCCGCCTGAACCCGGTCGCTTCGGCCGGCGGGGGGGCTGGCTGCGGCATCGCAGTGGCCGGCGCGCGCAACACGGAGCAGCGCAACGATGAGCAGAACCTACTTCGGCACCGACGGCATCCGCGGCACGGTCGGCCGCGCGCCGATCACTCCCGACTTCATGCTCTCGCTCGGCCATGCCGTCGGCCGCGTGCTGCGACGCGGCGCCCAACGGCCGACGGTGCTGATCGGCAAGGACACGCGCATCTCCGGCTACATGATCGAGTCGGCGCTCGAGGCCGGCTTGGCCGCCGCCGGCGTCGACGTGCTGCTGTCGGGCCCGCTGCCGACGCCGGGCGTGGCCTACCTGACGCGTGCGTTGCGGCTGGACCTGGGCGTGGTCATCAGCGCCAGCCACAACGCCTACCCCGACAACGGCGTCAAGTTCTTCTCGGCCCGTGGCGAGAAGCTGCCCGACGAGTGGGAGCGCGCGGTGGAAGAGGCGCTGGCCGAGCCGCCGCAGTGGGTCGACTCGGCCGGGCTCGGACGTGCGCGACGCCTGGACGACGCGCGCGGGCGCTACATCGAGTTCTGCAAGAGCACGGTGCCGCACAGCCTGTCGCTGCGCGGCATGAAGGTCGTCGTCGACGCGGCGCACGGCGCGGCGTACCACGTCGCGCCCGACGTGTTCCACGAGCTCGGCGCCAGCGTCGAGACGATCGGCTGCAGTCCCGACGGCATGAACATCAACGACGGAGTCGGTGCGACCTCGCCGCAGGCGCTCGTGGCCGCCGTGACCCGGCACGGTGCCGACTACGGCATCGCGCTCGACGGCGATGCCGACCGGCTGCAGATCGTCGACGCGCAGGGGCGCCTGTACGACGGCGACGAATTGCTCTACGTGATCGCGATGGACCGGCTGGCGAAGGGCCAGGCGGTGCCCGGCGTCGTGGGCACGCTGATGACCAACCTCGGCGTCGAGATGGCGCTGCGCGAGCGCGGCGTGCCGCTGGTGCGGGCGAAGGTCGGCGACCGGTACGTGCTCGAGGAACTGGTCGCGCGCGGCTGGCAGCTCGGCGGTGAGGGTTCGGGGCACCTGATCGCGCTCGACCGCCACACCACCGGCGACGGCATCGTCAGCGCGCTGCAGGTGATGCAGGCGGTGCGGCGCAACGGCACGCACACCCTGGCCGAACTGCTCGCCGGGGTCGCGCTGTTCCCGCAGACGCTGATCAACGTGCGGCTGGCCGACGGCACCGACTGGCGGCGCAATCCGCGGCTGGCCGCCGAGCAGCAGGCGGTGCAGCACGAGCTGGGCGACAGCGGGCGCGTCCTGATCCGCGCCTCGGGCACCGAGCCGGTGCTGCGCGTGATGGTCGAGGCGCGCGATGCCGCGCTCGCGCAGCGCTGCGCGCAGCGGCTGGCCGACGCGGTGCGCGACCCGGTCGCCAGGCTCGCCGCCGCGGCCTGAGCCGCGCGCCGCCGCGCGCCCGGCGCGTCAGCGCCGCGGTGCCGGCGGGACGACGACCTTGTCGATGAGGTGCACCACGCCGTTGGTGGCCGGCACGTCTGCCTGCACGACCAGGGCCTCGTCGTAGGTGACGAAGGTGCCGGCCTTCGACACGCCGACACTGGCGCCGTTGACCGTCTTCAGGCTCTCGGGCTTGATCTGCGCTGCCGTCAGCCGGCCGGGCACGACGTGGTAGGTCAGCACGGCCTTCAGTCGTTCCTTGTCGGCCAGTTCGGCACGTGTCTTCGCCGGCAGCGCGGCGAACGCGGCGTCGGTCGGGGCGAACACCGTCAGCGGACCGTCGGCACGCAGCGTCTCGCCCAGTCCGGCGTCGGCGATGAGCTTGTTCAGCGTCGACAGCTGCGGCGTGCGTGCGGCGACCTCGGCGATCGTCGCAGGCGCGGGCGGGGTGGCGCAGCCGGCGACGACGGCGGCGGCCAGTGTTGCTGCCAGGATCCAGGTTGTACGGTGGGTTGCGGTCGGATACATGGGCGTTGGGCTCCAGCGGGTGCGCGGTTCGGCGCGACATCGCACGCTACGGCCGGTGTGTGACGACAAGGTGACCGACTTGTGACGGTCGCGGTGGGCGTCGACGACTCGTGATCCGGTTGCCGCACTGTCATCGACCTGTCACGGGCGATGCCTAGAGTGACGGTTGTTGCCAACCAGACCACGAAAGGTCACTGCGATGAACCTGTCGATGATCCGCACCGCCGCTCTCGGCGCCAGCCTCGTGCTCGGTGCCAGCCTGACCCAGGCGCAGGACGTGACCGGCGCGGGCGCGTCGTTTCCGGCGCCGATCTACGCCAAGTGGGCCGACGCTTACCACAAGGCGACCGGCGCACGCATCAACTACCAGTCGGTCGGCTCCGGCGCCGGCATCCGCCAGATCAAGGCGAAGACGGTCGACTTCGGCGCCTCGGATGCTCCGCTGACCGACGATGAACTGGCCAAGGACGGCCTGATCCAGTTCCCGACGGTGATCGGTGGCGTCGTGCCGGTGATCAACATCCGCGGCGTGCAGCCCGGCCAGGTGCGGCTGACCGGGGAACTGCTCGGCGACATCTACCTCGGCAAGATCACGAAGTGGAACGACCCGGCGCTAACCGCCCTCAACCCGGGCGTGCCGCTGCCCGACGCGGCGATCGCCGTCGTGCGCCGCGCCGACGGCTCGGGAACGACGTTCATCTTCACGAACTACCTGTCGAAGGTGAACGCCGAGTGGAAGGCCAAGGTCGGCGAGGGCACCGCGGTCAACTGGCCCACCGGCGCCGGCGGCAAGGGCAACGAGGGCGTGTCGGCCTTCGTCACGCGCCTGCCGAACTCGATCGGCTACGTCGAGTACGCCTACGCCAAGCAGAACAAGATGGCGCACGCGCTGATGCGCAACAAGGACGGGCAGTACGTCGCGCCCGAAGAATCGGCGTTCAAGGCCGCCGCGGCCGGCGCCGACTGGAACCGCAGCTTCTACCAGATCCTGACCGAGCAGCCGGGCAAGGACAGCTGGCCGATCACCGGGGCCACGTTCATCCTGATGCACAAGGCGCAGGACAAGCCGGCCAGCGCGATGAACTCGCTGAAGTTCTTCGACTGGGCCTACGTCAACGGCGACAAGATGGCGTCGGACCTCGACTACGTGTCGCTGCCGACGTCGGTCAAGGATCTGGTGCGCAAGCAGTGGGCCGCGTCGCTGAAGGACGCGTCGGGCAAGCCGATCGCCTGGCAGTGAACGCACGACGGCGGGGTGGCGCCCGCGCACCTGCGCAGGGCCGCCCCGCCGTCGCCTGAAACCTTGCCGAGCGCCCTCCGACATGGCCGCTACACTGCCGGCGTCGTCCCACGCCGATCCCCATCAGATGGAGCGAGTCTCGCCAAGCGGTGCGCCCCAGGAACGTCGGCGGGTCGCGCCGTGGGCCGACACCGTGTTCTCGCTGCTCGCGCATGGCGCCGCCTGGCTGGTGCTGGCGCTGCTGGGCGGCATCATCGTGTCGCTGTTCATCGGCGCCTGGCCGTCGATCCGCGAGTTCGGCCTGGGCTTCTTCACCTCGGCCGAGTGGGACCCGGTGCAGGAACGCTTCGGCGGCCTGGTGATGATCTACGGCACGCTGATGACCTCGTTCATCGCGCTGCTGATCGCGGTCCCGGTGAGCTTCGGCATCGCGCTGTTCCTCACCGAGCTGTCGCCGCGCTGGCTCAAGCGCCCGCTGGGCATCGCGATCGAGCTGCTGGCGGCGATCCCGTCGATCGTCTACGGCATGTGGGGTCTGCTGGTGTTCGGCCCGATCCTCGCGACCTACGTGCAGCAGCCGCTGCAGGCCGCGTTCGGCGATGCGCCGTACCTGGGGGCCCTGTTCTCCGGCCCCCCGGTGGGCATCGGCATCCTGTCCGCGGGGATCATCCTGGCGATCATGGTCATCCCCTTCATCGCCTCGGTGATGCGCGACGTCTTCGAGGTCACTCCGTCGCTGCTCAAGGAGTCGGCCTACGCGCTGGGCTCCACCACCTGGGAGGTGGTGTGGAAGGTGGTGCTGCCTTACACGAAGACCGGCGTCGTCGGCGGCATCATGCTCGGGCTCGGCCGCGCGCTGGGCGAGACGATGGCCGTCACCTTCGTCATCGGCAACTTCAACCAGCTCAGCTCGCTGTCGCTGTTCGAGGCGGCCAACAGCATCACCTCGGCGCTGGCCAACGAGTTCGCCGAGGCCAGTGAAGGCCTGCATCAGGCGTCGCTGATCTACCTCGGGCTGATCCTGTTCCTGATCACCTTCGTCGTGCTGGCGATGTCGAGGCTGCTGCTGATGCGGCTGAAGAAGGGCGAGGGCAAGCGCACATGAGCATCGCGACGATCGACCGGCGCCGGCTGGCGCTGCACCGCCGACGCAAGGGCATCAATGTCGTCGCGCTGTCGCTGGCGCTGGCGGCGATGGCCTTCGGGCTGTTCTGGCTGATCTGGATTCTGTTCGAGACCGTGCGCCTGGGCGTCGACGGGCTGGCGTTGCAGGTGCTCACGCAGTCGACGCCGCCGCCGCAGGCCGAGAGCGGCGGGCTCGCCAACGCCATCGTCGGCTCGCTGCTCATGGTGCTGCTGGCCACCGCAGTGGGCACCCCGGTGGGCGTGCTGTGCGGCATCTACCTGGCCGAGTACGGCCAGCGGACCTGGCTCGGCGCGGTGACGCAGTTCATCAACGACATCCTGCTGTCGGCACCGTCGATCGTCATCGGCCTGTTCATCTACGCCGTCGTCGTCGCCCAGACCAGGACGTTCTCGGCGTACGCCGGCGTGCTCGCGCTGGCGCTGATCGTGATTCCGGTGGTCGTGCGCACCACCGAGAACATGCTTGTCCTGATCCCGAACTCGCTGCGCGAGGCCGCCTACGCGCTGGGCACGCCGAAGTGGAAGGTCGTGTGGTCGGTGACGCTGAAGGCGGCGCGCGCAGGCGTGATCACCGGCGTGCTGCTGGCGCTGGCGCGCATCGCCGGTGAGACCGCGCCGCTGTTGTTCACCGCGCTGTCGAACCAGTTCTTCACCTGGAACCTCGCCGAGCCGATGGCCAGCCTGCCGGTGACGATCTTCAAGTTCGCGATGAGCCCGTACGAGAACTGGCAGAAGCTGGCCTGGGCCGGGGTGTTCCTGATCACGCTGGGCGTGCTGGCGCTGAACATCCTCGCCCGCGTGCTGTTCCGCAACAAACACTGAACCGGACGACGTCGCGATGGACACCCGAGTCGAACTGCCGACCACCGAGAGGGTCAAACTCTCGGTGCGCCACCTGAACTTCTACTACGGCAAGTTCAAGGCGCTGAAGGACATCAGCATCGACCTGCCCGAGCGCAAGGTCACCGCCTTCATCGGGCCGTCGGGCTGTGGCAAGTCGACGCTGCTGCGCACCTTCAACCGCATGTTCGAGCTGTACCCCGAACAGCGCGCCGAGGGGCAGATCCTGCTCGACGGCGAGGACGTGCTGACCTCGAAGACCGACGTTTCGCTGATCCGCGCGAAGATCGGCATGGTGTTCCAGAAGCCGACGCCGTTCCCGATGTCGATCTACGACAACATCGCGTTCGGCGTGCGGCTGTTCGAGTCGCTGCCGCGCGTCGAGATGGACGAGCGTGTCGAGTGGGCGCTGAAGAAGGCGGCGCTGTGGAACGAGGTCAAGGACAAGCTCGGCCAGAGCGGCGCCAGCCTGTCGGGAGGCCAGCAGCAGCGGCTGTGCATCGCGCGCGGCGTGGCGGTCAAGCCCGAGGTGATCCTGCTCGACGAGCCGTGCTCGGCGCTCGACCCGATCTCCACCGGCAAGATCGAAGAGCTGATCGACGAGCTGAAGAGCGACTACACGGTGGCCATCGTGACGCACAACATGCAGCAGGCCGCACGCGTGTCCGACTACACGGCGTACATGTACCTCGGCGACTTGATCGAGTTCGGTCCCACGACGGAGATCTTCATGAAGCCGAAGAAGAAGGACACCGAGGACTACATCACCGGCCGGTTCGGGTGAGCGGGGCGGGCCGGCACAAGGAGCACGAGGCATGAACCAGAAGCATCTGTCGACCCAGTTCGACGCAGAGCTGCGCGACGTGTCGTCGCGCGTGCTCGAGATGGGTGGCCTGGCCGAGTCGCAGGTCGCTCAGGCGATGTACGCGCTGACCAATTTCAGCGGCGAGACCGCGACGCAGGTGCTGCAGCAGGAGGACCGCATCAACCACATGGAGGTCGAGATCGACACGCTGATGCAGCGCATCATCGCGATGCGCCAGCCGGCGGCGGTCGACCTGCGGCTGCTGATCGCGATCTCCAAGGCCAGCGCCAACCTCGAGCGTGTCGGCGACGAGGCCGCGCGCATCGCGCGCACCGTGCAACGGCTGATCAACACCGGCGTGTCGAGCCGCCTGCGCCTGCCGGTGGCCGACCTGCAGTACGAGTGCGAGCTGGCGTGCACCCAGTTGCGCAAGGCGCTCGACGCGTTCGCGCGACTGGACCCCACGGCCGCACTCGAGGTGCTCAAGCACGACGACCAGATCGACCAGGAGTTCGACGGCCTGCTGCGCAAGCTGATCACCTACATGATGGAGGACCCGCGCATGATCTCGTCGAGCATCGATCTGGTGTTCGTCGCCAAGGCGATCGAGCGCGTCGGCGACCACGCGAAGAACCTCGCCGAGGCGGTGATCTACGTCGTCAAGGGCACCGACGTGCGCCACGTCGCGCTGGCCGACGTCGAGAGCGCGGTGCGCTGAACCGCAGGCGCGCAGTGCAGGGGATTCGCCGATGAGCCGGGTGCTGGTGGTCGAGGACGAGTCGGCGATCGCCGAGCTGATCTCGATCAACCTGCGTCACGCAGGCTACGAGGTCACGCTGGCCGCGAGCGCCGACCAGGCGCGCATGGCGGTCGACGCGGTGCTGCCCGACCTGGTGCTGCTCGACTGGATGCTGCCCGGCCAGTCGGGGCTGGCGCTGGCCAAGCAGTGGCGTGGCGCGGCGCGCACGCGCGAGCTGCCGATCATCATGCTCACCGCGCGCAGCGACGAGGCCGACAAGATCGGCGGGCTCGACGCCGGCGCCGACGACTATCTGACCAAGCCGTTTTCGACCAAGGAACTGCTCGCGCGCATCCGCGCGGTGCTGCGGCGCAAGGCGCCCGAGGCGCTGGACAGCGCGGTCGAGGCCGGCGGCCTGAAGCTCGACCCGGCGACGCGGCGCGTCACCCGCGCCGGCACCGACGGCGTGCGCGAGGTCAGGGTCGGCCCCACCGAGTTCCGGCTGCTGCACTTCTTCATGACGCACCCGGAGCGCGTGCACAGCCGCGCGCAGCTGCTCGATCGCGTGTGGGGAGACCACGTGTTCATCGAGGAGCGCACGGTCGACGTGCACGTCAAGCGCTTGCGCGAGGCGCTGCAGCCGGTGCAGTGCGCGACGCTGATCGAGACGGTGCGCGGCGCCGGCTACCGCTTCACGCAGCAACCGGGCGGCGCCGCGTGACGGCGGCGCGCTGACCGATGCCCTGGCTGCTGCCCCGGGTCGTCGCGGTGGTGCTGGCGATGCTCGTCGGCACCGCGGCCGGTGCGCTGCTGGGCAACTGGTTCGACGCACGGGCGCTGGGCATGGCGCTGGGCGGTGCCACCGGCGTGATGCTCGCCGCGACGCTCGACACGCTGCGCGCGCAGCGCCTGCTGGGCTGGCTGCGCGGTTCGCAGGACGCGCAGGCGCCGGCCGACCCCGGCTTCTGGGGCGAGCTCGGCTACCGCGTCGAGCGGCTGCTGCGCTCTCGAGACAGGGCCATCGAGGCCGAGCGGCTGCGGCTGCAGCAGTTCCTGTCGGCGATCGAGGCCTCGCCCAACGGCGTGCTGCTGCTCGACGGCGACGAGCAGATCGCCTGGTGCAACGCGATGGCCGCGATGCACTTCGGGCTCGACCCGGTGCGCGATCGCGGACAACGCCTGACTCACCTGGTGCGCGCGCCGGCCTTCGTCGCGCACCTGCAGCTCGGCAGCTACGAGCAGCCGGTGGTGTTCGCCGCGCCGCAGGGGCGGCAGACGCTGTCGGTGCTGGTGCGCCGCTACGGCGAGGGCATGAAGCTGGTGCTGTCGCAGGACATCACCGAGCGCGAGCGTGCCGAGGCGATGCGCCGCGACTTCGTCGCCAACGTCTCGCACGAGATGCGTACCCCGCTGACGGTGCTGGCCGGCTTCGTCGAGACGCTGGCCACGCTGCCGCTGACCGAGGTCGAACGCCGCCGCGTGCTGCAGCTGATGGAGCAGCAGACCTCGCGCATGCAGACGCTGATCGACGACCTGCTGACGCTGGCCCAGCTCGAGGGCAGCCCGCGCCCGACGGCCGACCACTGGACTCGCGTCGACGACCTGCTCGCTCGGGTGCGAGTCGACGGCGAGGCGCTGTCGGCCGGGCGGCACCGGATCACGGTGCAGTCGGCACCCGACGCACAGATCGCCGGCAGCCTGGACGAACTGCTCAGCGCGGTCGGCAACCTGGTCAGCAACGCGGTGCGTTACACGCCCGAGGGCGGCCGCATCGAGCTGAGCTGGCGCGTGCGCGAAGACGGCGCCGGCGAGATCGTCGTCAGCGACACCGGCATCGGCATCGCGCGCGAACACCTGCCGCGGCTGACCGAGCGCTTCTACCGGGTCGACGGCAGCCGCTCGCGCGAGACCGGTGGCACCGGGCTGGGCCTGTCGATCGTCAAGCACATCGTGCAGCGCCACGGCGGCGAACTCGACATCGTCAGCGAGTCGGGCAAGGGGTCGTCGTTTCGCATCGTGCTACCGGCGCTGCGCGTGCGCCGGGCCGCCGACGGCGTCGAGACGGCGACCGGGGCAGGCGCCGACTGACCCGGGGCGACGAGGTCGTGGCGTGTCAGCGCGGTGCCGCCGCGTCGCGCCGCAGCACCAGCGTGCCGCCCTGGCGTTCGGTCGGGCGCAGCACGCGCGCGATCACGCTCCAGCCTGGCGGCACGCCGGCGCCGCCGGCAGCGCGGCGCAGCAGCATCCAGTCGCAGCCGCCCGCGTCGATCGCCGGGCGTGCGTCGACGCGCCAGCGGCCGAAGTGCTCGAGCGCGGCGGCCGCGGCGCGGCCGATGTCGGGCGCGGAAACGCACGCGCCCGGCGGCACGTGGCGCGCGATGCGCTCGACCCAGGGTCGGTCGCTGCGCGCGTAGTCGAGCACGGGCAGCAGCAGTGTCATCACCAGCAACCACAGCAGCGCGACGCCGCCGGCCGGCAGCACCAGGCTCTTCCACAGCGCCGCCTGGTGGCGTGCGGTGCGCCATCGCACCAGCCACAGCCAGGCCAGCGTGCCCAGCACCGCGGCGGCCAGCGCAGGCGCCGAGAAGCTCGGCACGAACCCGCTGGCCAGCTTGGCCACGTTGGCCGCGGGCTTGGCCGGCACGCCGGTGTGCATCGACGCGTAGACCACCCACACCGCGATCGCGCCGGCACTGAAGAAGAACACCGAGAACCAGTCGATCGCCGCCGCCGCGCTGCGCTCGAGCGTGGGCAGCGCGAAGGCCGCGAGCACCGCGACGCCGGGCAGCCCGAGCAGCAGCGCGCGGTCCGACCCGCCGGTGGCGATGCTCGCCGCCAGCGCGACGAGCGCCAGCGACAGCGGCACCGCGATGTGTCGGTTGAACAGGTGATGGCGCCAGCGCCACACGGTCCACAGGGCGAGCAGCCACGCCGGCCACAGGAACCACAGCCACAGCCGGCCGAGCTGGAACACCTGCGCGGTGTCGGCGGCGAGGCGCCATCGCCACTCCCAGGTGTGCAGCGCCGCCGCGACGGCCAGCGCCGCCAGCGCCGATGCCGCCACCCAGGGCGCGAAGCGGCGCACCTGTGGGTACGCCGAGCGCAGCGCGATCGCCAGCCCGATCACCCCGATGGCCAGCGCGATGCCCGGCGCACCGGCGGCGGCCAGCAGCGGCAGGGCCGCCAGCGCCGCAGCGCGCGCGCGCCAGCGCCGGAACGGCGCCGCGGCGAGCGCCCACTGGAACAGCGCGACCGCGGCGAGCTGCATCAGCTCGGGCGTGGTCTCGTGGCCGAGTTGCAGCAGCCCCAGCGTGGCGATCAGCGCGAGCAGCGCGCCGTCGGCCATCGCACGCGCGTACTGCACCGGCTCGGCCTCGCCGCCGAACGCGAACGCCACCGGCTGCGCCGCTTCGGTGCGCGCGAGGTGGTACATCGCGTACCACACCAGCGCCAGTGTCAGCGCGAGCAGCAGTGCGAACGGCAGCCGCGCTGCGAGTTCGGCGTCGATCCACGGCGACAGCAGCGCGATGCTCGACGCGCCGAGCCAGTGCGGCAGCAGCGCGCTGTCGGGCGGCAGCTGGCCGACGGTGGGTGCGAGCCACGGCGAGCGGCCCTCGGCCATCGCGACCATGTGGCCGAACGCGGCGACGTCGGCGCTGCGCCACGGGTCGCGCGCGAACACGCCGGGCAGCACGTAGGCCGCGCAGAACAGCAGCAGCGCCCAGCGTGGCATCCGCTGCGCGGCGCGCTGCGTGACGAGGGCCGGGGTGGGGCCGTGACTCACGCCGCGATGATGCCGCGCCCGCCGCGCGCCGCGCGACGGGCAGCAAAAAGGGCAGCCGTGGCTGCCCCTGCGGTGCGGCCTGCGCGCGCCGTCACTTCTTCAGGTGCGCGAACTTGTTGCGGAACTTCTCGACGCGCCCGCCGAGGTTGTCGACACTCTTCTGCGTGCCCGTGTAGAACGGGTGCGACTCGCTGGTCGTCTCGAGTTTGATCAGCGGCAACTCGCGGCCGTCGTCCATCTTCACCGTTTCCTTCGTCGAAGCGCAGGAACGCGTGACGAACTTGAAGCCGTTGGACAGGTCGACGAAGCACACGTCGCGGTAGTTGGGGTGGATGCCTTCTTTCATGCGGGAAGCCCTCGGCGCTGGTGAAGTGGTAGCCACGTCGACCCATTCGACGCACTTTCCCCAAGCGGAAAACCGCGGATTATAGCCGTGCCGCGAACCCAGGGACTCGCACCCCGGCCCGTGAACGCCTTCAAAGCCCGCGCAGCCGGGCTCGCAGCAGTGGCGTTCACCCTCCGCGACGCATCATGTCGAAGAAGTCGAGGTTGCTCTTGCTCTGCTTCATCTTGTCGAGCACGAACTCCATCGCCTCGATCTCGTCCATGTTGTACAGCAGCTTGCGCAGGATCCAGGTCTTCTGCAGGATCTCGGGCTTGAGCAGCAGTTCCTCGCGGCGCGTGCCCGACTTGTTGATCAGGATCGACGGGTAGACGCGCTTCTCGGCCATGCGGCGGTCGAGGTGGATCTCGCAGTTGCCGGTGCCCTTGAACTCCTCGTAGATCACTTCGTCCATGCGGCTGCCGGTGTCGATCAGCGCGGTGCCGATGATGGTCAGGCTGCCGCCCTCTTCGACGTTGCGCGCCGCGCCGAAGAAGCGTTTCGGGCGCTGCAGGGCGTTGGCGTCGACGCCACCGGTGAGCACCTTGCCCGAGCTCGGCAGCACGTTGTTGTAGGCGCGGGCCAGGCGGGTGATCGAGTCGAGCAGGATCACGACGTCCTTCTTCAGCTCGACCAGGCGCTTGGCGCGCTCGATCACCATCTCGGCGACCTGCACGTGGCGCGCCGCGGGCTCGTCGAACGTCGAGCTGATGACCTCGCCGCGCACGGTGCGCTGCATCTCGGTCACCTCCTCGGGGCGCTCGTCGACGAGCAGCACGATCAGGTGCACGTCGGGGTAGTTGCCCACCAGCGCGTGCGCGATGTGCTGCATCATCATCGTCTTGCCGGTCTTGGGCTGAGCGACGAGCAGCGCACGCTGGCCTTTGCCGATCGGCGCGACGAGGTCGATGATGCGGCTGGTGACGTTCTCGTCGATCTTCAGGTTGTCGCGTTCGAGCCTGAACTGTTCCTTCGGGAACAGCGGGGTCAGGTTCTCGAACATGATCTTGTGCTTGTTCTCCTCGGGCGTCAGGCCGTTGACGCGGTCGACCTTGACGAGCGCGAAATAGCGCTCGCCGTCCTTGGGCACGCGCACCTCGCCTTCGATCATGTCGCCGGTGTGCAGGTTGAAGCGGCGGATCTGGCTGGGCGACAGGTAGATG
>CAZUBF010000096.1:0-5629 GCA_964618555.1 uncultured Azohydromonas sp.
AGGTGGGCGAGGTCAGCGCGGCTTCGGGTTCATCTGACGCGAGACGATCACACCAGCCGCGCGATGTTCCAAGCCCTGGCTCGATGAGCATCGGTTCAAGGAAATCTAGACCCACGCGAACGCGACGGACCGAGCCATTCTATGCCCGCGGCCGCGCGGCGCTACAGCAATCGGCCGTCGTCGCCGAGCGCCGCGTCGATGCGCGTGATCAATGACTGCACTTCGGCGTCGGCGGGCGCCGTCGACGGTGCACTGCCGGCCGTCGGCGCAACTGCCGCCGGCCTTTCGGCCAGCTGATAGGCGAGGTTCAGCGCGGCCAGCACCGCCATGCGCTCGCGCGCCTTCACCTTGCCGGCGTCGCGGATCGCGCTCATCTCGCGGTCGACGGTGTCGACGGCGGCCAGCAGTTGCACCTCGCCGCCCTCGGGGCAACCGAGGCGGTAGCTCTGGCCCAGGATCGTGACCTCGATCTGCTTCACGGCGCGTCACCCCGGGCCTCGTCGGCGCCGATGCGCTCGAGCAGCGCGTCGACGCGCGCGCGCGCCGCGGCCAGCCGCGAGCGCAGGCTGTCGCGCTCCGCGCTGAGCACCGACACCTGCTGCTCGAGCAGCGCGTTGGTGCGCTTGAGCTCGTCGTGCCGCAGCAGCAGGCGCTCGATGCGTTCGGCGAGTTGGTCCAGGGTTGCCATGCGCTGTGCGCGACAGAAGCGAAGATTGTAGAAGGGCGCTTCGTGCCCGGCTGGTAGCATAACTGCCGTTGGTGCCTGCGCCTTTGCTCGTTTCGGCGCGGGTTGAACGGGAAGCAGGGAGGCCGGATCCGCCGGACGAGGCCCAACCTGCGCTGCCCCCGCAACGGTAAGCGGACGGGCGAGCGGCTGCCGTCGAGCCGCGAGCCCCGCTTCGGTCGCAAGCCACTGGCGCGTCGTCGCCGGGAAGGTCACCGAGGTCGTTTCCGCCAGCCCGGATACCGGCCAACGGGGTGACCCCCGGCGCTCGCCGGAGGTCGTGGGTGTCGGCCTGCGGGGAAGCGGGCGGACACGTTCGGCTCGGAGTCCTCTTCTTCATGGATCCCCGTTTCCTGCGGACGCTGCCGTCCGCCATCGCGGCATGCGTGCCGTGCGCCCTCGTCCTTGCCGGCCTGCCCGGCGTCGCCGCGGCCGACGCCGTCGTCGTCACCGCCACGCGAACGCCGGTGCCGGTGTCGCACACCCTGTCCGAGGTCACGGTCCTCGACCGCGCCGCCCTGGATCGCAGCGAGGCGCGCACGCTCGCCGAGGTGCTGGCGGCCGCGCCCGGCCTGCAGTTCAGCGTCAACGGCGGGCTCGGCAAGCCCGCGTCGGTGTTCGTGCGCGGCCTCGAGGCGCGCCACCTGCTGCTGCTCGTCGACGGCGTGCGCGTCGGCTCGGCCACCGTCGACCTGCCGTCGATCGACAACCTGCCGCTCGAGGCGATCGAGCGCATCGAGATCGTGCGCGGCCCGCTGAGCTCGCTGTACGGCACCGGCGCACTCGGCGGCGTGGTCCAGGTCTTCACGCGCAGCGCGCCGACCGACGCCACCGCCCCGCGCGGGAACGCGAAGCTCGGTGGTGGCAGCCACGGCTACGCGCTGGCCGCCGCGGGCGTCGGATGGGCAGCGCAAGGCGTCGAGCTCGCGGTGCAGGCGCAGCACCAGCGCAACGACGGTTTCTCGGCGACGAACGCGAAGGAGCCGTTCGGCAGCTTCCACCCCGACACCGACGGCTGGCGCCAGAACGCCGCCAGCGTGCGCGCCGGCTGGGTCTTCGCGCAGGGCTGGCGGGCCGACGCGCTGTGGCTCGAGTCACACGGGCGGACGCAGTACGACGACGGCCCCGGGGCCGACGCACGCGCGGCGATCGTCAACCGCGTGCAGTCGCTGCAGGTCGACGGGCGGATCGCGCACGGCTGGCATACGCGGTTGGCCGCCGGGCGATCGCTCGACGTCTACGACACGCTGGCGGCCGCGAGCCCGTGGGCCACGCTCGGCCCGATCGAGACCGACCAGCGCCAGCTGGCATGGGACCACCGCGTGCGGCTGCCGCTGGGCGAGGTGCTGCTGCTGGCCGAGCGCATCGAGCAGCGTGTCGCGCGCAGCGGCGAGCCGTTCGACGTCGAAGAGCGCACGATCGACGCGCTCGGCGCCGCATGGTCGGGCCGGCACGGGGCGCACGAGGGCCAGGCCAGCGTGCGCCGCGACCGCAATTCGCAGTTCGGCGGCCACACCACCGGTGCGCTCGCCTACGCGTACCGCGCTGCTGCGGCGTGGCGCCTCGGCGCGAGCGCGGCGACCAGCTTCAACGCGCCGAGTTTCAACCAGCTGTACTACCCGGGCTTCGGCAACGCCGACCTGCAACCCGAGCGAGGTCGCCACCAGGAGCTGTTCGCGCAGTGGCTCGGTGGTGCGCACCAACTGCGCGCGACGTGGTATCGCCATCGCTACCGCAGTTTCATGTCGGCGGGGCCGCAGCCGATGAACATCCCGCGCGTCGCGATCGACGGCGCGACGCTGGCCTGGGACGCGCGGCTCGGCGCGCTGGCGCTCGCCGCGTCGGCCGACTGGGTCGACGCGCGCAACGCGACCGCCGGTAGCGCCGACGTGGGCCGCCGGCTGCCGCGGCGCGCGCCGCGTGCGGTCAAGGCCGGCGCCGACTGGCAGCACGGCGACTGGTCGTTGGGCGCGTCGCTGCAGGCCTACGCGGCGCGCCATGACGACCCGGCCAACTCGCTGCGCATGGGCGGCTACGGCGTGCTCGACCTGCGCGCCGACTGGGCGCTGGCGCGCGACTGGGTGCTCGGGTTGCGGCTGAACAACGTCGCCGACAAGGCCTACGAGACCGCGTACGGCTACAACCCGCCGGGGCGCGAGTGGTACGCGACGCTGCGGTGGGCGCCGCGATGAGCCGTGTCGCCGCGCGCGCCGTGGTCGCCGCGCTGTTCGGGGTGCTCGCCGCCGCAGCGGCGGCGGCGCCGGCCGCAAGGCCGGCACGCATCGTCTCGATGGTGCCGGCGCTGACGGAGACCGTGTGCGCGATCGGCGCGTGCGGGCGGCTGGTCGGCGTCGACCGCTTCTCGAACTGGCCCGACAGCGTGCGCGCGCTGCCGCGCGTGGGCTCGCTCGAAGACGCGCAGGTCGAGCGCATCGTCGCACTGCGCCCCGACCTCGTGATCGTCGTGCCTTCGGCGCGCGCCCGTGCGCGGCTCGAGGCGCTGGGGCTGCGCGTGCTCGCGCTCGGCGCCGACAGCCTGCACGAGATGCGCGTCGCGACCGCGGTGCTGGCGCGCGAGCTCGGTGACGCTGCGGCCGCCGAGCGGTTGTGGCACGGCATCGACGCGCACATCGCCGATGCGGCGGCGCGCGTGCCGCCGGCGTGGCGCGGGCGCCGCGTGTATTTCGAGGTCGCCGCGACGCCGCACGCGGCGAGCGAGGCGTCGTTCATCGGCGAACTGCTCGCGCAACTCGGCCTGGCCAACGTCGTGCCGGGGTCGCTGGGATCGTTCCCGCAGCTCAACCCCGAGTTCGTGCTGCGCGCGCAGCCCGACCTGGTGATGGCGTCGGCACAGGCGTTGGCGGACATGCCGCAGCGCCCCGGCTGGCAGCGCCTCGACGCGCTGCGCGAACGGCACGTGTGCGGCTTCGCGCCGGAGGACTACGACATGCTGGTGCGTCCGGGTCCGCGGCTGGGCATGGCGGCGGGGCGCGTCGCCGACTGCCTCGCCGCGCTGGGCGCGGGACCGCGATGAGCCTGGACAGCGCAGCCGCGTCGCGCGCCGGCGGCGTCGCGCTCGCCGACCGTGCATTCGGCGCCCCGGCGCTGGCCGCGGCGCTGGCCGTTGCCGCGCTCTTACTGGCCGCGTGCGGGCTGGCCGCCGGCAGCGAAGGCTGGTCGTGGGCCTGGGCCGACGAGTGGGATCTGGTGGCCGGCATCCGGGCCCCGCGCAGCGCCGGCGCGTTCGCCGTCGGCGCGCTGCTCGGGCTCGCCGGGGCGATCGCTCAGGGGCTGTTCCGCAATCCGCTGGCCGACCCGTACCTGCTGGGCAGCGCCGCCGGCGCCGGGCTCGGCGTGATGGCCGTGCTGGCGGTCGCCGGGGGTGTCGGCGTCGGGACGTTCGCCGCGGCGCTGCCGCAGGTCGGGCTGGTCGGTGCCGCGTTCGCCGGCGCGCTGGCCGGCGTCGGGCTGACGCTGCTGCTGGCCGGCGGCGCCGGTCGGCCACTGGTGCTGCTGCTGGCCGGGGTCGTCGTCGGCGTGCTGCTCGGCGCGCTGGCCGACCTGCTGGCACTGCTGGTGCCGCAGGCGCTGCGCGCGCGGCAGGCGTTCCTGCTCGGCAGCACCGCCTTCCTCGGCTGGGACAGCGTGCGCGTGCTCGCGCTGGTGCTGGTGGGGGCGCTGCCGCTGGCCTGGCGCTTCGCGCGCGCGCTCGACGCGCTGGTGCTCGGCGAGGCCGGCGCCGCGAGCCTGGGCGTGCCGCTGGCGCGCGTGCGCCTGCTGCTGGTCGCGCTGATGGCGCTGGCCACCGGGGCGGCGGTGGCGCAGGCCGGGCTGGTGGCCTTCGTCGGGCTGGTCGCGCCGCACCTGGTGCGCCGGTTGGTGACCGTCACGCACGGCGCGCTGCTGATGCTGTCGGCGCTGGCCGGCGGCGTGCTGTTGCAGGCCGCCGACGTCGCCGCGCGCAGTGCGATCGCGCCGCAGGAGCTGCCGGTCGGGCTGCTGACCGCCGTGTTCGGCGGCGTGTACCTGCTGTTGCTGCTGCGCCGGCGTCACGCCGGCGGGGGCTGGCGGTGAGCGCGGTGCTCGTCGCGCAGGGGTTGACGCTGGCGCTGGGCGGGCGCCGCGTGCTCGACGGCGTCGCGCTCGACCTGCGCCGCGGCGAGTGGGCGGCCGTCGTGGGCCCGAACGGCGCGGGCAAGAGCACGCTGCTGACGCTGCTTGCCGGACTGCGACGCCCCGACGCCGGTCGCGTCGAGCTCGACGGGCGGCCGATCGGCGCGTGGGGCGCGCGCGAGCGCGCACAGCGCGTGGCCTGGTTGTCGCAGCACGGCGAGGCGGACGGCGACATCGCCGCGCGCGACGTCGTGCGCCTCGGCCGCCTGCCGCACCACGGGCTGTTCGGCAGCGTCACCGCAGCCGACGAGGCCGCCGTCGACGCGGCAATGGCCGAGACCGAGTGCGCCGCGTTCGCATCGCGCCGCTTGAGCGAGCTGTCGGGCGGCGAGCGCCAGCGCGTGCTGCTGGCGCGCGCGCTGGCGGTGCGCTCGCCGTTGCTGCTGCTCGACGAGCCGACCACGCACCTCGACGCGCCGCACCAGCGCGCGCTGGTGGCCAGCCTGCGCGAGCGTGCACGCGCCGGTGCCGCGGTCGCGGCGGTGCTGCACGACCTGACGCTGGCGCTGGCCGCCGACCGCCTGCTCGTGCTCGAGCATGGACGCCTGTGCGCCGACGGCCCGCCGGCGCAAGGCGCGGTGCGCGACGCGCTGGTGGCCGTGTTCGGCGGCGCGATCCGCGTCGACCGCCTGTCCGACCCGGCGAGCGGCGGCGAGCGCTGGGTGGCGCTTCCGGACCTGTGAGCGCGTCCGGGCGTCGCCGGCCGGGCCCGCTCGCCGGCGGCGCGCGGCA
>CAZUBF010000096.1:5639-13543 GCA_964618555.1 uncultured Azohydromonas sp.
CCATGGGGCCGCAACGCATCGTTTGCCTGACCGAGGAAACCACCGAGTGGCTGTACCTGCTCGGCGAGTCCGAGCGCATCGTCGGCATCAGCGGCTACACGGTGCGCCCGCGCCGCGCGCGCGAGGACAAGCCCAAGGTGTCGCACTTCCTCGATGGGCGCATCGAACGCATCGTCGCACTCGACCCCGACCTGGTGGTCGGCTTCTCCGACATGCAGGCGGCGCTGGCCGACAAGCTGATCCGCGCCGGGCTGAACGTGCTGGTGACCAACCAGCGCAGTGTCGAACAGATCTTCTCCACGCTGCGGCTGGTCGCATCGATGGTCGGCGCAGACGAACGTGCCGAACGCTGGATCGCCGCGTGCCGTGCCCGCCACGCCGAGATCGCCGCCGCCGCGGCGCGCTGGCCGCGGCGCCCGCGCGTGTACTTCGAGGAGTGGGGCGACCCGATGATCAGCGCGATCCGCTGGGTCAGTGAACTGATCGGCGTGGCGGGCGGCGACGACGTGTTCCCCGAACTTGCAGCCATGCCGATGGGCCGCGACCGCGTGATCGTCGACGCGCTCGAGCCGGTTCGCCGTGCGCCGGAGGTGATCGTCGGCTCCTGGTGCGGCAAGAAGTTCCGCCCGGAGAGCGTGGCGGCGCGGCCCGGCTGGGCCGCGGTGCCCGCGGTGCGCGGCGGCGAACTGCACGAGATCAAGTCGGCCGACATCCTGCAGCCCGGCCCGGCGGCGCTGACCGACGGCGTCGAGCAGTTGCACCGTCTCCTCGCCGCCTGGGCGGCACGCGCGGCCTGAGCTGCGGCGCGCGATATCCTGAGCGCCCATGTACCAGCGCCACTTCGGCCTCGGCGGCGAGCCGTTTTCGATCGCCCCCGACCCGCGCCTGCTGTACATGAGCGAGCGCCACCGCGAGGCGCTGGCGCACCTGTTGTACGGCGTGCGCGGCGGCGGCGGCTTCGTGCTGCTGACCGGCGACGTCGGCACCGGCAAGACCACCGTGTGCCGATGCCTGCTCGAACAGGTGCCGGCGCACTGCCACGTGGCCTACATCTTCAACCCGGCGCTCGACGAACTCGAGCTGCTGCGCACCGTGTGCGCGGAGTTCCGCGTGCCGGTGCCCGCCGCGCGGCCGGGCGGCGCGCCGACGCGCAAGGACTGCGTCGACGCGCTGAACGCCCACCTGCTGCAAGCGCACGCGGCGGGTCAGAGCAACCTGCTGATCATCGACGAGGCGCAGAA
This sequence comes from uncultured Azohydromonas sp., assembly GCA_964618555.1. GTDB lineage: Bacteria > Pseudomonadota > Gammaproteobacteria > Burkholderiales > Burkholderiaceae_C > Calidifontimicrobium. The sequence continues at coordinate 6,881 of CAZUBF010000096.1, forward strand.
CCTGTCGCCTGCGGTGCTCGAGCAGCTGCGCCTGCTGACCAACCTCGAGACCAACGAGCGCAAGCTGTTGCAGATCGTGCTCATCGGCCAGCCGGAACTGCAGCGCATGCTGGCGCGACCCGAGCTCGAGCAACTGTCGCAGCGCGTGATCGCGCGCTACCACCTGCAGCCGCTCGGCGCCGACGAGGTGGAGCACTACGTCGCGCACCGGCTGCAGGCCTGCGGCCTGCAGGGGCCGATGCCGTTCGACCGGGCGGCGCTGCGCCGCATCGCCAGGCTCAGCCGCGGCATCCCGCGGCGCATCAACCTGCTGTGCGACCGCGCGCTGCTGGGGGCCTACGCGCTGGGCCGCACGCGGGTCGATCGCCGCATCGTCGACCGCGCCGCGACCGAGGTGTTCGGACCTGGCGACGACGGCACGCCGGCGCGACGCGGCGCCGGGTGGCTCGCCGCCGGTGCGTCGGCCGCGGCGGCACTTGCGGCCGCGGTCGGCTGGGTCGCCTGGTCGTCGTCGGGCGGCGTCGCGGACCCGCCGATCGCGGCGTCGGTGGTCACGCCCGCCGCGTCGATGCCGGCGGCTTCATCGGTGGGCACGGCCGGATCGGCTGCGAACGCGGTCAGGGTGGCCTCTGCGGCAACCGGGGCGGATGCGGGCCCGGGGGTCGAGCCGGCCGAGGCCGAGCCGGCGGCATCGGCGGCGCAGCGCGTCGACGACGCGATCGACGCGCTGCGCGACGCGCTGGCCACGCCGGCCGTGAACGACGCCGCCGCGTGGCAGGGGCTCGCCACCCTCTGGCGCGTGACCCTCGATGGCACCGACCCCTGTGCCGCCGCGGCCGCGCCGCAGCCGCAGTGCCACCGCGGCGTCGACGGCAGCGTGACGCTGCTGCGCCGGCTCGACCGGCCGGCGGTCGTCGCGCTGCGCGACGAAGGCGGGCCGGTGCACGCGGCGCTGCTGACGTCGATCGGGCCGCGGCGTGCGACGCTGCAGCTGGGCCCGACCGCCTACACGGTGCCCGTGCCGGTGCTGGCCGGGCTGTGGCAGGGTGACTACGCGACGCTGTGGCGAGCGCCGCCGGGCTATCGGGGCGCGGCGCTGAACCCGGCCGACGCCGCGGTCGCCGACTGGCTCGCGCAGCAACTCGACCGGGCAGGCGTGGACGGTGGCGCCGCGGGGCAGCCGGTGCGCGAGCGGCTCAGGGCGTTCCAGCGGGCCCAGGGGCTCGTCGACGACGGGCTGGCGGGGCCGCTGACGCTGATGCAACTCAACCGTGCCGTCGGCGTCGACGAGCCGCGGCTGGACCCCTGATCCGCCTCGCCGCGCCACCCGCGCCTTCGAACCCATCCATGTCCTACATCCTCGATGCCCTGCGCCGCGCCGACGCCGAGCGCGAACGCGGACGTGCGCCCGATCTGCATGCCCAGCCGCCGCGTCCCACCGCGGACGGGCTCGACACGGTGGCCCGGGTTCGTTCCTGGGCGTGGCTGGCGGGCGGTCTGGTCGTCGGCGTCGCGCTTGCGGCGTGGTTCGTCGGCGCCGCGCGCGACGAGCGGGCGAACGCGCCGCCGAAGGCGACCGTGGACGTGGCCGAACCCGGCGCACCCGCGCTCGCGCCGCCGGCGGCGGCGCCCGCTGCATCCGTCGCGCCGATGCGGCCGGTTCCACTGGTCCCGCCGGTCGAGCCGTCGGCCGAAGCTCGGGTGACCGCGCCGGCGCCGGCTTTGCCGCCACTGCCGCGGCCGGTGGTGACGCCGGTCCCGACGCCGGCCCGCGCCAGCGCGACGCCGCGCGAGGGCGCGACGGCCGACGCGCCGCCCCCGGCGTTGATCGAGCTCCCGGAGTCGATGCGTCGCGAGTTGCCGCCGCTGCGTGTCGGTGGCTCGGTCTACTCCGAGCAGCCGGCGGCGCGCCTGCTGATCCTCGACGGGCGCGTGCTGCGCGAAGGCGAGAGGTTGCAGCCCGACCTCGTCGTCGAACGCATCGGCGCGCGCGACGCGGTGCTGCGTTACCGCGACCGCGCCTTCACGCTCGCCTACTGAAGGGACGACGGCGCCGCGTCGCACCAGCGGCGCACGGCACACACGTCGCAGCGCGGCTTGCGCGCCAGGCACACGTAACGTCCGTGCAGGATCAGCCAGTGGTGCGCATGCCGGAGGTACGCCGCGGGCACGCGTTCGAGCAACCGCTGCTCGACCTCGAGCGGGTTGCGGCCCGGCGCCAGCCCGGTGCGGTTGGCGACCCGGAAGACGTGCGTGTCCACCGCGATCGTCGGCTCGCCGAACGCCACGTTGAGCACCACGTTGGCGGTCTTGCGCCCGACGCCGGGCAGCGCCTCGAGCGCCTCCCGGGTGCGTGGCACCTGGCCGCCGTGGCGCTCGATCAGCAGCCGGCTGGCCTCGACCAGGTGCTTCGCCTTGTTGCGGTACAGCCCGATGGTGCGGATGTGCTCGGCCACGCCGTCGACGCCGAGTGCAAGCATCCTCGCGGGCGTGTTGGCCAGCGCGAAGAGCCGTCGTGTGGCCTTGTTGACGCTCACGTCGGTGGCCTGCGCCGACAGCAGCACCGCCGCCAGCAGTTCGAACGGGTTGCTGTACTCGAGCTCGCTCACCGGGTGCGGGTTCGCCGCGCGCAGTGTCGCGAGGAACGGCTCGACGTGTTCGGGTCTCACGGCGTGTCCTGTCGGCGTGCGCGCGCGCGGGCCAGCGCGGCCTCGACCACCGCACGCTTGCGCGCGACGGCGTCGGGATCGGTGAGCGCGCCTTGCTGGGCGAGGTCGTCGAGCTTGGCCTGGGCCTTCGTGGCCAGGCGTTCGTCGTTCTCGCGCTGCTCGCGCTCGACGCGCAGGCGGTGGAACGCGTAGCGCTCGCGCGCCTGTGCAGCCAGCGCCGGGCTCCAGGCGTCCCATCCGGTGCGCTCGCCGAGCGGCAGCATCGCGATGCAGTCGACCGGGCAGGCCGGCACGCACAGCTCACAGCCGGTGCATTGCGCCTCGATGACGGTGTGCATGCGCTTGCTCGCCCCGGCGATGCAGTCCACCGGGCAGGCCTTGATGCACAGCGTGCAGCCGATGCACCAGGCCTCGTCGATCACCGCGACCGCGCGCGGGCCTTCGCGCCCGTGCCCCGGGTCGAGAGCCAGCGCCGGTCTGCCGGTCAGCGCGGCGAGGCGGCGGATGCCCTCGGCGCCGCCGGGCGGGCAGCGGTTGACCGGCGCGTCGTCGCCCGCGATCGCTTCCGCGTAGTGCCGGCAGTCGGGGTAGCCGCAGCGCGTGCACTGCGTCTGCGGCAACACGGCGTCGATCGCTTCGGCGAGCGACGCCGGCAAGGCGGGAGGCGAGGTCACCGCATGATTATCGGCCGCGACCGCCCGTACGGCGGTTCAGCGGCCGCGGCGCTTGGACGCCTCCCGGGCCGTCGCCTTGGCGCGCGCGCCGCGACTCGGCGCAGCCGGGGTCGCGGTCTTGCCGGCGCGTTTTGCGGCGGCAGGCTTCTTCGTCGCGGTCTTCGTCACCGGGGGTGCGACGGGGCGACGCGCGCGCAGCGGCGCGTCCGGCGCCACGTGGGGCGCACCGGCGACCTCGACCGTCTTCAACGGCCTGGGCACCGGGCCGGGGCGCAAGCCGTTGAAGCTGGCGATGAAGTCGCGCACGCGCGGATAGACCTTCTCGCGCCAGCGCCGGCCCGAGAAGATGCCGTAGTGACCCGCGCCCTCGACGTCATAGTGGAACTGGTGCTCGACCGCGACGCCGGTGCACAGGGCGTGCGCGGCCTGGGTCTGGCCAGCGCCCGAGATGTCGTCGAGTTCGCCTTCGACCGTGAGCAGCGCGGTGCCGCGGATGTCCTGCGGGCGCACCGGGCGGCCTTCGACGACCCAGGTGCCGTTGACCAGCGCGAAGTCCTGGAACACGGTCCTGATCGTGTCGAGGTAGTACTCGGCCGGCATGTCGAGCACGGCGTTGTACTCGTCGTAGAACTGGCGGTGCGCCTCGGCGTTGTCGCCGTCGCCGCGGATCAGGTCGAGGAAGTAGTCGTAATGCGAGCTGACGTGCCGGTCCGGATTCATCGCGACGAACCCAGTGTGCTGCAGGAAACCCGGGTAGACGGCACGCCCGGCGCCCGGGTAGTTCGGCGGCACGCGGTAGATCACGTTGGTCTCGAACCAGCCGGGGCTCTTGTTGAGTGCGAGGTTGTTCACCGCGGTGGGCGACTTGCGTGCGTCGATGGGCCCGCCCATCATGGTCATCGTGCGCGGCGTGAACTCGCCGGCGCTGGCCATCAGGGACACCGCGGCGAGCACCGGCACCGTGGGCTGACACACCGAGATCACGTGCACGTCGGGGCCGATGAGGCGGGTGAACTCCTGCACGTAGGCGATGTAGTCGTGCAGGTGGAAGGGCCCCTGCTCGACAGGCACCATGCGCGCGTCGGTCCAGTCGGTGATGAACACCTTGTGATCCTGCAGCAGGCTGCGCACCGTGTCGCGCAGCAGCGTCGCGTGGTGGCCGGACAGCGGCGCGACGACGAGCACGGTGGGCTGTGTCTTCATCGTCGCCAGCGCCTCGTGGTTGTCGGTGAAGCGCTTGAAGCGCAGCAGGCGGCAGAACGGCTTGGCGATCGCCACCTGCTCCTGCACCGCGACGTCGACGCCACCGACGCGTGCGCTGGTGATGCCGAACGGCGGCTTCTCGTACTCCTTGGCCAGCCGGTGCAGCAGGTCGAAGCCTGCGGCGACGCGCTGCGACACCGGCGAGTGCGAGAACGGCGACAGCGGGTGGTTGTACAACTTGGCCGACGCGCTGGCGAATTCGGAGAACGGCGCCATCAGCGCGCGCTGGGTTTCGTAGATCTGGTAGAGCATCGAGGGCCCTCGGTTCGGTCGATGGCGGTGCGCCATCATGAGCGCGTCGTGCTGAGCGCACGCTGACACGCCGTACACGATTTGTGCACTGCAGCATTCTCCTGCAGATTTCATCCTGCCGCTTGCCGACCCGCGCGCGACAGCGAGGAAACACGGAGGCGGGCGCGTCGAAAGCGCCTCGCGCTGTCGCGCAGGCGACAGATCGGCCGTCGTCGTGTCGCCTGCGCGACAGCGTGACGTCGCGCAGGCGGCGTCAGCCGCGCATCACCGCGGCGATCGCCGACGCGACCGCGTCGAGGTTGTGCTCGTTGAGCGCGGCCACGCAGATGCGGCCCGAGTCGACCCCGTAGATGCCGAACTCGCCGCGCAGACGCTGCATCTGCGCCGCGCTCATGCCCGAGTAGCTGAACATGCCCTTCTGGCGCGTGATGTAGCCCAGGTCGCCGCTCACGCCGGCGGCCTCGAGTTTGGACTTCAGCGCTTCGCGCATCGCCTTGATGCGCTGGCGCATGCCGGCCAGTTCCTGCTCCCACTGCGCGCGCAGCCCCGGCGTCGTCAGCACCGTGGCGACCACCTGCGCGCCGTGCGTCGGTGGGTTGCTGTAGTTCGTGCGGATGACGATCTTCAGCTGGCTGAGCACGCGCGCGGCCTCGTCCTTGCTCTCGCACACCACGCTGAGCGCGCCGACGCGCTCGCCGTACAGCGAGAAGCTCTTCGAGAACGACGTGGCGACAAAGAAGTCGATGCCCGCGTCCAGGAAGCGGCGCACCGCGGCGCCGTCTTCGGCGATGCCGTCGCCGAACCCCTGGTACGCCATGTCGAGGAGCGCGACGAGGCCGCGCGCCTTCACCGCGTCGACGACCTCGCTCCACTGTGCGGGCGTCAGGTCGGCGCCGGTCGGGTTGTGGCAGCAGGCGTGCAGCACGACGACGGTGCCCCCCGGCGCGGCGCGCAAGGCGGCGAGCATGCCGCCGAAGTCCACGCCGCGCGTCGCGGCGTCGTAGTAGGGGTAGGTCTCGACGGCGAAGCCGGCGTTCGTGAACAGCGCGCGGTGGTTCTCCCAGCTCGGGTCGCTGATCAGCACCTTGGCACCCGGCGTGACTCGCTTCAGGAAATCGGCACCGACCTTCAGTCCGCCGGTGCCGCCGAGCGCCTGTACCGTGGCCACGCGCCCCGACCTGACCGCTTCGCTGTCGGCACCGAAGACGAGCCCCTGCACCGCCTTGTCGTAGGCGGCGATGCCGTCGATCGGCAGGTAGCCTCGCGGCGTGGGTGCCTCCATCAGCTGCTTCTCGGCCGCGGCGACGCAATGCAGCAGCGGCAGCTTGCCGTTCTCGTCGGTGTACACGCCCACGCCGAGGTTGACCTTGTTCGCCCGGGTGTCGGCGGCGAACTGCTCGTTGAGGCCGAGGATCGGGTCGCGCGGGGCCAGTTCGACGGCGGCAAACAGGGACATGGTGGTTCCAGGCAGGCAGGGTCGGAGCAGGGGCGCCGTCGCGGGGCGCCGGCTGCGTTAGGCTGTCGGGTTCGCCGCGGGCTTGACCGCAACGACTGCGGCGCCATTTTAGTGATTTCAGGGATTTCCCGATGGCCGTACCGACCGCGACCGAGCCGCCCGCCGCCGACTCCCCGGCCAGCGAGTTCGTCTCGTTCCCCGACTCGCCGTTCCAGCTGTACCAGCCGTATCCGCCCGCCGGCGACCAGCCCACCGCGATCGTGCAGCTCGTCGACGGCGTGCGCGACGGTCTGAGCTACCAGACGCTGCTGGGCGTCACCGGCTCGGGCAAGACCTTCACGATGGCCAA
>CAZUBF010000096.1:13553-14199 GCA_964618555.1 uncultured Azohydromonas sp.
CTTCGTCAGCTACTACGACTACTACCAGCCCGAGGCCTACGTGCCGCAGCGCGATCTGTTCATCGAAAAGGACAGCTCGATCAACGAGCACATCGAGCAGATGCGGCTGTCGGCGACCAAGAGCATCCTCGAGCGGCGCGACGTCGTCGTCGTGGCCACCGTCAGCGCGATCTACGGCATCGGCAAGCCCGAGGACTACACGCAGATGCGCTTCATCGTGCGCGTGGGCGACCGCGTCGGCCAGCGCGACGTGATCGCGCAGCTGATCCGCATGCAGTACACCCGCAACGAGACCGACTTCTCGCGCGGCACGTTCCGCGTGCGCGGCGAGCAGATCGACATCTTCCCGGCCGAACACAGCGAGCTGGCGATCCGCGTCGAGCTGTTCGACGACGAGGTCGAGGCGCTCGCGCTGTTCGATCCGCTGACCGGACGCATCCGGCAGAAGGTGCCGCGCTTCGTCGTCTACCCGTCGAGCCACTACGTGACGCCGCGCGAGCAGGTGCTGCGCGCGATCGACGGCATCAAGGCCGAGTTGCGCGAACGCACCGCCGAGCTGGTCGCCGCCGGCAAACTCGTCGAGGCGCAGCGGCTCGAGCAGCGCACCCGCTTCGACCTGGAGATGTTGCAGGAGGTGGGCCACTGC
>CAZUBF010000097.1:0-14057 GCA_964618555.1 uncultured Azohydromonas sp.
GGCCGGATGCCGGCCCACTGGTGCGCGAACCACTTGCCGGTGCGGCCGATGCCGCATTGCACCTCGTCGAGCATCAGCAGCCAGTCGTGGCGGTCGCACAGCGCGCGCAGGCCCTGCAGGTACTCCCAGCGCGCCGGGTTGATGCCGCCTTCGCCCTGGATCGTCTCGAGGAACACCGCGACCACGTTCGGCCGCGTGCGCGCGACCTCGTCGACGGCGGCGAGATCGTTCAGCGGCACGCGCACGAAACCCTCGACCAGCGGCCCGAAGCCGGCCTGCACCTTGGGGTTGCCGGTGGCCGACAGCGTGGCGATCGAGCGGCCGTGGAATGCCTTCTCGTAGACGATGATCTCCGGGCGCTCGATCCCCCTGTCGTGGCCGAACTTGCGCGCGATCTTCAGCGCGCCCTCGTTGGCCTCGAGGCCGCTGTTGCAGAAGAAGACGTTGGTCAGCCCCGAGATCTCGACCAGCTTCGCCGCCAGCTGTTCCTGCAGCGGCACGCGGTAGTAGTTGGACGTGTGGATCAGCTTGGCGACCTGGTCCTGCAGCGCGCCGACCAGTCTCGGGTGCGCGTGGCCGAGCGTGTTGACGGCGATGCCGCCCAGCGCGTCGAGGTACTCGCGGCCGTCGGTGTCCCACACGCGGCAGCCGCGACCGTGCGACAGCGCGATCGGCAGGCGGCCGTAGGTGTTCATCAGCGGCGAGGCGGTCATCGGCGGCGCTCCAGTAACGACAACGGCCGGCCACATCACCCCGGCGGGATGCCGTGCCGACCGGGGTCGATTCTAGAGGACGGTGTCGCGGGCCATGCCGTCAGCATCGCGCCATGCTGCGGCGCAATACTCCCGCCGCACAACGTGCGCCAGCCCGTCGCGGCGCCCGTTTGCAGCGCACGCAGCCAGCACAGACCCATGCCGCCCCCTGCCGCCGAACCCCGCCAGATCTTCATCCTGGGCGTGACCCGTGACGGGCGCACCTTCCGCCCCAGCGATTGGGCCGAGCGGCTGTGCGGCGTGATGTCGCCGTTCCGCCCGGGCGGCGCACGCGCAGGAGCCGCAGCACACATCGGCTACTCGCCGCTGTGCGTGCCGCGCGTCGTCGATGGAGTGAAGTGCGTGATCGTCAGCGAGGCACTGCGCGGCGTCGAGCCGATGGCATGGGACTTCGTGCTCAACTTCGCCCGCGACAACGACCTGCAGACCGCCGAGGCCTGCCTGCTGCCCGACGAGCCGCCTCGCTGACACGCGGCGGTCCCCGGAATAGCGAAGGGCCTGCAGCGCAGGCCCTTCGTCGTTCCACCCGGTGTCCGGATCAGGCCGAGGCCGTCGCCAGCGCCTTGACCTTCGCGGCCAGGCGGCTCTTGTGGCGGGCAGCCTTGTTCTTGTGGAAGATGCCCTTGTCGGCCACCGTGTCGATCACGCTTTGCGCGTGCTGGAACAGCTCGGTGGCCTTGGCCTTGTCGCCGGCGGCGACGGCCTTCTGCACGTTCTTGACGACGGTGCGGAACTTCGAACGCAGCGCGGTGTTGGCCGCGTTGAGCTTCACGTTCTGGCGCGCGCGCTTGCGGCCCGACGCGATGCGGACGGTTCTCTTCTTGGCGCGAGACGATGTGGCCATGCTGTGGGGGTCCGGGTTGGAAAGCCACGCATTCTAGCATGCACGGCGGTCACGGTCGGCATGCGCCGCGCCGTCGCGATGCCGGTTCCTATAATGCGGTTCCACCCGGCCTGCGCGCCGGCCGCCGCTTCCGCCCCGCACGCCGCGGCCTCAGCGATGAACCTGCTCAAGGCCGCCTCCACCGTCTCGTTGCTCACGCTTGCGTCGCGGATCACCGGCCTGGTGCGCGAGCAGCTCATCGCGGCCAGTTTCGGCGCCAGCGCGGCCACCGACGCGTTCAACGTCGCGTTCCGCATTCCGAACCTGCTGCGTCGGCTGTTCGCCGAAGGGGCGTTCTCGCAGGCCTTCGTGCCGATCCTTGCCGCCGTGCGCACGCGCGACGGCGACGCGGCGACGCACGCGCTCGTCGACGCGGTGGGCACCGTGCTGCTGTGGGCGCTGCTGGCCACCGTCGTGGTCGGCGTCGCCGGGGCGCCGCTGCTGGTGTGGCTGATGGCCGCTGGCCTGTCGCAGTTCGACGAGGCGGTGGTGATGACGCGGTTGATGTTCCCGTACATCGCCTGCATGTCGCTGGTCGCGCTGAGCGCGGGCATTCTCAACACCTGGAAGCGTTTCGCGGTGCCGGCGGCCACGCCGGTGCTGCTGAACCTGTCGATGATCGCCGCCGCGTGGTGGCTCGCGCCGCGCTTCGCCGCCGGGGGGCTGGTGCCGATCCACGCGATGGCGGTCGGCGTGATGGTCGGCGGCCTGCTGCAACTGGCGGTGCAGTGGCCGGCGCTGCGGCGCATCGGTGTCGTGCCGCGGTTCGGGCTGGCGCCGTCGCGCCTGCGCGCCGCCTGGCACCACCCGGGCGTGCGCCGCGTGCTGCGGCAGATGGCGCCGGCGCTGCTGGGCGTGTCGGTGGCGCAGCTGTCGCTGCTGATCAACACGCAGATCGCGTCGCACGTGGGCGTCGGTGCGGTGTCGTGGCTGACCTATGCCGACCGCCTGATGGAGTTCCCGACCGCGCTGCTCGGCGTCGCGCTCGGCGTGGTGCTGCTGCCGCAGCTGTCGGCGGCGCAGGCACGCGACGACCTCGCTGGCTACTCCGGCATGCTCGACTGGGGCCTGCGCCTGGTGCTGCTGCTCGCGCTGCCCTGCGCCGCGGCGCTGGTGGTGTTCCCGCAGGCACTGATCGCGGTGCTCTACCACTACGGCCGGTTTTCCGCGCACGACGTCGCGCAGACGGTGTGGGCGCTGCGCGGCTACGGCGTCGGGCTGCTCGGGCTGATCGCGGTCAAGGTGCTGGCGCCGGGGTTCTACGCGCGGCAGGACATCCGCACCCCGGTGAAGATCGCGCTGGTGGTGCTGGTGGCCACGCAGGCGATGAACGCGGTGTTCGTTCCGCTGTTCGGCCATGCCGGGCTGGCGCTGTCGATCGGGCTGGGTGCGCTGGTCAATGCCGGCTGGCTGTACGTCGGGCTGCGTCGGCGCGGACTGTACCGGCCGGCGCCGGGCTGGGGCGCGTTCGCGCTGCGCGTCGCCGGGGCCACCGCGGTGCTGACCGCCGCCCTCGTCTGGGCGGCCCAAGGCATCGACTGGATCGGGCTGCGCGCGCAGCCCTGGCAGCGCGCCGGCGCGATGGCGCTGGTGCTCGGCGGCGTCGCACTGCTGTACTTTGGCGCGCTCGCCGCCGCCGGGCTGCGGTGGCGGCAGTTCGTGCGCCGTGGCTGACGCCGGCCGGCTTCGCGCATAGACTGTCTCGAATGAGCGAGCCGATGCGCTTCGAGGTGACGCCGCTGGCCTACTTCTCGAGCCTGGTCGCCGACGACGCGGGTTTTGCACTGTTCGAGGCCGCGGTGTCGGTCGCGCAGGACGAGTACCCCCAACTCGACCCGCTGGGCGTGCTGGCCGAGGTCGACGCGCTGGCCGAGCGGCTGCGCCGCCGCCTGGCGGCCGACGCGCCGCCGCTGCAGCGCCTGCGCCTGCTCAACCGCTACTTCTTCCACGAACTCGGGTTTGCCGGCAACGTCAACGACTACTACGACGCACGCAACAGCTACGTCAACGATGTGCTCGTCCGCCGCCGCGGCATCCCGATCACGCTGGCGCTGCTGTACGTCGAGCTCGCCACGCAGGTCGGCCTGACGGCGCGAGGCGTGTCGTTCCCGGGGCACTTCCTGGTCAAGCTGCGCCTGCCGCGCGGCGAGGTGATCATCGACCCGTTCAGCGGTCGCTCGCTGTCGCGCGAGGAACTCGACGAGCGGCTCGCACCGTACCGCCGACAGCACGGCTTGGTCGGCGACGACGAAGTCCCGCTGGGGTTGTTCCTGCAGGCGGCGGCGCCACGCGAAGTGGTCGCGCGCATGCTGCGCAACCTCAAGGAGATCCACCGCACCGCCGAGGACTGGCCGCGCCTGCTGGCAGTGCAGCAGCGGCTGGTCGTGCTGCTGCCGCAGGTTTGGGAGGAGCGCCGCGATCGCGCGCTGGTGCTCGCCGAGCTGGGCCGCCATGCCGACGCGGCCGACGACCTCGAGGTCTACCTGCGACAGCGCGCGCGCGCCGACGACGCCGCGGCGCTGCGCGAGCGCCTGCTCGAACTGCGCCGGCTGGGACAGCCGCGGCTGCACTGAGCGCGCTCGCCCTCGCTGTCTTCGGGGTCGCCCCTACAATCCGCGCGGCCGTGCGCACCGTCGCGCACGCCGCGCACCGGCGGCCGAGCGGTGCGCTGCCGCGTCCCGCGCGACGCCCGCATCGCTGCCGATGACCCCGACACCGTCCCGTCGTCAGACCCTGAGCTGGTTCGTGCTGGCCGTCGTGGCCGCGGCGCTGCTGTGGCTGCTCGCGCCGGTGCTGATGCCGTTCATCGTCGGCGCGGTGTTGGCTTACGCGCTGCACCCGCCGGTCGAGGCGCTGGCGCGGCGGCGCTGGCCGCGCGTGCTGGCGGTGCTGCTGGTGGAGACGCTGGCCGTCGTCGCGGTGCTTGCGCTGCTGCTGCTGATGGTGCCCGTGGTCACGAAGGAGGTGCCGCTGCTGCGCGAGCAGTTGCCGGTGCTGGCCGCGCGCTTCAACGAGCACGTCGCACCGTGGCTGGCGCAGTACGGCATCGACTTCAGCCTCGACGCGGCGAGCGCGAAGGACCTGGCCGCGCGCCTGTTCGAAGGGCGCGTCGAGGACTGGGCCGCGACGGTGCTCGAGTCGGCGCGCATCGGCGGCAGCTTCCTGCTGACGGTGATCGGCAACGCGGTGCTGATCCCGGTGGTGCTGTTCTTCCTGCTGATGGACTGGCCGCATCTGGTGCAACGGCTGCAGGCGCTGGTCCCGCCGCGCCTGCGCGAGCGCACCATCGGCTTCCTCGACGAGTGCGACGCGGTGCTCGGTCAGTACCTGCGCGGGCAGTTGCTGGTGATGCTGATCCTGGCCGTGTACTACAGCGCCGGCCTGGCGCTGTTCGGCTTCGACCTGGCGCTGCCCGTGGGCGTGTTCACCGGGCTGGCGGTGTTCATCCCGTACCTCGGTTTCGGGCTCGGGCTGGCGATGGCGCTGCTTGCCGGGCTGCTGCAGTTCGCCAGCTGGTACGGCGTGGTCGCGGTCGCGGTGGTCTACGGCCTGGGTCAGCTCGTCGAGAGCTTCCTGCTCACGCCCTACATGGTCGGGGAACGCATCGGGCTGAACCCGCTCGCGGTGATCTTCGCGCTGCTCGCGTTCGGCCACCTGTTCGGCTTCGTCGGCGTGCTCGTCGCGTTGCCGGTCAGCGCGGTGGGGCTGGTCGCGCTGCGGCGCCTGCGTCGCGTGTACGTCGACAGCCCGCTGTTCACCGGATGAGCGCGACGCTCGCGATGAAGCAGATCCCGCTGCCGATCGGCACCGCGCCATGCGCGAGCCTCGACAACTTCGTGCCCGGCGCCAACGTCGCGGCGTTGCACCACCTGCGGCAACTCGCGCGCGCTGGCGCCACGCCGGCCACGCCGGCCGCGCCGGTGTACCTGTGGGGGCCCGCGGGCTGCGGCAAGACGCACCTGCTGCGTGCGCTGGCCGATGCGCACGGCGTCGGCGCCGCGTGGTTCGACGCCGCGTCGCCGCTGCCTGCGTCGCTCGAGGCGGCGGCGACGCTGGTGTTGATCGACGACTGCCAGGCGCTCGATGCCGAGCACCAGCACGCCGCGTTCACGCTGTTCGTCGAGGCGACGGGCGCGGGCGTTCCGGTCGCCGCCGCCGGCCGCGCGCCGCCGGTGGACCTGCCGCTGCGCGACGACCTGCGCACGCGGCTGGGCTGGGGCCTGGTGTTCGCGCTGCAGCCGCTGACCGACGCCGAGGCGCGCACCGCACTGCGTCGCCACGCGCAGCAGCGCGGCATCGGCTTGGGCGACGAGGTCATCGACTACCTGCTGACGAGGTTCAGCCGCGACATGAAACACCTGATGCACTGGCTCGACCGGCTCGACGACTACGCCTGGGTCGAGAGGCGCGGCGGCATCACGCTGCCGCTGCTGCGGCGCGTGCTGGCCGACGCCGACGAGGCGCCGCGATGAGGCTGGCGCTGTTCGATCTCGACGGCACGCTGCTGCCGTTCGACTCGGACCACGCGTTCGGGGAGTTCATGGTCGCCATCGGCTGGGCCGACGGCGACGCCTGGCGCGCGCGCAACGATGCCTTCTACGCCGACTACCTGGCGGGGCGCCTGGACATCGACGCCTACGTCGACTTCGCGACCTCGGCCTGGCGCGCCCGGCCGCTGGCCGAGTCGCTGGCGGCGCGCGAGCGCTTCATGCACGAGGTGGTCGCGCCGCAGTTGCACGACGCCGCTCACGCGCTGGTGCGCCGGCACCGCGACGCCGGCGACCTGATGGCGATCGTCACCGCGACCAACGAGTTCGTCACCGCACCGATCGCCGCCGCGTTCGGCGTCGAGCACCTGATCGCCGTCGAGCTCGAGCGCGGCGACGGCGGCGCCGTCACCGGCCGGGTGCGGGGCGTGCCGTCGTTCCGCGAAGGCAAGGTGCGCCGCGTCGACGACTGGCTCGCCGGGCTGGGATGCCGGTGGGCGGAGTTCGACGAGGTCAGCTTCTACAGCGATTCCACCAACGACCTGCCGCTGCTCGAGCGCGCCGGCCGTCCGGTGGCCACCAACCCGACGCCGGCGCTGGCCGCGATCGCGCACGAGCGCGGCTGGCACGTCCTGAACCTGTTCGCATGATCAAGAAATTCATCGACAAGCTGCTCGGCAAGCGCGCGCCGGCCACCCCGGCCGAGCCACCGGCCCCGGTGATCCCGCTCGGCCGCCGCGTCGAGGTGCCGGCGTCCGAGCACGGCATCGACGCACGCCTGGTCGACGACCGGGCACTGAAGGTCGTGCGCGCGCTGCAGGACGCCGGTCACGCGGGGTACATCGTCGGCGGCGCGGTGCGCGACCTGCTGATCGGCGTGCGGCCGAAGGACTTCGACGTCGCCACCGACGCGACGCCCGAACAGGTCAAGGCGCTGTTCCGCCGCGCCTTCATCATCGGGCGGCGCTTCCGCATCGTGCACGTGATCTTCGGCCGAGGACGCGACCACGAGGTGATCGAGGTCTCGACCTTTCGCGCGTACCTCGACCCCGCCGCCGCCGAGGCGCTCGAGGGCAACGAGAAGACCACTCGGGCGGCGCTGGCCGACAAGCACCACGCGGTCGACGCCAGCGGACGCGTGCTGCGCGACAACGTCTGGGGCCCGCAGATCGAGGACGCCGCCCGGCGCGACTTCACGATCAACGCGATGTACTACGACCCGACGACGCAGACCGTCGTCGACTACCACGGCGGCCTGGCCGACGTGCGCCAGCGCGTGCTGCGCATGATCGGCGACGCGGTGCAGCGCTACCGCGAGGACCCGGTGCGCATCGTGCGCGTGGTGCGCTTCGCGGCGAAGCTGGGCTTCGAGATCGAGCCGCGCACGCGCGCGCCGATCGCCGGCATGGTGTCGCTGCTGGCCGGGGTGCCGGCGTCGCGGCTGTTCGACGAGATGTTCAAGCTGCTGCAGACCGGCCACGCGCTGCGCAGCGTCGACGAACTGCGCCGCCACGGCCTGGTGCCCGGCGTGTTCCCGATCCTCGACGCCGCGCTGCTCGACCAGGCGCACGAACGTCGCCAGGCCTTCATCCGCCTCGCACTCGAGGACACCGACCGGCGCGTCGCCGAGGGCCGCGCGGTGGCGCCCAGCTTCCTGCTCGCGTGTCTGCTGTGGCACGACGTGCAGGCCCGCTGGGCGCAGCGGCGTGCCGACGGTGAACACCCGGTGCCCGCGCTGCAGCAGTCCATCGACGCGGTGTTCGACGCGCGCATCGGCGACGTTTCCGGCCGCGGCAAGCTGGCCGCCGACATGCGCGAGGTCTGGATGATGCAGCCGCGCTTCGAGCGCCGCATGGCCAACACCGCGGCGTCGCTGGTCGAGCAGCCGCGCTTTCGCGCCGGCTACGACTTCCTGCGGCTGCGCGCCGACGTCGGAGAGGTCGACGCGGAACTGGCCGAGTGGTGGGAAGACTACGCGCTGGGCACGCCCGAGGAGCGCGAGGCGCTGCTGGCGGCGGTGCGCGGCGCGCCGCGCCGGGCCGCACGAGCGAAACCTGCGGCGTCGACCGCACCGGTGGCCGCCGATCACGCCGTCGACGCGACCGGCCCCGAGGCCGGCAGCGATGCCGCTGCGGCGCCGAAGCGTCGTCGCCGTCGCCGCCGCAAGCCGGCTGCCGGGGGCGGGGAGGGGCGCGCCGACGCGCCCGGCAGCGGCGGGGGGACACCGGCGGGATGACGCGTGCAGCGATCGGGCTCGGGGCGAATCTCGGCGACCCGCGCGCGACGCTGCGCGCGGCGGCCGAGGCGATCGCGAGGCTGCCCGGCGTCGCCGGCTGCACGGTGTCGCCGATGTACCGCAGCGCGCCGCAGGACGCGGACGGGCCCGACTACGTCAACGCGGTCGCGGTGGTGGAGACGACGTTGCCCGCGGCGCAGCTGCTCGCGCAGCTGCATGCGGTCGAGCAGGCGCACGGGCGCGAGCGGCCCTACCGCAACGCACCGCGCCGGCTCGACCTCGACTTGCTGCTCTACGGCCGCGAGGTGACCGACGACCCTGGCCTGCAGCTGCCTCATCCGCGCATGCACCTTCGTGCCTTCGTGCTGGCGCCCCTGGTCGACGTCTGGCCCGACGCCGAGGTCCCCGGGCGGGGCGCGGCGCGCGTGCTGCTGGATGCCGTGTCCGCGCAGGACGTCGAACGCCTCGCCGGGTGAGGGGGCGTCAGCGCGGGCTCGAGCGCGCCTGCTCGGCCTGCCACTCGAAGAAGCGCTGGCCGCTGTACGCGATCGTGCTCATCAGCGCCGCCGCGCCGACCATCAGTGCGACGACCACGCCGAGCACCGGGCCCCAGCCGGTGCGCTGCGGCGGCTCGTCCGGATGGTGGCGCATGGCCCACTTCTCGTCGGTGGTCAGTCCGTAGACGATCGCGTTGAGCATCGCCAGCGACACCATCAGGCCGAGCAGCGGCAACAGCAGCCAGGCGATGCGGTCGTCGTGCCCGAACGTCTCGACGCGTTCGAGGCCCCACAAGCCGAGCAGGGTGGGCAGCGGGTGCAGCCAGCCGAGCACGTCGCGAAACCCGTACAGGTAGAAGCGGTGCAGCCCCAGCGTGCCGCCGACGACGGCGATCCAGGTCGCCAGCGTCTTCGACCGGTGGTGCGTCGGCGCGCTCATCGGGCGTCGCCCGGGACGCTGCGCGCACCATCACCCAGCGCGCGCTGCATCAGCACGACGTCGATCCAGCGACCGAACTTCCAGCCCGCGGCGTCGAGCTGGCCGCAGGCAACGAAGCCGCAGGCGCGGTGCAGCCCGATCGAGGCCCGGTTCGCGCTGTCGCCGATCACCGCCAGCATCTGCCGTGCACCGGCCGCGGTGCAGCGTGCGATCAGTTCGGCGAGCAGGGCGCGCCCGACGCCGCGTCCCGCGGCGTCGGGGCGCAGGTAGATCGAGTCCTCGAGGCAGAAGCGGTAGGCGCGGCGCGCACGGAAGGGACTCGCGTACGCATAGCCGACAACGTCGCCACCGGACTCGGCGACCAGCCACGCCAGCCCCTTGTCGCGCACGTCGTCGCGGCGCCGGCGCATTTCGGCGGCGTCGGGCGCCTCGGTCTCGAAGGTGGCGCTGCCGTGGTGCACGTGGTGCGCGTAGATGGCTGCGATCGCGTCGACGTCGGTGTCGACGCTGGGTCGGATCACGAGGGCGGGCATCGGCGGTGGGTTCGTCGGCAGGGCGGGCGAGTTTATAATGCGCGGTTTCGGTGGCGGCCACGCCGTCGCACGACTGACATCGAGCGACGGCGGTGGCGTATCTACGGCACCGAAGCCCTCCGCGCACCGGCCGTTGGCCGGGCGCGGTCCGATCTGCCTGGCCTGCGTGTCTCCTGGCGCGGCGGACGCATCGAACGCATCGAGGTCAACTCACATGGTCGTCATCCGACTGGCACGTGGCGGCGCGAAGAAGCGCCCGTTCTTCAACATCGTCGTCGCCGACGCGCGCTCGCGTCGCGACGGCCGCTTCATCGAGCGCGTCGGCTTCTACAACCCGGTGGCCGCCGGCGCCGAGCAGGGGCTGCGCGTGGCGATGGACCGCATCGGTTACTGGACCGGCGTCGGCGCGCAGCTGTCGCCCACCGTGGCGCGTCTGGTCGAACAGGCCAAGGCCAGCGCGGCCTGAGTCCCGCCCGGCCCGCGGTCCGCGCACGATGGACGAACCGCACGACGCGCTCGACGAGGTCCTGCCGTCCGATGCGGTCGAGGTCGGTCGCATCGCCGGCGCCTGGGGAGTCAAGGGGGCGCTGCGCGTGCAACCGCACTCCGGGTCGCCCCAGGCGCTGTTGTCTTGCCGGCGCTGGTTCCTGCGCCCCGTGGAAGCGGCCGGCACGGTCGCCGTGCCCCCGTGGCTGCGCATCACGTCGGCGCGCGCCCACGGCGACGCGATCGTGGCCGGTGCCGAGGGCATCGACGACCGCGACGCGGCGCAGGCGCTGCGCGGCGCGCGCGTGTTCGTCTCGCGGGCCAGTTTCCCGAAACCCGGCGCCGGCGAGTACTACTGGGTCGATTTGATCGGCTGCCGCGTCTTCAATCGCGAAGGCGCCGACCTGGGTCACGTCACCGGACTGATGGATCTCGGCCCCCATGCGGTGCTGCAGGTGCGCCCCGAAGCGCCCGACGCCGACGAGCGCCTAATTCCGTTCGTCGCCGCGTACGTCGATGGCGTCGACCTGGCCGCCCGGCGCATCGACGTCGACTGGTCGGCCGACGACTGACGTGCGGGCCGCGAGCCGCATGCGCTTCGACGTCGTCACGCTGTTTCCGCAACTCTTCACGCCGCACCTGTCGCTGGGCGTGACTCGCCGCGCGTTCCAACCCGGCGGGCCGGTGCAGGTGCGCCTGTGGTCGTTGCGCGATTACGGCGAGGGGCCGTACCACCGCGTCGACGACCGTCCGTTCGGTGGCGGGCCGGGGATGGTGATGCTCGCCGAACCCCTGCTGCGGGCGCTGGCGGACGTGCGCGCCGAGCGCGCCGAAGTCGAGCGCGCACCGCTGGTGCACTTCACGCCCATCGGCCGCCGGCTCGACCAGGCGCTGGTGCGCCGCCTCGCCGACGGGCCCGGCGCGGTGCTGCTGTGCGGGCGCTACGAGGGGGTCGACCAGCGCGTCGTCGACGCCGAGGTCGACCTCGAGGTCAGCCTGGGTGACTTCGTGCTCTCCGGCGGCGAACTGCCGGCACTGGCGCTGCTCGACGCGGTGGCGCGCCTGCAGCCCGGCGTGCTGCACGACGCGCAGTCGCACGTGCACGACAGCTTCGACGCCGACGCCGGCCTGCTCGAGGGGCCGCAGTACACCCGCCCCGACGTGCTGCGCACCCCCGATGGCGACCGAGCCGTGCCCGAGGTGCTGCTGTCGGGTCACCATGCGCGCGTTGCGCGCTGGCGCCGCGAGCGATCGCTCGAACTGACGGCGCGCCGGCGGCCCGACCTGATTGCCGTCGCACGGGCATCGGGCCGCCTCGCCGCCGAAGACGAGCGATTCCTCGCGTCCCTCGGCCTATAATCGCGGGCTTTTCGATCCTCTGCGGGCCACGGGCGGCTCGTGCGGGCCGGCGTGCGCCGGCGCCGATGCGCAGACCGCCGACCACATCGTCCAACCCACCCGCACGATCGTCTCGGAGAACCCATGGATCTGATCGCCACCCTCGAGCAGGAAGAGATTGCCCGCCTGAACAAGACCATCCCCGCATTCGCCCCCGGCGACACGGTGGTGGTCAGCGTCAACGTCGTCGAAGGAAGCCGCAAGCGCGTGCAGGCCTACGAAGGCGTGGTGATCGCCAAGCGCAACCGCGGGCTGAACAGCAGCTTCATCGTGCGCAAGATCTCCAGCGGCGAGGGTGTCGAGCGCACGTTCCAGCTGTACAGCCCGTTGATCGCGGGCATCGAGGTCAAGCGCCGCGGCGACGTGCGCCGTGCCAAGCTGTACTACCTGCGCGAGCGCAGCGGCAAGTCGGCGCGCATCAAGGAAAAGCTGGCCTGACCCCGGACCGAGCCACCGGCCGTCTCGTGCAGGCGGCCGCACGCTCACTCGCGGGCGCCCCGAGCATGTCCGACCACGACGAAGGCTCGCGTTCGCCGCGCCCGCGCAGCGCCGCCTATGCGCGCATCGTCGATCCCGAGTCGGTGCCGGTGATCGGCACCGATTCGCACCTCGCTGCCGTGCCGGCCCAGCGGCTGCTGCCGCAGGCGTTGCGCGAGCGCTTCGCCGCGCCGCGCGACTGGCAGCCCGAACTCGCCGGCGACGCACGCGAACTGCTGACCCAGGCCCCGTCGCCCGCCG
Source organism: uncultured Azohydromonas sp. (assembly GCA_964618555.1). Classification (GTDB taxonomy): domain Bacteria; phylum Pseudomonadota; class Gammaproteobacteria; order Burkholderiales; family Burkholderiaceae_C; genus Calidifontimicrobium. The sequence goes on from CAZUBF010000097.1 coordinate 12,471, forward strand.
CGGTGCTGGTGCCCCTGGTGCAGCACGATCAGGGCGTGTCGGTCATGCTGACGAGGCGCACCGATCGCCTGCGCGACCACGCCGGCCAGATCAGTTTTCCCGGAGGGCGTCAGGAACAGTCCGACGCCGACGCCATCGCCGCGGCGCTGCGCGAGGCCGAGGAAGAAGTCGGCCTGGTGCCAACGCAGGTCGAGGTGGTCGGCCGACTGCCCGTGTACACGACGATCACCGGCTACCAGGTGACCCCGGTCGTCGCGCTGGTGCGCCCGGGCTTCGCGCTGGCGCCCGATCCGTTCGAGGTCGCCGAGGTGTTCGAGGTGCCGCTGGCGTTCCTGATGACGCCGGCGCATCACCACCGCCACGCGTTCGAGATGGCCGGCGTGCGTCGCCAGTTCCTGTCGATGCCGTGGGCGCCGCCTGGCGGCGAGCGGCCGTACTTCATCTGGGGCGCCACCGCGGCGATGCTGCGCAACCTCTACCGCTTCCTCGCCGACTGATCGAGTGCCGCGCCGCTATCATCGGCGCGGATGAGTTTCTTCGCCGTCGTGCTGGCCCTCGTGCTCGAGCAGCTCAAGCCGCTGCCGCGCGACAACCGGGTGCACCACGCGCTGATCACCTGGGTCGGGTGGACCGGGCGCAACTTCGACGCCGGACGCCAGCACCACACGGTGCTGGTGTGGATCATCGCGGTCACGGCGCCGGCGCTGCTGGTGCTGGCGGTGCACCTGGCGCTGCGACCGTTCGGCGCGCTGGCCACGTTGGCGCTGGACGTCGCGGTGCTCTACGTGACGCTGGGCTTCCGCCCGTTCAGCCACTACTTCAGCGGCATTCGCGATCACCTCGAGCGCGGCGACGAAGCTGCGGCGCGCGCGCTGCTGGCGGAGTGGCGGCACCTCGATGCCAGCGAGTTGCCCCGTACCGAGCTGCTGCGCCACGTGCTGGAGCACGCGCTGCTCGCCGCGCACCGCCACGTGTTCGGCGTGTTCTTCTGGTTCGTGCTGTTGTCGGCGCTGGGGCTGGGTCCGATCGGCGCGGTGGTGTACCGCATGGCCGAGTTCGCCAGCCGCTACTGGGCGTTTCGCAGCCGCACGCTCGACGTCCCGGTCAACGAGCGGCTCAAGGCGCTGTCGCAGCGCTTGTTCAGCTGGATCGACCACGTGCCGGCTCGGCTCACCGCGTTCGGCTTTGCCGTGGTCGGCAACTTCGAGGAGGCGGTGGGCGGCTGGCGGCGTGACGCCGGCCTGTGGGCGCACCACAACGAGGGCATCATCCTTGCCGCCGCGGCCGGAGCGGTCGGCGTGCAGCTCGGCGGCAGCGCCGCTCCTGGCGTCACGCCGGATCGTTCGAAGACCTTCACGCGCGGCGCCGGCGCCGAAGCCGAGGGGGCGGCAGGATCGACCCCCGGATTGGCGCCGCAGCTTGCCCACCTGCAAAGCGTGGTGGCGCTGGTCTGGCGCTCGGTGGTGCTGTGGCTGCTGCTGCTGGCCCTGCTGACCCTCGCCAACCTGCTGGGCTGAGGCCCGCGGCTCCGAGCCCGCCTGCGCGGGCTTGGACGGGCCGAAGGGGCCGAGCTCTGCGAGGCCGCGG
>CAZUBF010000098.1:0-14048 GCA_964618555.1 uncultured Azohydromonas sp.
CGCTGGTCTCGCATCCGCTGGTCGCCGAGGCGGCCGTGGTCGGGCGCCCCGACGAGCTGACCGGCGAGGCGGTCTCGGCCTTCGTCGTGCTCAAGCAGGCGCGGCCGACCGGCGCGGATGCGGCGAAGGTCGCCAAGGAGTTGCGCGACTGGGTCGGCAAGGAGATCGGCCCGATCGCCAAGCCGAAGGACATCCGCTTCGGCGACAACCTGCCGAAGACGCGCAGCGGCAAGATCATGCGCCGTCTGCTGCGCTCGATCGCCAAGGGCGAGACGATCACGCAGGACACCTCGACGCTCGAGAACCCCGCGATCCTCGAGCAGTTGGCGCAGACCAACTGATCGAGGCGGCACCGCAGGTGCCGCGCGGCGCAGCCGCGTCGCGGGGTTCCGGTGCAGGCTGACTTGCGCATCGGCGCAAGTCAAGGGCCGCAGGCCCGGCCGGAGCCACAACCCCGCGATCCTCGAGCAGCTGGCGCAGACCCACTGATCGAGGCGGCACCGCAGGTGCCGCGCGGCGCAGCTGCGTCGCGGGGTTCCGGTGCAGGCTGACTTGCGCATCGGCGCAAGTCAAGGGCCGCAGGCCCGGCCGGAGCCACAACCCCGCGATCCTCGAGCAGCTGGCGCAGACCCACTGATCGGGGGGCGCGCGGCGCGGCGCGGCCCGCGGCTCAGAGCTGGGTCGACACCGACGCGACCCGCACCACCAGCGCGCCGCGCGCCCACGGGAACTTCTCGCGCACCAGGTCGACGTACTCGCCCGCGGCGACGACCTCGCCGGTGCCGTCGATCACGCAGCCCTGGCCCGGGCTGCGCGTGCCCTGCACCTTGCGCGACGCGACCATCAACTGGATGCGCCCGTTCGCGCGCAGGTTTTGCTCGGTGCGCTGGAAGCGGCCGACCGGGAACACCACCGTCTCGCCGGGATCGACGATGCGCATGTAGTTGCCCCAGTGGCCGGCGAGATGCGGCCCGTCGGGCCCGCTCGTCACGATGGTCACGTACTCGGTCGCGTCGCAGACTTCGCGGCACACGCCTTCGATCCTGGCCATGAACGTCCTCCCTGGAGAAGCGGCGACGATACCTGTGTGCTCCCCCCGCGACCTTGACCTGGTCAGGGTCGCGCCGATCGCGCTGCCTACAGCGGCGCGCCGAAGTCGCGCGCCGCCGGCAGCCCCGGCATCCCGACGGCGTGGCGCACGGCGCTGAGCACCGCCTGCGTCACCGCCTCGGCGGCCAGCGCGCCGAGCAGCGTCATCGGCCCGGGCCGGCCGGCCATGCCGGTGGCCAGCGCGAACAGCGTGTCCCCGTCGGTGAGCGTGTGGCAGGGGTTGATGCAGCGCGCCAGCCCGTCGTGGGCCATCGTCGCCATGCGGTGCGCCTGCGCCTTGGTCAGCTGCGCATCGGTGGCGACGACGCCGATCGTCGTCGCCAGCCCGGGGCGCGGCGACTCGGGCAGCTCGCCGCGCTGCAGCGCCGCGGCACTGCGCAGCAGGTGGCGGCCGTCGGCGCTGCGTGCGCCGGCCAGCGGTTCACCGGTGGCGGGGTCGATCACGTCGCCCAGCGCGTTGACGGCCACCAGCGCGCCGACGGTGAAGCCCGCGGCGCGGATCGACGCGGTGCCCATGCCGCCCTTCATCGCGCGTGCGATGCCCCACAGCTTGCCCACCGTCGCACCGGCGCCGGCGCCGACGTTGCCCTGCGCCGGCGCTTGCGTGCCGGCGTGGTTGCACGCGGCGTAGCCGGCGTCGGCGTCGGCGCGGATGCGCGCGTCGCCCAGCCACAGGTCGAACAGCACCGCCGCCGGCACGATCGGCACGCGCGCCGGGCCCACCGGCAGCCCGTGGCCGTGCTCGTCGAGCCAGCGCATCACGCCGCCGGCGGCGTCGAGGCCGTAGGCGCTGCCGCCGGTCAGCAGCACCGCGTGCACCTGCTCGACCATCGCGTCGGGGCGCAGCAGGTCGGTCTCGCGCGTGCCCGGCGCGGCGCCGCGCACGTCGACGCCGCAGGTGGCACCGGCTTCGCACAGCACGACGCTGCAGCCGGTGGCGCGATGCGGGTGGGTGAAGTGGCCGACCTTGAGCCCGGCGACGTCGGTGATCGCGTCCTGGCGCGCCGCGGGGGAGGGCATCAAGACATTATCGCCGTCGCCCGGGTCAGTCCGGGTCGGCCGCGATCAGCCCGTAGACCTGCTCCGCGTAGATGCGCGACACGCCGGGGGGCATCGGCGCACCCTGCGCGATCGCCAGTCCGGGCGCCGCCGCGTCGACCTCGCGCAGCGCGGCGCCGCCGCCGAGCACGTGCACCCACGGCCCGCGGCCGCCCGCGGCGCGGCGCGTCACGACACCGACCTCGCCGCCGGCCAGCTGCACCACGCTGCCCGGCGGGTGCACGCCGAGCACACGCACCAGCGCCGCGGCCAGACGCTTGTCGGGGTCCGCGAGGTAGACGTCGCGCATCGCCAGCCTCGGCTCGAGCGCAGCGCGGTGCGCACGCGGCGTGAGCTTGGCCATGAGCATGTCGGCCAGCCGCAGCAGCTGCGCCGCCTCGTCGGGCGCTGACAGCCCCTTCGGGTAGCCGCCGCCGCCGGGCTGCTCGTGATGCTGCTCGACGGCGGCGAGCCAGAGCGCGTCGTCGACGCCGGCGGCGCGAAGCAGCTGCGCCGAGGCCAGCGGGTGCTGCTCGATGGCCTCGCGCTGGCGCAGGTTGGGCGGGTCGTGCTGCTCGGCCAGCTGTCCCTGCAGGCGTTGGATCGAGGCGTTCATCGTCAGCGCGGCGCAGGCCAGCGACATCACGCGCGCTGCGTCCCAGCCGAGCTGGCGCGCGGCCAGCGACGTGATCGTCGCGGTGTGCAGCGAATGCGTGAGCGCGTACAGGGCGAAGCGGCGGTCGTCCTGGCGCACCGCGACGAACAGCGCCACGTCGGGGTCACGCTCGAGCAGCGCCAGCGCGCGCGTTGCCAGCGCGACCACGTCGGGTGCGTTCGCACTGCCCTGGGCCAGCCGCTGCAGCAGCGCGTCCAGATCCCACACCAGGGACTCCCAGCGGTCGAACAGCGTGGGCGCGCGTGGCGGCTCGGGCGCCGCCGCGGCGCGCGCCGCCTCGACCCGGTCGCGTTCAGCCCAGGCCCCGCGTTCGTGCAGCTGCTCGAACTGGCGTTCGCTCGCCACCACCTGCCCCTCGCCGAGCAGCAACCGCTCGGCGGCGTCGAGCAGGCGAAACGGCAGCGCCTCGCCGAGGCGGATCAGGTCGCGCAGCTCGTCGATCGGGACACGTTCGCGCGGCGGGTCGGCAGCAGGCATCGGGGCGAGCCACAGCCCAGGGGTGGGTGTGGCGACGGTGCGATTGTGCGGCGAACACCAGCCCGAAGGCGACGCGCTGGCTCGGCGATCACGACGGCCGGCGGTGGCGAGGGCGGCGAAACGCTGCGCGGGGCCATGTCGCCGAGGGCCGACCGTGGTGACCCGTCGGCCCCGGCTTGCCGTTCGTGCACTGCGAGCCTATGCTGCGAGCCGTTGGACCCGCGGGCCTGAGCGAAGATCGTCGACGCGGGCACGACGCCGGGAGAAGCGAGTGCACGTTGTCGTACCTCTGCGGCCGACGCCTGCGGCGCGCGTCGCGCCGGCGCCGACGACGGCCCCGGCTGCGGTCGACGAGCCGATGCCCGTCGACGCTCACGCCACCCCGATGATCCCCGTGTCGCCCATCGCGCGACACCGCCACGTCGTGGTCGAAGCGCGGCGCGCACGCACGTCGCCCGACCCCGGCCGCCCCCACGTCGCCAGCGCCATGCCGAAGTGGCAGTCGCCTGGCTGCGTCCACCGCGCACCGCGCACCACCAGGAGACCTCCATGGCCACGTACAAGATCGGCTACCTCGTCGGCAGCCTCGCCACCGGCTCGATCAACCGCCTGCTCGCCAAGGCGCTGACGCGGCTGGCGCCACCGGAGCTGCAGCTCGTCGAGATCCCGATCAAGGATCTGCCCCTGTACAGCTACGACTACGACGCCGACTTCCCGCCGGTGGCGCGCGCCTTCAAACAGGCCATCGCGGAAGCCGACGGGCTGTTGTTCGTCACGCCCGAGTACAACCGCTCGATCCCCGGCGCGCTGAAGAACGCCATCGACTGGGCCAGCCGGCCGTGGGGCCAGAACTCCTTCGCGCGCAAACCCTCGGGGATCATCGGCACCTCGCCGGGATCGATCGGCACCGCGGTGGCGCAGAGCCATCTGCGCGGCGTGATGTGCTTCTGCAACTCGCCGCTGATGAACAACGTCGAGGCCTACGTGCAGTTCAAGCCCGGCCTGATCACCGCCGAGGGCGAGGTCACCGACGAGGGCACCGAGAAGTTCCTGCGCAACTACCTGGGCGAGCTGCACACGTTCGTGGTGCGCGTGCTGACCGTGCTGCCGAAGAACGCCTGAGCTCGGGGACCGGGACGTGACGGACGACGGCGCGCCTGTCGTCCGCACGAAGGCCGGCGTCGACGTCACGAGGCCCAGGTGCGTATGCGAAACGCCTCGGCGAGGAAGTCGATCAGCGCGCGCACCCTCGGCGTGAGGTGCTTGCGGCTGGCGTAGACCGCGTACACCCCCAGTTCGATCGAGCGGTAGTCGGGCAGCACCTCGACCAGCGCGCCCGAGTCCAGGTGGGTGCCGACCATGAACGACGGCTGCAGCACGATGCCCTGGTGCTGCAGCGCCGCGGCGCAGCAGGTGTCGCCGCTGTTGCTGCGCATGCGCGGTGTCACCTTCACGGTCACCGGCCCCTGCGGGCCGTCGAAGTTCCACGTGTCTCCGGAAGCGAGCAGCGTGTAGCTGAACACGGTGTGCTGCGCGATCTGCTCGGGGTGCGCAGGCGTGCCGTGGCGGCGCAGGTACTCGGGTGACGCGCACAGCACGAGCCGCGTCGAACTGAGCTGGCGGCTGACCAGCGACGACGCGGGCAACCGCGCGATGCGCACCGCCAAATCGTAGCCCTCGTCGACCAGGTCGACGATGCGGTCCGACAGCGTCACGTCCAGCGTGACCTTGGGGTGCTGCTGCAGGAAAGCCGGCCACAGCGGCGCCAGGTGCAGCAGCCCGAAGCTGACGGGCACGTTCAGCCGCAGCAGCCCGACGGCCTCGTCGGCCCCAGCCGTCACCTCGGCCTCGGCCTCGTCGACGCCGGCCAGCAGTTCCTTGCAGCGCGCGTGGAAGACCTCCCCTTCGGTCGTCAGCGACAGCCTGCGCGTGGTGCGATGCAGCAGCCGCACACCGAGCCGCGCCTCGAGGTCGGCCACCAGTCGCGACACCGCGGTCTTGGACACCTGCAGGGCCTCGGCGGCGCGCACGAAGCTGCCGGCGTCGACCACGGCGGCGAAAGCCTGCATCTCGTCGAATCGGTTCATCAGCCAATTGTCCCGAATTTTGGGACAAACAAGACATGAACTGATTATTTATCCGGCGATGCGGAACTTCTACAGTCTCCCCATCGCAGCCGAGGTGCTGCTTCAGCCACCAGGAGACAGTTCATGAAGATCACCGTCATCGGCGCCGGCAACATGGGGGCCGCCTTCGTCAAGCAACTCACCCGCGCCGGCCACCAGGTCAGCGTCACGGCGCGCGACGCCGCGAAGGCGGCGCAGGTGGCGGCCGCGAATGCCGGCGCCCAGGCCGTTGCCGCCGCCGGCGCCGCCGAGGGCGCCGACGCCGTCGTGCTCGCCACCGGCTACGGCGACGCCGTCGCGGCGCTGCGCAGCGTCGGCGACGTGACGGGCAAGGTCGTCGTCGACATCACCAACCCGCTGACGGCCGACTACATGGGCCTGACGATCGGGCACGGCACGTCGGCGGCCGAAGAGATCGCCAAGGCGGTGCCCGGTGCCGAGGTCGTCAAGGCCTTCAACACGGTGTTCGCGCAGGTGCTCGGCGAAGGCGCCGACTTCGGCAACGGCCGCCGGGTCGAGGTGTTCGTCGCCAGCGACAGCGAACGCGCGAAGCGCGCCGCCCGCACGATCGCCGAGAGCATCGGGTTCGCCGTGGTCGACGCCGGGCCGCTGAAGAACGCGCGCTACCTCGAGCCGGTGGCCGGTCTGAACATCTACCTCGGCTACGGCGCCGGGCTGGGCACCGGCATCGCGCCGGTGTGGATCCGCAAGGCCTGAATTCCCTTCACATCCTCACTTCACCTCTCACCCCACTTCTGGAGACTTCGATGAGCAACTCTTTCGTCAACCGCGCCCTGTCCACCGATGCCGGCTACGGCGCACTGGCCTTGCGCGTGCCCGTGGGCATCATCTTCGCCGCGCACGGCGCGCAGAAGCTGTTCGGCTGGTTCGGCGGCTACGGCCTCGAAGGCACCGGGCAGTTCTTCGGCTCGGTCGGCCTGAACCCGGGCTACCTGATGGCGCTGCTGGCCGGCGCCGCCGAGTTCTTCGGCGGTCTGGCGCTGGTGTTCGGTCTGCTCGTGCGTCCGGCCGCGGCGGCGCTGGCTGTTGCGATGCTGATCGCCATCTTCGCCGTGCACTTCAGCAAGGGCTTCTTCCTCGACAAGGGCGGCTACGAGTACGCACTCGCGCTGTTCGCGGCCTCGGTGTCGCTGCTGTTCACCGGCGGCGGTCGCCTGTCGGCAGATGCGGCGCTGGCCGCGAGCGCCGACGGGGGCCGATGATGGCTCGCCTGCCCAGCCTGTTCGTCTCGCACGGCGCGCCGACCTTCGCGCTGGAGCCCGGACAGGCCGGGCCGGTTCTGACAACACTGGGTCGCGAGTTGCCGCGCCCCGACGCGGTGCTCGTTGTCTCGCCGCACTGGACGACGCCGCGCCCACGGGTGGGCGTCACCGTGCAGCCGCAGACGATCCACGACTTCGGCGGCTTCGACGCCGCGCTGTACCGCATCGAGTACCCGGCGCCCGGTCACCCGCAGCTGGCGCGACGGGCGCTGGAAGCGCTCGACGCCGCGGGCTGGCCCGCGGCGGCCGACGATCAGCGCGGGCTGGACCACGGCACCTGGGTGCCGATGCGGTACCTGTATCCCCGGGCCGACGTGCCGGTGTTCCAGGTCTCGCTGCCGTCGCGGCTCGACGCCGCGTCGGCCTGGGCCTTCGGCGCCGCGCTCGCGCCGCTGGCCGACGAGGGGGTGCTGATCGTCGGCTCGGGCAGCCTGACGCACAACCTCGCCGAGTTCATGGGGCACCACGGTGCCGATCAGCCGTACGTCACCGAATTCTCCGGCTGGGTGCGCGAGGCGGTGGCCGACGGCGACGGCGCCAGACTGCGCCGCACGCTGGTCGACGCACCGCACGCTGCACGCGCCCACCCGAGCGCCGAGCACTTCTGGCCGCTGCTGGTGGCCGCCGGCGCCGCGCCCGCCGGAGCGCGCTGGGTCGTGGTCGACGGTGGCGTCGCGCATGGCATGCTGGCCATGGACGCGGTCGTCTTCGGCGCCGCGGCGTGACGGAAGGTGGGGAAGTGCGCGACGACCTGTTGATCCACCGTCCGGCGGCGACGCCGCCGGCCGGCCGCCTGCTGCTGCTGTTCCACGGCGTCGGCTCGAACGCCGAGGACTTGCGCCCGCTCGGCGAGTCGCTGGCCACGCGCGACCCGCAGGCCTGGGTCGTCAACGTGCGCTCGCCCGACCCGTGCGACCTCGGGCGGGGCTGGCAGTGGTTCTCGGTGCAGGGCGTGGACGAGGTCAATCGCCCGTCGCGCGTCGCCGCGGCGATGCCGCGTTTCGTCGACGCCGTGCGCGCGTGGCAGCGCGCCAGCGGCACGGGTGCGCAGGGGACGACGCTGATCGGGTTCTCGCAGGGCGCGATCATGGCGCTCGAGTCGACGCAGATCCACGAGCCGCTGTCCGCGCGGGTGGTCGCGCTCGCCGGCCGCTTCGCGCAGGCGCCGCGGCGCGCGCCGGCGGGCGTCGCGCTGCATCTGCTGCACGGGACGCAGGATGCGGTGATCCCCGCGTCGCTGGCCGCCGAAGCGGCCGCGCGATGGCGTGCGCTCGGCGGCACGGCGACGCTGGACCTGTGGCCCGGACTCGGGCATGGCATCGACGCGCGTGTCGTGCAGCGCGTGGCCGAGCACCTGGCGACGCCGACGCCATGAACACGCCGGCGGTGCGCCTGCACCTGCAACCGCAGTCCACGCTGCTCGAGCTTGTCGACGGCCGCACGGTCACGCTGGCGGTCGGACCGCGTGGCCTGGCCGAGTCCGCGTTGCGCCACGACCCGCCGACGCCGAGGGAGCTCGAACGCGCCATCGACCTCGTCGAAGACGCGCTGACGGGGTGGCGTCAGCTGGGAACCGACTCCAACCGGCTCGTGACGGCTCACCCGCCGTTGCTGACGCTGCCCGGGCTCGAAGCGCCGGGTGCCGGCCTCGACCTCGACGCCGTCGAGGCGCTGTTCCAGCGGCTCGCGTCGCGCGCGCTCGGCACGCCGATCGACGCCGCCGAACTGCCTCACGGGCGCGACGTCGCCGCCGCGCTGGTCATCCTGCGCGAGTGCATGCACCATCTCGGCTTCGGCCACGTCGGCGCGGCCGAAGCGCCGGGCGAGCCGCGCGACACGGCGCGCTGACGTCGGGCCGCCGCGCGGCCGTCAGGCGAAGACGCCCGCGGTGTCGCCCATTCGCGCCGAAACCTCGCCGAGGTGGTGCAGCGTGTCGCCGAAGGTCATCTCGAGCACGGTCAGCCGCTTGAAGTAGTGGCTGCCGGCGTACTCGTCGGTCACGCCGATGCCGCCGTGCAGCTGCACGCACTGCTGGCCGACGAAGCGCATGCTCTGGCCGAGCTGCACCTTGGCCTGCGATAGCGCGCGCCGGCGCGTCGGCGGCTCGTCGCCGAGCCTGAGCGTGGCGAAGTAGCTCATCGAGCGCGCCAGCTCGAGCTGCATCTTGACGTCGGCGATGCGGTGGCGCAGCGCCTGGAAGCTGGCGATCGGCACGCCGAACTGCTTGCGCGTGTTCATGTACTCGACGGTGATCGCCAGCAGCCGGTCCATCAGCCCGACGCCTTCGGCGCACGCGGCGGCGATGCCGACGTCGACGGCGCGTTCGAGCATCGCGAAACCGTCGCGCGCGACCAGCGCCGCCGGCGTGCCGGCCAGCGTCAGTTCGGCGGCGCGCGCGCCGTCCTGCGTCGGGTAGCCGCGCAGCGTGACGCCCGGCGCGTCGCGGGCGACGAGGAACAGGTGGATGCCGCTGCCGCTGTGCGCCGGCACGACGAAGGCGTCCGCCTCGTCGCCGGCGGGCACCACGCTCTTCGTGCCCGTCAGCGCCCAGCCTGCGCCGGCTTCGGCGGCACGCGTGGCGACCTGGTCGATGCGGTAGCGCGCGCCACGCTCCTGGTGCGCCAGCACGACGAGCGCCGAGCCGTCGGCGACCTTCGGCAGCCACGTGCCCTTGACCGTCGCGTCGGCGTGCGCCAGCAGCGACGGCGCCACCAGCGCGCCCTGCGCGTACGGCGCGTTGACGAGCCCGCGGCCGAGTTCTTCCATCACCACCATCGCCTCGACGGCGCCGAAGCCCATGCCGCCGTGCTCGGGCGGCACCGCCAGGCCGGTCAGCCCGAGTGCGGCCAGTTCGCCCCACACGTCGCGCGTGCACCCACCGGCCTTCGCGATCGCGTGCCGGCGCTCGAAGCCGAAGTCCTTGTCCACCCAGCGCGCGACGGCGTCGCGCAGCGCGTTCTGGTCGTCCGAAAAGTCGAAGTCCATCGTTCGCCCCTCAGCTGCCGAGCACGGTCTGCGCAACGATGTTGCGTTGCACCTCGTTCGAGCCGCCGTAGATCGTCGTCTTGCGGTAGTTGAAGTAGGTCGCCGCCAGCGGCGCGCAGTGTGCCGCGCCACCGGGCCACAGGCCGCCCAGCGCCTGGTCGCCCTGCCAGCCGGCTTCCATCGCCTCGTGGATGAACGGCACCGACAACGGTCCGCCGGCGAGCATCATCAGCTCGGTGTAGCGCTGCTGGATCTCGCTGCCGCGGATCTTCAACAGGCCTGCGATGTCCAGGCTCTGCTTGCCGCTCTTCTCGGCCGACAGCACGCGCAGCACCAGCATCTCGAGCGCAACGACGTCGACTTCGAGCAGCGCGATCTGGTCACGGAACCGTGTGTCGTCCCACAGCCCCTCGGCCTTCGCGATGCGCTTCAGGCGCTCGAGCTCGCGCTTGGCGCGGTTGACGTCGGCGATGTTGGTGCGCTCGTGCGCCAGCAGGTGCTTGGCGTAGGTCCAGCCCTTGTTCTCCTCGCCGATCAGGTTCTCCGCCGGCACCTCGACGTTGTCGAAGAACACCTCGTTGACCTCGGGCTCGCCGTCGAGCAGCACGATCGGCTTGACCGTGATGCCGGGGCTCTTCATGTCGATGAGCAGGAAGCTGATGCCGGTCTGCGGCTTGCCCTCGTGGCTGGTGCGCACCAGACAGAAGATCCACTCGCCGTACTGGCCCAGCGTGGTCCAGGTCTTCTGGCCGTTGACGATGTACTTGTCGCCCACGCGTTCGGCACGTGTCTTCAGGCTCGCCAGGTCCGAACCTGCGCCCGGCTCGCTGTAGCCCTGGCTCCACCACACCTCGCCGCTGGCGATGCCGGGCAGGAAACGCTTGTGCTGCTCCGGCGTGCCGAAGGCCATGATCACCGGCGCGACCATCACCGGCCCGAACGGCACCACGCGTGGTGCGCCGGCCAGCGCGCATTCCTCCTCGAACAGGTGCTTCTGCACCGCGTTCCAGCCCGGGCCGCCGAAGGACTTGGGCCAGCCCCAGCCGAGCCAGCCCTTCTTGCCCAGGATCTTCGCCCAGCGTTGCAGATCGTCGCGGCTCAGGCGAAACGCGTGGCGCACCTTGTGGCTGATGTCGGGCGGCAGGTTCTCGGTCACCCACTGCCGGATTTCCTGGCGGAAGGCGAGCTCCTCCGCGGTGAAGTTCAGGTCCATGCGGTCTCCGTACGACAGACTCGGGCCAGCGTTTTTAGCACGCTCGTTCGATCGTGCCCTGTCCCTGCGGCGACAAGGCCCGGTTGCCCATAATGCCGCGCAGCGATGACCGCGATGTCCGAAGTCGACGACCCCGACGTGCTGCGCCATGGCGGGCGCGAGCCGCTGTCGCTGGCGCTGATGTGCGCGCGCAACCGCACGCTGCAGTGGCTCGCGGCGTTCGAGTCGCACGGCGCATGCACGGTCGCCCCCGAAGACGCCGATCGCTTCAGCCCGCCGCAGTGGCTGGCCGGTCACGCCGGCTGGTTCCAGGACTGGTGGATCGCGCGTCACGTGCAGCGCGCGCGCGGCGACGCCGCCGACCCGCTCGGACCGCGGCTGGCGTCGATCGAGCCCGACGCCGACCGCTGGTGGCACCCGCAGGCCAGCACGCGCGCCGAGCGCTGGTCGCTCGCCCTGCCCGAAGGCGAGGCGCTGCGCCAGTGGCTGATGGCCACCTTCGAGACCACGCTCGACCTGCTCACCCAACTGCGCGACGACCGGGACGACGCGCTGTTCGTGTTCCGCGCTGCGCTGCAGCAGGAACTGCGGCTGCACGAGGACTTCGCCGAGTTGGCGCAGGCGGTCGGCCTGTCGGCCGCCGGCACCGAAGGGCTGCGTGCGCCACTGCCGACGCGCTCGCCTCGCGATCGCGTCGCGCTGCCGGCGCGGCGCTGGACGCTGGGCAGCGTACCGGGCGGCTTCATGCCGGCGCTCGAGCAGTGGGCGCACGAGGTGGCGCTGCCCGAAGGCGAGATCGACGCGCTCCCGGTGAGCTGGGCGCAGTACGTCGAGTTCGTCGAGGACGGTGGCTACGACGAGCGGCGCTGGTGGAGCGACGACGGCTGGGACTGGCTGCAGGCGCAGGTGCGCCAGGCGGGGCCCCGCTGCCCGCGTTACGTCGAGCAGCTGCGCCACGGCGTCGCGTTGCGCGAGCAGGGCCTGCTGGTGCGCGCCGCTGCCACCCAGCCGGCGCGCCACGTCGGTGCCTTCGAGGCCGAGGCCTGGTGCCGCTGGGCCGGACGGCGGCTGCCCACCGAAGCCGAGTGGGAGCGCGCCGCCGCGAGCGCCGCCTCGCGCGGCTTCGCCTGGGGCGACGTGTGGGAGTGGGTCGCCGACCGCGCGCGTGCCTACCCCGGTGGCACCGCCGTGCCGGCGGCGGCGACCGTCGGGCGGCGCGTGCTGCGCGGCGCGTCGTGGCTCACCGCGCCGGCGCTGCGCCACCCCAAGGCGCGGCGCTTCGCTGCGCCGACGCGAGACCAGGGCTTCTGCGGCTTTCGTTCCTGCACGCTCTGATGTGCCGCGCGCGGCTCCCGCCGCGCCAGGCTATGCAAGCGACGACATATCGCCGCGTCGACGGGGGTCGACCAGAATGCGTCGCTTTGACCGCAGCCGACTCCGGGGACGATGGGCGCCTTCGCCGACAGCCTGAGCACCGCGGCGACGCTGATCGCGGGCGCCGACGCGGCGCTGTGGCAGGTCGTCGTGCTGTCGCTGCAGGTCAGCGGCAGCGCCTGCCTGGCCGGCGCGCTGATCGGGCTGGCCGCCGGCGCCTGGCTGGCGGTGGCGCGGTTTCCCGGCCACCGTGCACTGGTGCTGGCGCTGAACACGCTGCTGGCGCTGCCGCCGGTGGTCGTCGGGCTCACGGTGTACCTGCTGCTGTCGCGCTCGGGGCCGCTGGGCGAACTCGGGCTGCTGTTCACGCCCGCGGCGATGGTGATCGCGCAGACCGTGCTGGTGCTGCCGCTGGTCACTGCGCTGACGCGCCAGCTCGTGGCCGACGCGATGCACGGCAACGGCGAGCAACTGCGCTCGATGGGCGCCGGTCCGATGCTCGCCGCCGCGCTGCTGCTGGTGCACGAACGCGCGGCGCTGCTGACCATCGTGCTCACCGCGTTCGGCCGCGCGATCAGCGAGGTCGGCGCGGTGATGATCGTCGGCGGCAACATCGCCGGCGTCACTCGGGTGATGACCACCACCATCGCGCTCGAAACGAGCAAGGGTGACCTGCCGCTGGCGCTGGCGCTGGGCATCGTGCTGCTCGGCGTGGTCGCGCTGATCAACCTGGGCATCGCCGGCGCGCGCCGCGTGCAGCTGGGGCAGGAGGCGGTGCGGTGAGCGTGCCGGTGGCCGTCGCCGCGCCGCCACCCGCGCCGGCGGCGGCGTCGCACGCCGGCGACGCGCTGATCGCCCTCGATCGCGCCAGCGTGCGCTTCGGCGCCCGCACGGCGCTGCACGAGGTGTCGCTGGCGGTGCACGCCGGCGAGCGTATCGCGCTGGTGGGCAGCAACGGCAGCGGCAAGACCACGCTGCTGCGCCTGCTGCACGGGCAGCTCGGCGCGCACCTGGGCGGCGGAGCGCGCCACCTGCCGCAAGGCCGCGAACCGCGCCAGGCGATGCTGTTCCAGCGGCCGTTCCTGCTGCGCCTGTCGGTGCGCCACAACGTCGAGCTGGCGCTGTGGCTGGCCGGCGTGCCGCGCGCCGGTCGGCGCGAGCGCGCGCTGGCGGCTTTGGCGCGCGTGGGGCTGCAAGGCGAGGCGCAACGCCCGGCGCGCGTGCTCTCGGGCGGGCAGCAGCAACGCGTGGCGCTGGCGCGCGCCTGGGCGGTGCAGCCGCAGGTGCTGTTCCTCGACGAACCCACCGCCAGCCTCGATCCGCACGCCAAACGCGACATCGAGGCGCTGGTCGCCGAGTTCGCCGCCGAGGGCATGACGGTGGTGATGAGCAGCCACAACCTGGGCCAGGTCAAGCGCCTGGCCAGCCGCGTGATCTACCTCGAGCAGGGGCGCCCGGTCGTCGACCGGCCCACCGCGAGCTTCTTCCACGACCCGCTGCCCCACGCGGCGGCGCAATTCCTCCAAGGAGAACTGCCATGACCTTCCGCTTCATCGCCCGCCGCAGCGTCGCCGGCGCACTGGCCGCATGCGCCGCCGTCGCGACGCTGGGCCTGGCCCCGGCGCACGCGCAGGACAAGTTCATCGTCGTCGCGTCGACCACCTCGACCGAGCAGTCGGGCCTGTTCGGCCACCTGCTGCCGCAGTTCAAACAGGCCAGCGGCATCGACGTGCCCTACGAGCTGTCGATCGCGGGGTTCGAGGACA
>CAZUBF010000099.1:0-13897 GCA_964618555.1 uncultured Azohydromonas sp.
AGGGCATCGGCGAGGACCCGATCATCGCCATCGGCCCGGCGATCGCCAACGCGGTCCACGACGCGATCGGGGTGCGCTTCCGCGCCTTCCCGATCACCCCCGAGAAAGTCCTCCAGGCCCTGGCCGAGGTGAATCCATGAGCGAACCGATCCTGTTCCAGCGCGAGCGCCCCGTCCCCGTCACCATCCTCACCGGTTTCCTGGGCGCGGGCAAGACGACGCTGCTGAACCACATCCTGACCGAGCGCCACGGCCACCGCATCGCGGTGATCGAGAACGAGTTCGGTGAGATCGACGTCGACTCCGACCTCGTGCTCAGCAGCGAGGAGGAGATCTACCAGATGACCAACGGCTGCATCTGCTGCGTCGCCGACGTGCGCGAGGACCTGGTGCAGGTGCTGCAGAAGCTGCTCGCGCGGCGCGAACGCTTCGACCACATCCTGGTCGAGACCAGCGGCCTGGCCGACCCGACGCCGGTGGCGGCGACCTTCTTCATGGACAACGAGGTCGCGCGCCAGGTGCGGCTCGACGCGATCGTCACACTGGTCGACGCCAAGCACGCCCTGGCGCACCTGGACGACCCGCAGCTCGACGGCGCCGACAACCAGGCCGTCGAGCAGCTCGTCACCGCCGACCGCATCGTCATCAACAAGATCGACCTCGCCGACGGCGACGGACTCGCCACGCTCGAGGCGCGCGTGCGCAAGATCAACGAGACCGCCGAGATGCTGCGTTCGAGCTACGCCAAGGTCGACGTCGGCCGCATCCTCGGCATCGGCGGCTTCATGCCGCCGCCGATGGTGATGCAGGACGAGGCGCTGGGGCACACCTGCGACGAACATTGCGACCATGACCACGACCACGACCACGGCGCACCGGTGGGCCACGCGCACGACCCGTCGGTCGGCTCGGTGTCGCGCATGTTCGACGCCGCCTTCGACCGCCAGCGCCTGCTCGACTGGCTGGCGGGGCTGGCCGACGAGCGCGGCGACCAGCTGTTCCGCCTGAAGGGGGTCGTCGCGATCGCCGGCGACGAGCGTCGCCATGTGCTGCAGGGCGTGCACCGGCTGATCGACCTGCAGCCGGCCGACGCCTGGGGCGTCCGCGCACCTGCGAGCAAGGTGGTGTTCATCGGCCGCGAGCTTGACGAGGCTCAACTCGACCGGGGCCTGCGCGCTTGCCTGGCGGCCTGAGCGCCGTACGATTGCCGTCATGGACAACCTCGACCTGACGGTGCTGCGCGCGCTGCGCGACTGGCGTGGCGAAGGGCGCCGCGCGCTGCTCGCCACCGTGGTGCGCACCTGGGGGTCGTCGCCGCGGCCGGTGGGCTCGATCCTGGCGCTGCGCGACGACGGCACCGTCGTCGGATCGGTGTCGGGCGGCTGCATCGAAGACGACCTGATCGCCTGCCACGTGCACGACGCCGGCATGCCGCAAGGCGCGCCGCGCTTCGTGCGCTACGGCGTCAGCGCCGACGAGGCGCACCGCTTCGGCCTGCCTTGCGGCGGCACGCTCGAGCTGCTGCTCGAGTTCGACCCCGACGCGGCGCCGCTCGCCGACCTCGTCGCGCGGCTCGAGGGCGGCGCGCTCGTGCGCCGCCGCGTGCGGCTGGCCGACGGCGCCGTGACGCTCGAAGCCACAGAGCGCCCCGACGCGCTGGAACGCGACGACGCGGGGCTCGCGGTGACCTTCGGCCCGGGGTGGCGGCTGCTGCTGATCGGCGCCGGCCAGCTGTCGGAGTACCTGGCGACGATGGCGCTGTTCAACGGCTTCACCGTCACGGTGTGCGACCCGCGCATCGAGTACCGCAGTGGCTGGTCGGTGCCCGGCGTCGCGCTCAGCGCCGAGATGCCCGACGACGTCGTGCGCGCCTTCCGTCCCGACCGCCGCAGCGCCGTCGTCGCGCTGACGCACGATCCCAAGCTCGACGACCTGGCGCTGATCGAGGCGCTGGGCACCGAGGCGTTCTACGTCGGCGCGCTCGGGTCGCGGCGCAACAACGACGCGCGCCGCGTGCGCCTGGCCGAGCACTTCGACGTCAGCGCGGCGGCGCTGTCGCGCCTGCGCGGGCCGGTGGGGTTCTTCATCGGCAGCAAGACGCCGGCGGAGATCGCCGTCAGTGTGATGGCCGAGCTGCTGGCGGTGAAGAACGGCGTCAAGCTGCCGCCGGCGGCCGAAGTCGCCACCGCCAAGGCGATGCTCGAGGTCGCCCCCGACGACGCCGTGCTGTGCGGCATCGAGCCGCTGCGCTGAGCGGCCGCACGGCGTTCACTTCGCCGCGGCCGGCGCCCAAGGCTCGGGCACGCGGTTGCGCACCGGCGGAATCGACTTCAGGTAGGCGTAGATCGCGTCGAGGTCTTCGTCGGTGAAGTTGTTGTAGACCGGGATCGGCATCGGCGGCAGCACCTCGCGCCCGCGCCCCAGGTGGCGGCCGGTGCGGATCGTCTGGCGGAAGTCGCGCGCGCTCCACGGGCCCAGCCCGGTGTCGGGGTCGGGCGTCAGGTTGGCGGCGAAGCTCACGCCCCAGGGGCCGGCGAACGCGGTGTTGGTCGCCGACGAGATCACCAGCCACGGCCCGTCGGGCAACGCCGGCACCGGCGGCATCACGAGCTGCTCGGGGTGTCCCGACAGCATGCGCGCCATGTCCCACTCGGGGCCGTTGGCGCCCATCTTCATCGGCGTGTGGCAGTCCATGCAGCCGGCGGTGGCGACGAGGTACTTGCCGCGCGCGGCTTTCTCGGCGGTCGGCGCCTGCGTGCCCTGCGCCGCGGCGCTGCCGGCGGCGAGCACACCGGCGGCGGCCAGCGCGGCGGCCACGGCGCGGCGCCAGGCCGCGGACGGGGCGGGGGTCGAGGGGTGGGGGGTCGTGGTCATGGCTGCTGCTCCTTGGTCGGTGCGAGGTGGTGTTCGATCCAGCGCTGCACCAGCGCCAGACCTTCGGGGTCGGGGGCGACGCTGCCCAGCGGCGGCATCTGCGTGCGCGGGTCGCGCGAGCGCATGCGCACGAACAGCGTGCTGTCGTCGGGGCGGCCGGCGACGACGACCCTGGCGTCGGCGCTGTCGCCGCTCGCGCGCCAGCGGCTCGCGGCGTCGACCAGCGTGCGCAGCACCGCGTCGCGCGACGCCACCGGGTCGGCCACCGACAACGCCAGCGTCAGCCGCACCGGCGCGCGGCCGTCGCCGTCGTTGTGGCAGTGCGCGCAGTTGCCGTGCAGGTAGCCGAGTGCGGCGCGCTCGACCGGCGTCGCGGCGGCGACGCGCGGTGCGTCGGCGAGCAGCGCCGCGGGCAGCCCGCGCAGCCAGCGGCGCGCCGCGGCGCTGCGCAGGTCGACGTCACCGGGGCGCGCGGCCCCGCGGGTGATCAGCGGGTCGCGGTCGGGCGACAGCTGCAGCGCGGCGAAGCCGAGCACCGCAGCGCGCGCGCTGCCGTGGCAGGCGACGCAGTCGCCGCGCGACGGCACCGTGTAGCGCCCGTTCGGCGCGCCGGGCACCGCCAGCGTCACGCCGCGCGCAGGCGCCAGCGTCGCGTCACGCCCGTCGGCGTCCCACACGTAAGCCGCGTAGCGCCACGATCCGTCGTCCATCCGCTCGATGAGGCGCGTCTCGACGCGCCGGCCGTCGACGGAGAACTCCTTCCACAGCCGCGTGCCCGGCGGGAACACCCACGCGTCGGGGTCCGACGCGTCGATCGCGGTGCCGGCGGGCAGGCGGATCCAGCGCCGCTTGTCGCTGCCGTCCGACCACAGCGGGTACTGCGGCGTGAACGCCGCGACGCCGGTCGGCAGCGGTTGCCCCGGCATCGGCGCGCCGGTGGCCGAGAGACGGGTAGGTAACTCGGCGCCAGCTGCCGTCGCGGCGACCGCGGCCACGGCAAGCACGAGCGCCGCGAGGGCAAGGGCCGCGCGGCGGGGCAGGAGGGCGAGGGGCGGCGGCATGACGGTGCGGCGGTCGATGCGACGCACTGTGCCCGTCGCGTCGCCGCGCTGAATCGGCCATTGGAGCCAGCCGCGGGTACGGCGACGGGCCATGCCGCAGCACGGTCGAGTTCGCTGCGCGGCTGCACGCCGCGATGGAGGTGCCGGGTCGGCCGCCCCGGGCGTGTGGGCGCCGGACGGTCACTCGCGCCGAAGCTCGCGCCGCACAGGCGACGAGCGCCGTCGGCGACGGCGCTCGCACCGGAGCGGTTTATCAGTGCGCCGCGTGCAGCTGTGCCTCCGCCGCCGTCGCGCTCTGCCGCGCGTTGAGCACGAGGTTCAGCAGCACGGCGGCGAAGGTGCCGAGCAGGATGCCGGTGCGACGATGTTCGTCAACGTCCAGCATCCGGGCGAAACGCCGAGCGACCGCAGCGACCCGGCCGAGCCGGCGAAGTTCCCGAACTGGCCCGACTACCAGGCCGGCGGCCGGCCGCGTTCGGCGACGGTGGTGATCACCAAATGCGTCGGCGGCGTCATCGGCAGCTGAGTTCAGCGGGTGGCCAGGCGGGTCGCGCCGCCGCCCGCCAGCACCGCCTGCAGGCAGGCCTTGCGCTGCGTGGCGCCAAAGCGCAGGTCGCAGTGGGTCACGCGCGCCGCCACGGCGTCGCGCTCGCCGCGTGGAAAGGCATCAGCGGTGCGCCGATCACGGCGGCGGTGGCGGCGACGGCCGCCGCAACGCAGCCCGCGACGGCGCGCGCGGGCAGCGGGTGGTAACGAGGGCAGGGGGTCATGGCAATCCTTCGATGAGCCGTCACAACGCCCGCGACGGCGGATGCAGAACCGCGCCGATGTGCCCCGATGTCCCGACAGCCGACGAAAGATCGGGTAAAGACAAGCCGCTGAAAGTCGCCGGGGGGGCGCTTCGACGCGCTGAGCGGCGAACTGCACCTCGACGGCCGCGTGTGCCGGCTGCGACCCCGCACCGCCGCGCGGTTGGCCCACCCGGCGCGCCACGCAGACCGGCTGGTGAGCAAGGACGCGCTGCTGAGCGCGGTCTGGCCTGACGCCATCGTCACCGAGGACTCGTTGGTGCAATGCGTGAAGGAGATCCGCCAAGCGCTCGGCGAGCGGCGCAAGCACCTGCTGGGCACGATGCCGCGCCTGGGTTACGCGCTCCTGTCGCTGTCGACGCACAGCGCACCGGCCGACGGCCCGTCGGCGCGCACCCCCGCGGTGGTGAGCCACTGCCGGGCGCCCGACGGTGTGCGGCTGGCAGTAGCGCGTTTCGGCGCCGTGGCCCCGCTGGTGATTCGCGCCGGCAACTACATGGTGCAGGTGGGCCTGGACTCCAGCGATCCGCTGCTCGCCAACGACCTCGATGCCTTCACGCAGCGGCACGGGTTCGTCACCTTCGACGCGCGCGGCTGCGGCTTGTCGCAGCGTGAGGTCGAGCAGGTGACGTTCGACGCCTGGGTGGCCGACCTGCAGGCGGTGATCGAACACCTGGGCGTGCCGCGGGTCGTGCTGTTCGGCCGTTCGCAGGGCGCCGCGATCGCCGTCGCGTACGCGGCGCGCCACCCGCAGCGGGCCGAGCGCCTGGTGCTGCACGGCGGATACGCGCGCCACCGCTACTGCAGCGACGACCCCGCCGTGCGCGCGCAGGCGCTCGCCAAGCGCGAGCTGGCCCGCGTGGGATGGGACCTGCCGAGCGACGAGTTCCGCCAGTTCTGGGTCAGCGCGCTGGAGCCGGCGGCGCCGGTGGCCCTGCAGCGGCACATGGCGCAGCGCATGCGGCATTCGATGGACGGGGCGATGGCCTGGTGGCGCCGCAACTGGCCTGTCCGACGCTGGTCACGCACTTCGCCGACGACGTCAACGTGCCGCTCGCGCTCGGCGTCGAGCTCGCCGCCCTGATCGCCGGCTCGCGGTTCGTCTGCCCGCCCGGCCATGGGCACACCGTGTTCGAGCGCGGCGAGGCCTCGCGCGGGTTCGTGAACACGGTCTCGCAGTTCCTGGCTGAGGCGGCCTGACGCGCCCCGCCCCGCGACGCGGGCTCAGCCCGCGGCCAGCGGTCCGAACGGCAGCGCCGACTGCGCCGCCAGCCAGCCGAGCACGCTCCCGGGCACCGATCGTCGGCACGCGGGCCGCGGCACGCCGCGGCGCATTGGGGTTTCCTCGCCTCCTCCGCGGGTCGAACTTCGCCGAAACTTTCGGTCGGACAATCCGACAACGTTCGATGAACTCCGGCCCGCCACCCATCAGGAGACGACGATGCCCTTCCCCCCTTCCACGCCTTCTCACGCTGCCCTGCCGCGCCGCAGGCTGCTCGCCGGGCTGAGCGCGTTTGCGCTCGGCCTCGCCCTGGCCGGTGCGACCCACGCACAGGGCCAGCCGGCGCGCATCCTGGTCGGCTTCGCGCCCGGCGGTTCGTTCGACACGCTGGCGCGCCTGCTGGCCGAGAAGATGAAAGACGAGCTGGGCCGCCCGGTGATCGTCGAGAACAAGTCGGGCGCGGGCGGCCGTCTCGCCGTCGATGCGCTCAAGGCCTCGGCGGCGGACGGCTCGACCGTCATGCTCGGCCCCGACGCCCTGGTGGCGCTCTATCCCTTCACCTTCCGCAAGCTGAACTACGACCCGCAGCGCGACCTGGTGCCCGTGGGCATCGTCACCGAGTTTCCGTTCGCCATCGCGGTCGGCACCGAGCCGCCGGCGCGCACGCTCGCCGAGTACGTCGACTGGGCGAAGAAGAATCCGAAGAAGGCGACCTTCGCCATCCCCGCCCACGGCGCGCCGCACCACTTCTTCGGCCTGGCCCTCGGCCAGACGATCGGCGTGCCGATGCAGGAGATTCCGTTCCAGGGCAGCGCGCCCAGCATGCTCGCTCTGATGGGCGGACAGGTGTCGTCGATGGTGGACGTGCTGAGCAGCCTCACCGAACAGCACACGGCCGGCAAGCTGCGGGTGCTGGCGGTGTCCTCCGACAAGCGCGTGCCGCAGTTGCCCGACGTGCCGACCTTCGCCGAGCAGGGCTTCCCCGCGATCAGCGGCATGGGCTTCAACGGCCTGTACGCGCCGGCCGGCACGCCAGCCGCGGCGATCCGCGAGTGGAACGCCGCGATGGTCAAGGCGCTGGCGCACCCCGACGTGAAGGCGCGGTTGCTGACGATGGGCTACCTGCCCGTGGGCGGCTCGCCCGAGGAGCTGGCCCGGCGCGGCGCCGCGGATGCGCAGCGCTGGCAGCCGGTGATCAAGGCCTCCGGCTTCGTCGTCGACTGACGTCCAAGCCGCGCACCGGCCCACGCCATGAGCCCGCACGCATCCGGCGACGCCGTCGCCACGGCCTCGGCGCCCGCCCTCGCGCACGCCGAGGCCGCGCGGCTGCACGACTGGCTGCGCGATCGCGTGCCCGGCTGGCCCGCCGAGCCGGCGCAATGGCAGGCCCAGCGCATCACCGGCGGCCAATCCAACCCGACCTGGCTGCTCGACGCCGACGACGGCCGGCGCTGGGTGCTGCGCGCGCGACCCGGCCCGTCGCACCTGCTGCTGCCGGGCGCGCACGCGATCGAGCGCGAGTTTCGCGTGCTGAGTGCGCTTCACGGCAGCGAGGTGCCGGTGGCGCGGCCGCTGGCGCTGTGCGAGGACGAAAGCGTGATCGGCGCGGCCTTCTACCTGATGGCCCACGTCGACGGGCGCGTCTTGCGCGATGCGCGCCTGCCCGAACTGGCCCCCGCGCAGCGCAGCGCGCTGCACGAGGACGCGATCCGCGTGCTGGCCGCGCTGCATCGCCTGGACTGGCGCGCGCTCGGACTGGCCGGCTTCGGGCGCCCCGAGGGCTATTTCGAGCGCCTGATCACGCGCTGGAGCCGGCAGTACACGCAGGCGGTGTCCGGCGGCATCGCGCCGATCGCCGCGATGCAGCGGCTCGTCGAGGCGCTGCCGCAGCGCGTGCCGTCTGCCGCGGGCGAGCTCCCGGCCGTGCTCACGCACGGCGACTTTCGCCTCGAGAACTTCATCGTCGACGAACACGCGCCGCGCCTGCGCGCCGTGCTCGACTGGGAGCTCTCCACCCTCGGGCATCCACTGGGCGACCTCGGCTATCACGCGATGGCCTGGTATCTCCCGGCCGGGCCGCTGCGCGGCCTGCTGGCGCCGCAGGGCCTGACCCCCGGCACGCCATCGCTGCAGGCCGTGCTCGCGCGCTACGTGACGCATGCCGACCCCGCGCGAGGCGACGCATTGCGCGAGGCGCTGCAGGCGGACTGGCCGTTCTATCTGGGTGTGCAGCTGTTCCGGCTCGCCGCCATCCTGCAGGGCATCGGCCACCGTCACGCACAGGGCCACGCCGCGCATCCGCAGGCGGGCGACATGGGCCGCCAGGCGCAGCCCGTGGCCGAGCTCGCCTGGGCCGTGCTGAACGGCAACGCACCCGACCCCTGAATCCCGCACCCACCCCACCGAACGAGGAGCCGACGATGCACTTCTTCCAGGAAAGCGACCGCGCCCGCACACTGCGCGAACGGCTCCAGGCCTTCATGGATGAGCACGTGCTGCCGAACGAGCAGGCGGTCGCACAGGAGTCCGCCGAGGCCACCTGGTCGCGGCAGGCGGGCTACGCGCCCAGCCCGACGGTCGAGCGGCTGAAAGCGCTGGCGCGTGCGCAGGGCCTGTGGAACCTGTTCCTGCCGCATTCGCCGCGCGCGCCCGAAGGACTGTCGAACTTCGAGTACGCACCGCTGTGCGAGATCATGGGCCGTGTCGACTGGGCCAGCGAGGTCTTCAACTGCTCGGCCCCCGACACCGGCAACATGGAGACGCTGGAACGCTACGCCAGCGAGGCGCTGAAGGACCGCTGGCTGGAGCCGCTGCTGCGCGGCGAGATCCGCTCGGCCTTCCTCATGACCGAGCCGGACGTGGCCTCCTCCGACGCCACCAACATCCGCTGCCGCATCCGTCGCGACGGCGGCGACTACGTGCTCGACGGCCGCAAGTGGTGGTCCAGCGGCGCCGGCGCACGCCAGTGCGCCGTCTTCATCGTGATGGGTCAGAGCGACCCCGAGGCGCCGCGCCACACGCAGCAGTCGATGATCGTCGTGCCCGCCGACACCCCGGGCGTCACCCTCGTGCGTCCGTTGTCGGTGTTCGGCTACGAGCACGCACCGCAAGGCCACATGGAAATCCGCCTCGACGGCGTGCGCGTGCCGGCGGCCAACCTCCTGCTGGGCGAAGGCCGCGGCTTCGAGATCGCGCAGGGCCGCCTCGGCCCCGGGCGCATCCACCACTGCATGCGCTCGATCGGCGCCGCCGAACGCGCGCTCGAGCTGATGTGCCGGCGCCTCGCCTCGCGCGAGACCTTCGGCCGCAACCTGGCCGAGCAGGGCGTGTGGCACGAGCGCATCGCCGAGTCGCGCTGCATGATCGAGCAGGCGCGGCTGCTGACGATGAAGGCCGCCTGGATGATGGACACGGTGGGCAACAAGGCGGCGCAGGCCGAGATCGCGATGATCAAGGTGGTCGCGCCGTCGATGGCCTGCAAGGTGATCGACTGGGCGATCCAGGCCCATGGCGGCGCCGGTGTCAGCGCCGACACGCCGCTGGCAGGCTCGTATGCCCACCAGCGCACCCTGCGCCTGGCCGACGGGCCCGACGAGGTGCACCGCCAGGCGCTGGCCAAGCTCGAGCTCATGCGCCTCGGGCTGAGGCGCAAGCGGGTGGAGATGCCTGTCGCGCGAGGCGCTTGATGAAGCACTCCCTACGCGCTTCGAGCGCCCCCTCGAAGGGGGCAACACCAGCGGGCCGGCAGAGCCGGATCCGCGGTGTTCGCTTGGGAATGCGCCTGGATTCCTGCGTCGCGGAGCCACCGAGATGACGACGACTCATCCGCGCGGCAGCGACGATCCGGTGGCCGGCGCGCTGCACGCGGGCGCCTGGCCGGTGGGCGTGCCGCACACGCTGCGCGTGCCCGACGAGCCGCTGTGGCGGCCGCTGCACGAGCGCGCCCTCGCCCAGCCGCGTGCGATCGGCCTGCACTTCCTCGGCCGCGACTGGACCTGGGGCGAGCTCGACGACGCGGCGGCGCGCGTGGCGGGCGGCTTGCAAGCCATCGGCGTGCGGGCGGGCGATCGCGTCCTGCTGTTCATGCAGAACTGCCCGCAGTTCGTCGTCGCCTTCCACGCCGTGCTGCGCGTCGGTGCGGTGGCGCTGCCGGCCAACCCGATGATGAAGGCCGACGACCTGCAGGCCGTGGTCGCCGATGCCGGCGTGCGCGTGGCGGTGGCCGCGGCCGACCTGGTGCCCGAACTCGGGCGCATGCAGTCCTTGCTGGCGCCCGCGGCGCGGCTCGCCGACATCGTCGCCAGCGCCATGTCCGAGGTCCTGCCCGAGCACGCGGACCCGGCGGTGTGGCCGGCAGCGTGGCGCAGCTTCCTGACGGCGACGGCGACGCCGCCCGCGCCGCACACCGGATGGCGCTGGCATGCCTGGGCCGAGCTGCTGCGCTCGCCCCCGGCGGCCGGCCGCGACGCCGGGGCCGACGAACTGGCCGTGCTGCCCTACACCAGCGGCACGACGGGCACGCCCAAGGGCTGCATGCATCCGCACCGCACGCTGCGGCACAACGCGATGACGGCCGGCCCCTGGCTCGACCTGCGCGAGGGCGACGCGCAGCTGGTCGTCGTGCCGATGTTCCACATCACCGGCCTGGTGATGGGCCTGCTCGCGAGCATCGTCCACGGCGCGCGCATCGTGCTGATGCCGCGCTGGGACCGCACGGCGGCCGCGGCCGTAATCGCCTCGCAGCGCGTCACCCACTGGCCCAACATCCCGACCATGGTGCTGGACCTGCTGGCCGCCCCCGACCTCGACGCCTTCGACCTGTCGAGCCTGCGCTACATCGGCGGCGGCGGCGCGCCGATGCCCGATGCGGTGGCCGCACGGCTCGAACAGCGCTTCGGCCTGCGCTACCTCGAGGGCTACGGCCTGACCGAGACGGCCGCGCCCACGCACACCAACCCGCGCGGTGGCGAGCGGCCGCGCTGCCTGGGCATTCCCTACATCGGCACGCGCGCGCAGATAGTCGATCCGCAGACGCTGCAGGCGCTGTCCGTGGGCGAGGTCGGTGAGATCGTGGTCAGCGGGCCGCAGGTGTTCGACGGCTACTGGCGCCAGCCCGAAGCGACGGCCGACGCCTTCCTCGTCCGCGACGGGCAGCGGTGGTTCCGCACCGGCGACCTCGCCCGCGTCGACGCCGAGGGCTACTTCCATCTCGCCGACCGCCTCAAGCGCATGATCAACGCCAGCGGCTTCAAGGTCTGGCCGGCGGAGGTGGAGGCGCTGCTGCTGCACCACCCCGCGGTACAGGAGGCCTGCGTCGTGCGCTGTCGCGACGCCTACCGCGGCGAGAGCGTGAAGGCGGTGGTCGTGCGGCGGGCGGAGCACGTGCTCGACGCGGACGGGCTCGTGGCCTGGGCGCGCGAGCACATGGCTGCCTACAAGGTGCCGCGCGAGGTGGAGTTCGTCGACGCCCTGCCGCGCAGCGCCGCCGGCAAGGTGCTGTGGCGCGACCTGCAGGCGGCGCAGGACGAGCGCGAACGCGCGCCGGATTGATCGGCGGCGAGCTTCAGCCCGGCGATTGCGTGTCGGTCGGCGCGCCGAACATGTCGCCGAACAGCGTGGTGCTGGCGCCGCCGTCGACCACGATGCACTGGCCGGTGACGTGCCGCGAGGCGCGCGACGCGAGGTAGACGACCGTGCCCTTCAGATCCTCGTCGTCGCCGAGGCGGCGCAGCGGCGTCTTCGCCAGCACCGCGGCACCCACACGATCGAGCAGGCCGGCCGACAACTTGGTGCGAAAGAAGCCCGGGCAGATCGTGTTGACCCGCACGCCGCGGGGTCCCCACTCCGACGCCAGCGCTCGCGTCAGGTTCACCACCGCGCCCTTGCTCGCGTTGTAGGCCACCGTCTTCATGTCGGGCGCGTTGCCCTGCAGCCCGCCGACCGACGCGACGTTGACGACCACGCCGCTGCCGCGCGGCAGCATCGACTGGCGCGCGACTTCCCGGGTGAGGAAGAACAGGCCGTTCAGGTTGAGGTCGACGACGCGCAGCCAGCGTTCGTTGGACAGCGTCTCGGCCGGCTCGGCCCAGGCCATGCCGGCGTTGTTGACGAGGATGTCGAGCCGGTCCTCGCGCTGCAGCAGCTCGGCAACGACGCCCGGCAAGGCGGCCGCGTCGGTGAGGTCGGCCGCCAGCGTGCCCACGTCCAGGCCGCGCGACTGCAGCGTGCGCGCGGCCTCGCGCAACTCGTCGTCGTGCCGCGCGCACAGCAGTACGCGGGCGCCCGCCTCGGCGAGCGCCGCCGCCATCTGCAGTCCGAGGCCGCGCGAGCCCCCGGTGACGAGCGCGACCTGGCCCTGGAGGTCGAACAGCGCGGGCAGGGGCAGGGTGTTCATAATTCGGCAGGATTGTCCGACCCAAATTCTCACACAAGCCTGCCCCACTGCCACACGGGAAACCCCGGCCGCGGCCGGGGGCGCCATTCAGGGTGCGGGCGGAATGGGCTGGCTCATATCCAGCCCGGCGACTTCACAGCCGCGCTTGTAGTCCTGCATGTGCCGGCGCATCGCCGCCTCGGCGCCGGCGGCATCGCGGCGCCGCAGCGCCGTGAGCAACTGGCGGTGCACCGCCAGCAGCCGCGCGCCCGACTGCGGCAGCGCTGGCGCGATCGCGGCATAGCCGGCACGCATCAGCAGGCTCACCGGCCCGCGGGCCAGCAACAGCGCCGGGTTGTGCGCGGCGGCAGCGACGAGGTTCTGGAACTCCAGGTCGACGTCGACCGGCGACACGCCGGCAGCCACCACGCGCTGCGTGCGTTCGAGGTTGTGCTCCAGCGCTTCGAGTTCCTCGGCCGTGGCCGACGCCGCTGCCAGCGAGGCGCACAGCGGCTCGAGCGCGCTCGCCACCTGCCACACGTCGCGCAGGCTGACCTGGCGCAGGCGCAGCGCACGCTCGGCCGCGCTGGCGAGGTCTTTCTGTAGCGGCATCGAGACCAGCAGCTTCTTGCCGTCGCGACGCAGCAGCCCTTCCTGCTCGAGCTGCCTCAGGCCCTCGCGCACGGTGGATCGGTGCACGCCGAAGCGCTCGGCCAGTTCCGCCTCGGTGGGCAGCGCGTCGCCTTGGCGCAGCTGGCCGCCGACGATGCGCTGCCGAAGATCGGCCGACAGCACCCGGTAGGCGGGTGCGACCTGCAGTTTTTCGATGTCGACGTTCATGGTCACCGCATTGTCCGACAATCCGGGACAAGCACCGGCCAGGAAGTCACGCTGGCTCAGCGCCCGAGCGCCCGAGCGACAGACGCACGGTCTTCGCCGGCGACGCCGCCGCCGTGCGCTGCACCACCTGCAGCACCGGGGTGACCAGCTCGGGTTGCGCGGCCAGCAGCACGCGCGGCGGGATCGGCAGCGACAGCACCCGTTGCCGCACGGGCACGTGCGGGATGACGTGGTCCACCAGATGCGCTGCCGTCTGTGACATCCGGCGCGCGCCGCATGAAGGACGGAAGCCTCGCCGCTTGCCCGCTTGCAGCTGAACGCCAGCAGCTTGTCGTGACCGCACTCGGCACAGCGCAGCCTCAGGACACAGTGGGCGAGGATGCCGCACTCGGCGAAGGCGTCGAACTCCTCCCTGATGAATCGCGGCAGCTGCGCGCCGGTGCTGGCTTCGGTGTGGGCGATGAAGCTGGCCGCGTGCTGCTGCACCAGGCGGTACAGCGTGGTCTGCCCGGGGCGGCGGCGCGGCGGCGGTCGAGACGGTGGACGACGTTGGCCAGCGCCAGTCGCCTGAACCGCCGGCGAGACGGGCGATGCCCCCGCCGCGCCGGCCCGCGGGCCCTCAGTGCGCCGCGTGCAGCTGGGCCTCCGCCGCCGTCGCGCTCTCCCGCGCGTTGAGCACGAGGTTCAGCAGCACGGCGGCGAAGGTGCCGAGCAGGATG
>CAZUBF010000100.1:0-13699 GCA_964618555.1 uncultured Azohydromonas sp.
CGGCGCGCGGGCTGGACATCGCCGACCTGCCGGCGGTGTTCAACTTCGACGTGCCGTTCAACGCCGAGGACTACGTGCACCGCATCGGCCGCACCGGCCGCGCCGGAGCGTCGGGGCTGGCGGTGACGCTGGTCTCGCGCGAAGACAGCCGGCTCGTCGCCGAGGTCGAGAAGCTGCTGAAGAAGAAGATCGAGCTCGAACCGCTCGAACTCGACAGCGACCGGCCGCGCCGCCCGCGTCGCGTTGCGCCCGCCGATGCCGCGCCGCCGGGGGGCGAAGCCGCACCGCGCGATCGCGTGGCGCCGCGCCGACCCCCGGCCGACCCGCTGTTCGATCGCCCGTACGAACCCGTCGAAGCCGGGGAGCCGGCCGCCTGGGAACGCGGCGCGGCGTCGGCGGCGCCGAAGCCGATGTCCGCGAACATCAAGCCGAAGAAGGCCGTGGCGGCGCTGCTGGGCGGGCGCAAGCCGCAGTCGTGATCCGCACGCGCCGGCGCGGCCGCAGCCAGGACACTGACACTCGGCGCGCCGACCGGCCGGGCGCGGATCGGCAATGGGGCCGGGTTCAGGCGAGGAACAGGAACACCGCCGGGCGGCGCCGGTCGAGTGGCGGCGGGTCGCGACGCCAGGTCTGCACCGTGGCGGTGCGGCACCAGCCGTCGGGCAGCGTGAGCGCGATCGACACGCTCAGCCGCGTCTCGGGTGCCAGCTGGCGCAGCAGCGCCTGCAGCAGTGCATCGTTGCGGTACGGGGTCTCGATGACGATCTGCGTCTGCGCTTCGCGCCGCGAGCGCGATTCGAGTTCGCGCAGGCGGGCGGCGCGAGGCGCGTCGTCCTGCGGCAGGTAGCCGACGAACGCGAAGCACTGCCCGTTCAGGCCGCTGGCCGCCAGCGCCAGCGCCACGGCGCTCGGGCCGCACAGCGGCACCACCGGGACGCCGAGGCGGTGCGCCGCGTCGACCAGCGCGCTGCCCGGGTCGGCGACCGCGGGCAGGCCGGCCTCGCTGATCAGGCCGACGTCTTCGCCGCGCAGCGCCGGCAGCAGCAGCTGCTGCCATGCCGCCGCGTCGACGCCGGCGCGCGTGGTGCCCTTCGGCGCACGCGGCAGCTCGCGCACCTCGATGTCCTGCAGCGCACGCGCCAGCGGCACGACGGCGTCGACGCGCTTGAGGAAGGCGCGCGTGGTCTTCGCGTTCTCGGCCACCCAGCAGCGCAGTCGCGCCGCGGCGCGCAGCACGCCCAGGGGCAACACCGCCTCCAGGTCGACCGGCTCGGCGCCGAGGTCGAGCGTGTTCGGCACCAGCAGCAGGCGCCCCGGCGACGGCGTCGCGGGCCCGGCCGGCGGCGAGGGCGCGGCGCTCACCCCGCGGCGGCCAGCGGGTCGAGCCCGGCGGCGCGCAGCAGCGCGCAGGTGCGGATCAGCGGCAGGCCGACCAGTGCGGTCGGGTCGTCGCTGTCGATGGCCTCGAGCAGCGCGATGCCCAGCGTCTCGCACTTGGCGCTGCCGGCGCAGTCGTACGGCTGCTCGAGGCGCAGGTAGCGTTCGATCTGCGCGTCGTCGAGGGCGCGGAAGTGCACCGTCACCGGCGCCAGCCGCGCCTCGGCGAAACCGCGGTCGGCGCGCACCACCGCGACCGCGGTATGGAACACGACGCGCCGGGCGCTCATCGCGCGAAGCTGCGCCACCGCCCGGGCGTGGTGGCCCGGCTTGCCCAGCGGCGTGCCGTCGAGGTCGGCGACCTGGTCCGAGCCGATCACCACGGCCCGCGGGTGGCGTGCCGCCACCTCGTGCGCCTTCGCCAGCGCCAGCCGCCGCGCCAGCGCGTCCGGCGTCTCGTCGGCGCGGGGCGTTTCGTCGACGTCGGGGGCGACGATCTCGAACGGCAGGCGCAGGCGCTGCAGCAGTTCGCGGCGGTAGCGCGAAGTCGAGGCGAGGATCAGCGCGGGCGAGTCCATCGGCGGGCATTGTCCCATCGGCGCTTACACTCGGTCGCATGTCCGCCAAGCCGCGCGCCCACGACCCGCGACGACTCGACGTCGCGGCCTTCGCCGCGCAGGGCGGCGAGCTCGAGGGGCACTGGCCGCTGGCCGGGTTCGAGCGGCTGCTCGACGACTTGCCGGCCCGGGACGATGCGGCGCGGGCGCAGGACCACCCGCCCCCCGCCGACCTCACCGGGCCGACCGGCGACGTGACGTGGCGCGTGCGCGGCGAACGTCGGGCGGTGGCGGCCGGCGCGCCGCAGCTGTGGCTGCACCTGGAGGCCGACGCCGTGGTGCAGCGGCGCTGCCAGCGCTGCCTGCAGCCGGTCGGGCTGTCGCTGCAGGTGCGGCGTGCGCTGCGCTTCGTCGACGGCGAGACGCTCGCCGCCGAGCTCGACGCCGACAGCGACGACGACGTGCTGGCGCTCGAGCGCGCGCTGGACCTGCATGCGCTGGTCGAAGACGAGCTGCTGCTGGCGCTGCCGATGGTGCCGCGCCACGAGCATTGCGCTGCGCCCACGGCGAGCGCCACCGCGGCCGACGCCGGCGCGGGGGCGCCGCACCCCTTTGCGGGGCTGGCGGGGTGGCCGCGTGACTCCCCCCGCTGATGCACTGCTGCGCGGCTATAATGCCGGGTTTCGCAAAGAGCCGGCGTCATCGCGCCGGGCCGCGGCATGCGCCGCGGCCGCGCCGGCTTCGTGCACCGCAACCCCGGCTCGACCGCCCGACGCACCGCGCCGGCGATGCCCAGGAGAACCTCATGGCCGTCCAGCAGAACAAGAAGTCGCCGTCCAAGCGCGGCATGCACCGCTCGCACAATGCGGTGGCGGCGCCGGGTCTGGCGATCGAGCCGACCACCGGCGAGACGCACCTGCGACACCACGTCAGCCCGAGCGGTTTCTACCGTGGCCGCAAGGTGCTGAAGACCAAGGCCGACGCCTGATCGGCGCCGCCTCGGCCCGATGGCGGGCCGACGCGTTCGCGCAGCGCCTGGACCGCCCCATCGCGGCCCGCTCCCGAGGGGGATCGAGCACCGTGGCCCAGTGTCATGGGCCCGCGAGCGTGCCCGGCGCTGGATGCGCCCCGTCGGCCGCGCCGACTCCCGCCTGAACACCTTCCGACGACGATGAACGCGCCGCTGTCGCCCGTGCGCATCGCCGTCGACTGCATGGGCGGCGACCATGGGCCGGGCGTCACGCTGCCGGCGTGCCGCGCCTTCCTCGACCGCCATCCCGACGCCGAGTTGCTGCTCGTCGGCACCGAAGCGGCGCTGGCCGGCGCACGCGGCGGGCCGCGCTGCCGCATCGTCGCCGCCAGCGAGGTCGTGACGATGGACGACCCCGTCGAGGTGGCGCTGCGCCGCAAGCGCGACTCGTCGATGCGCGTGGCGATCGCGCAGCTCAAGCCGGGCGCGGACGGCGCGGCGGCCGCCGATGCCTGCGTCTCGGCGGGCAACACCGGCGCACTGATGGCGGTGGCGCGCTACCTGCTGAAGACGCTCGACGGCATCGACCGTCCGGCGATCGCCACCGTGATGCCCAACCGCAAGGACGGCTTCACGACGGTGCTCGACCTGGGCGCCAACGTCGACTGCACGGCCGACCACCTCCTGCAGTTCGCCGTGCTCGGCAGCGCGCTGGTCGCCGCCGTCGACGGCAAGGACGACCCCAGCGTCGGGCTGCTGAACATCGGCGAGGAGGCGATCAAGGGCAGCGACACGATCAAGCGCGCCGGCGAACTGCTGCGCGCCGCCGCCGACGGCGGCCACCTGAACTTCCACGGCAACGTCGAGGGCAACGACATCTTCGCCGGCACCACCGACATCGTCGTCTGCGACGGATTCGTCGGCAACGTCGCGCTGAAGACCGCCGAGGGGCTGGCGGCGATGCTGACCGACATGATCCGCCAGGAGTTCACCCGCACCGCGTACGCCAAGCTCGCGGCGCTGGTGGCGCTGCCGGTGCTCAGGCACTTCAAGTCGCGCGTCGACCCGCGCCGCTACAACGGTGCGGCGCTGCTCGGGCTGCGCGGACTGGTGTTCAAGAGCCATGGCTCGGCCGACGCGTTCGCCTTCGAGCAGGCGCTGACGCGCGCGTATGATGCGGCTCGCAACCGCTTGCTCGAGCGCGTCCACGACCGCATCCTGGAGACCTTGCAGGCCCTGCCCGACGCGGCACCGGGTGCGGCCGTCAGCACCGCATGAAAGCGCTCTCCTCGCCCCGCACGACCCGCATCGCCGGCACCGGCAGCCACCTGCCCCCGCGGCGGGTCACCAACGCCGATCTGGCGCGCGACCTGGCCTCGCGCGGCATCGACACCAGCGATGCGTGGATCGTCGAGCGCACCGGCATTCGCGCGCGCCACTTCGCCGCCGACGGCGTCAACGCCAGTGACCTCGCGCTCGCCGCGTGCCGCCATGCACTCGAGGCCGCCGGGCGGCGCGCCGACGACATCGACCTGATCGTCGTCGCCACGTCGACGCCCGACATGGTGTTCCCGTCGACCGCGGCGATCCTGCAGGCCAAGCTCGGCGTCGCCGGGTGTCCCGCGTTCGACGTGCAGGCGGTGTGCTCGGGGTTCGTCTACGCGATGACGGTGGCCGACGCGCTGATCCGCACCGGCGGCGCGAGCCGGGCGCTGGTCGTCGGCACGGAGGTGTTCTCGCGCATCCTCGACTTCGACGACCGCACGACCTGCGTGCTGTTCGGCGACGGCGCCGGCGCCGTGGTGCTCGAAGCCAGCGACGAACCGGGGCTGCTGGCCACCGAACTGCACGCCGACGGCCGCCACGTCGGCATCCTGTGCGTGCCGGGCACGGTGTCCGGCGGCAAGGCGCTGGGCGATCCGCTGCTGAAGATGGACGGGCCGGCGGTGTTCAAGCTGGCGGTGAGCGTGCTCGACGAGGTCGCGCGTTCGGTGCTGGCCAAGGCCGGGCGCGACGCCACCGACGTCGACTGGCTGATCCCGCACCAGGCCAACCTGCGCATCATGCAGGGCACGGCGAAGCGGCTGAAGCTGGCGCCGGAGCGCGTCGTCGTCACGGTCGACGAGCACGGCAACACTTCCGCGGCGTCGATCCCGCTGGCGCTCGACGCGGCGGTGCGCGACGGGCGCATCCGGCGCGGCGACACGCTGCTGCTCGAGGGCGTCGGCGGCGGCTTCACCTGGGGCGCGGTGCTGCTCGACTTCTGAGAACCCATGCGGAGCTTCGTTCGATGACCTCGTTCGCCGTCGTGTTCCCGGGCCAGGGCTCGCAGTCGGTGGGCATGCTCGACGCGTTCGCCGACCATCCGGCGGTGCGGCGCACCCTGGCCGAGGCCTCCAACGCGCTCGGCGAGGACGTCGGCGCGCTGATCCACGCCGGGCCGAAGGAACAGCTCGACCTGACGACGAACACGCAGCCGGTGATGCTCACCGCCGGCATCGCGTGCTGGCGCGCATTGCACGCCGAGACCGGCCTGGCCCCGGCGGCGGTGGCCGGCCACTCGCTGGGCGAGTACGCGGCGCTGGTCGCGGCCGGTGTGCTGAGCCTGGCCGATGCGCTGCCGTTGGTGCGTTTTCGCGCCCAGGCGATGCAGGAAGCGGTGCCCGCCGGCGCCGGCGCGATGGCCGCGATCCTCGGCCTAGACGCCGACGCGGTGGTCGCCGGCTGCGCCGAGGCCGCGACCGCGACGGGCGAGGTCGTCACCGCGGCCAACTTCAACGACCCGAAGCAGACCGTGATCGCCGGCACCCAGGCCGCAGTCGACCGCGCCTGCGATCTGCTCAAGGCCCGCGGCGCCAAGCGCGCGCTGCCGCTGGCGGTGTCGGCGCCGTTCCACTGCCCGCTGATGAAACCCGCGGCCGAGCGGCTGCGCGAGCGGCTGGCCGGCGTCGCCCTGTCGGCGCCGCAGATCGCGGTGGTCAACAACGTGGACGTCGCGTCGCCCGGCGATCCGGCCGCGATCGCCGACGCACTGTACCGGCAGGCCTACCAGCCGGTGCGCTGGGTCGAGCTGGTGCGCGCGCTGCGCGCCCGCGGCGTGACCCACGTCGTCGAGTGCGGGCCGGGCAAGGTGCTGGCGGGGTTGACCAAGCGCATCGACGCCGAACTCGTCGGCGCCGCGGTGTTCGACCCGCCGTCGCTCGCGGAAACCAGGGGTCTGCTGCGATGAGCGCGGACGCCCCGACGCTGGCCGGTCAGGTGGCGCTGGTCACCGGTGCGTCGCGCGGCATCGGGCGCGCGATCGCGCTGGCGCTGGCGGCGCGCGGCGTCAAGGTCACCGGCACCGCCACCGGCGAGGCCGGCGCGCAGGGCGTGGCCCAGGCGCTCGCGGCGCACGGCGGCTGCGCCGGCGTCGTGCTCGACGTCAACGACGCCGGTGGCGTCGACGCCGCGGTCGACGCCGTCGTCAAGCGCCACGGCGCCATCCACATCCTGGTCAACAACGCCGGCATCACGCGCGACGCGCTGGCCATGCGCATGAAGGACGACGACTGGGACGCGGTGCTCGACACGAACCTGAAGGCGGTGTTCCGCGCCAGCCGCGCGGTGATGCGGCCGATGATGAAGCAGCGCTACGGGCGCATCGTCAACATCACCTCGGTGGTCGGCGCCAGCGGCAACCCGGGGCAGGCCAACTACGCGGCGGCCAAGGCCGGCGTGGCCGGCCTGACGCGCGCGCTGGCGCGCGAGCTCGGCAGCCGCGGCATCACCGTCAACTGCGTCGCGCCGGGCTTCATCGCCACCGACATGACCGACGCGCTGCCCGAAGCGCAGCGCGCGGCGCTGCTGCAGCAGATTCCGCTCGGGCGGCTGGGCTCGCCCCACGAGGTCGCCGAGGCGGTCGCCTTCCTCGCCTCGCCTGCCGCCGGGTACATCACCGGCACCGAACTGCACGTCAACGGCGGCATGCACATGGGCTGACCGCGGCCGGCCCGGGCATCGGGGCCGGCTAAAATCAGCGCCGTTTTTTGCAATCCACTCCCGGAGGAGTCATGAGCGATATCGAAGCGCGCGTCAAGAAGATCATCGCCGAGCAGCTCGGCGTGTCCGAGGCCGAGGTCACCAACGAGAAGGCCTTCGTCGCCGATCTGGGCGCCGACTCGCTCGACACCGTCGAACTCGTGATGGCGCTCGAGGACGAGTTCGGCATCGAGATCCCCGACGAGGAGGCCGAGAAGATCACCACGGTGCAGCTGGCGATCGACTACGCGATGAAGCACCAGAAGGCCTGATGCGCGCATGAGTCGTCGCCGCGTCGTCGTCACCGGCCTGGGGCTGATCAGCCCGGTCGGCAATTCGGTCGCCGAGGGCTGGGCCAACCTGCTCGCCGGCCGCTCGGGCATCGCCGCCATCACGCGCTTCGATGCGTCGGCGCTGGCCTGCCGCTTCGCCGGCGAGGTCAAGGGGTTCAACGTCGAGGAGATCATCCCCGGCAAGGAATCCCGTCACATGGACACCTTCATCCACTACGGGATGGCGGCAGCCGTGCAGGCCGTCGCCGACGCCGGCTTGCCCAGCGGCGCGCAGCTCGACGAGGCGGGCGCCGAGCGCATCGGCGTGATGATCGGCTCGGGCATCGGCGGCCTGCCGATGATCGAGCAGACGCACAAGGAATACAGCGAGCGCGGGCCGCGTCGCATCTCGCCGTTTTTCGTGCCGGCGTCGATCATCAACATGATCTCCGGCCACGTGTCGATCCGCTACGGCTACACCGGCCCGAACCTGGCGATCGTCACCGCCTGCACCACCGGCCTGCACTGCATCGGCGAGGCCGGACGCCTGATCGAATACGGCGACGCCGACGTGATGATCGCCGGCGGCGCCGAGAGCACCGTCTCGCCGCTGGGCGTGGGCGGATTCGCCGCGGCGCGCGCGCTGTCCACGCGCAACGACGACCCGGCCACCGCGTCGCGCCCCTGGGACAAGGACCGCGACGGCTTCGTGCTCGGCGAAGGCGCCGGCGTGCTGGTGCTCGAGGAGTACGAGCACGCGAAACGGCGCGGCGCGAAGGTCTACGCCGAACTGGCCGGTTTCGGCATGGGCGCCGACGCGTTCCACATGACCGCGCCCAACGTCGACGGCCCGAAACGCGCGATGAAGGCCGCGCTGCGCAACGCCGGCGTCAACGCCGACGAGGTCCAGTACCTCAACGCGCACGGCACCTCGACGCCGCTGGGCGACATCAACGAGACCAACGCGATCAAGCTCGCGTTCGGCGACCACGCGTGGAAGATGGTCGTCAACTCGACCAAGTCGATGACCGGCCACCTGCTCGGCGGCGCCGGCGGCATCGAGTCGGTGTTCACCGTGCTCGCGGTGCGCCACCAGGTCTCGCCGCCGACGATCAACATCTTCGCGCAGGACCCCGAGTGCGACCTCGACTACTGCGCCAATGCCGCGCGCGAGATGAGGATCGACGTGGCGGTGAAGAACAACTTCGGCTTCGGCGGCACCAACGGCACGCTGGTGTTCCGGCGCGCATGAGCCGGCACGTGGCTTGCGCCAGAGTCCGAGCCGCGCGCGGCCGCGCCGCCGGCCCGATGCGCTGCGCGTGTCGGGCGCCGCGCCGCGGCGGC
Organism: uncultured Azohydromonas sp.; assembly: GCA_964618555.1. Classification (GTDB taxonomy): domain Bacteria; phylum Pseudomonadota; class Gammaproteobacteria; order Burkholderiales; family Burkholderiaceae_C; genus Calidifontimicrobium. The sequence goes on from CAZUBF010000100.1 coordinate 8,541, forward strand.
TGAAGCTGCTGCGGCCACCACGATGGACACGGCGCCGGCGGTCGACGTCGGACTCGGCGACGACTCGGCGGCCCGCGTGGCGGTGGCCGGCTTGTGCGCCGCGGCCGCCGCGTCGCTGTCCGGCTGGGGGCTGGCTTGGCTGCAGGTGCCCGCCATCGGCACTGCCGTCGGGGTCGCCGCCATCGCCGCCGCGCTGGCGGGCTGGCGCGCCGCGCGGGTGCGTCCACGGTGCCGGTTGCGCTGGGACGGGCGCGCGTGGACGCTGCTGGTCGAAGGGGCGTCGACCCCGCTCGACGGTGTCGTCGACGTCGCACTGGACCTCGAGGTCTGGATGCTGTTGCGCTTCGACGGCAGCGACGGGCGCCGCCGCTGGTGGCCGATGTCGCGCAGGCGACATGCGTCGCGCTGGCATGCCTTGCGCTGCGCGCTGTTCGCGCGCCGGCGCGAGCCCCAGCCGCTGTCCGGCACGCGGATCTGAGCATCGGACCCCGACGCGACGATGAGCGCCGAAGCCGACGCCCAGTTGATCGAGCGTGTCAAGCGCGGCGACACGCGCGCCTTCGAGATGCTCGTCGTCAAGTACCAGCGGCGCGTCGAGCGGCTGATCGCGCGCATGGTGCGCGACGTCGACCTGGTGCCGGACATCGCGCAGGAGACGTTCATCCGCGCCTACCGCGCCCTGCCGCAGTTCCGCGGCGACAGCGCGTTCTACACCTGGCTGTACCGCATCGCGGTGAACACCGCGAAGAAGGCGCTGGTGGAACTCAAGCGCGACCCGCTGGTCTCCGAGGCGGCGCGTCCGGTCGGCGACGACGGCGACGAAACTTCCCGCGTGGAGAACGAACTAACGGACGGCGAGACCCCCGACGCGGTGCTGGCGAGCAAGCAGGTGGCGGCGACCGTGAACGCCGCCATCGAGGCCCTGTCCGACGACCTGCGCCAGGCGATCACGCTGCGCGAGATCGAAGGACTGAGCTACGAAGAGATCGCCGAAGCGATGAACTGCCCGATCGGTACGGTGCGTTCGCGCATCTTCCGTGCGCGCGAGGCCATCGCCGAGCGGCTGCGCCCGCTGCTGGGCACCCGGGATGGCGAGCGCTGGTAGCGGGGCGAGACGCAATGGCTTGGAGTGCATGATGGTGGACAGGTTGATCGAGGAACGACAGGGACAGCGGTTGTCGTCGCTGATGGACGGCGACCTCGCCGAAGGCGACGCCGCGGCGTTGTGCCGCGACTGGCGCGACGACGCGCAGCTGCGCGTGACCTGGCATGCCTACCACCTGATCGGCGACGTCATGCGTTCCGAGGACCTGGCGCACGACGGCGCGCGCGACGAGGCCTTTCTGCAAGCGCTTCGGCGGCGGCTGGCCGACGAACCGGTGTTGCTCGCGCCGGCGGCCACGGTGGCCGCGTCGGCGCACCGCCGCCGTCGCGGGTGGATGGCCCCGGTGGCCGTGGCCGCAGGCTTCGCCGCGGTGGCGGGCGTGATGATCGTCACACGGCTCGCGGCACCCGGCGACACGCCCGGTGCCGTGATCGCGGCGCAACCCGCCGTGACGGGCGCCGCGCCGGTGCGCGTCGCCACCGAGGTCGTCGCGCCGGCCGCCGGCGTCGAAGGCGTCCTGATCCGCGATGCGCGGCTGGACCGGTATCTCCAGGCGCACAAGCAATACGGGCCGAGTGCCGCGCTGGTGCCCGGCGGCGTGGTGCGCAGCACCGCGACCGCTGCACCGCAACGCTGACGCCCGGTCATGACGTTGCGGCTCTGGCGCGTCTGGCTGGCGGCGTCGGCACTGGCCGGCTGGGCCACGATGGCCGTGGCGGCGCCGCCGTCCGATGCCGCGCCGCCGGACGCGCGCGGCTGGATCGCCCGTATCTACGAGGCCGTCGCCTTCGGCAACTACCAGGGCACGCTGGTGTCGACGGTGGGCGGGGCGATGAGCAGTTCGCGCATCGCCCACTTTTGCGAGGGGCGCCAGCAGTTCGAACGCGTCGAGCTGCTCGACGGCGAGGCGCGCCTCGTCTATCGCCACAACGACCTCGTGCACACGCTGTGGCCCGCGCAGAAGGTGGCCGTGGTCGAGCAGCGAGAGGCTAGCCACACGCTGCCGTCGCTGCTGCGAGCGCAGCCCGACGACGCGCTGTTCGAGCGCTACGAGTTGCGCGCCGAAGGCGAGGGGCGCGTCGCCGGCCACGACGCGTCGGTGTACGTGCTGCAGCCGCGCGACGCGCGGCGCTTTGCCCAGCGCCTGTGGGTCGAGCGCCGCAGCGGGTTGCTGCTGCGCACCGACGTCATCGGTGCCGACGGTCGCGTGCTCGAGAGCGCCTCGTTCAGCGACGTGACCATCGGCGTCAGGCCGCAGCCCGACAGCGTGCTCAAGCCGATGCGCAAGCTCGCCGGCTACCGCGTGCTGCGCCCCGACGTCGGCGCCACCGACCTCGCCGCCGAGGGCTGGCAGCTCGAGCCGGTGGAGGGCTTCCGGCAGGTCAGCTGCGTGCGCCGCGTCGTCGACGCCGGCGATGCGGCGGGGCACGGCCTGCCGGTGCTGCAGACCGTGTACTCGGACGGCCTGACGCACGTGTCGGTGTTCATCGAGCCGTACCGCGAGGGTCGGCACCGCGCCGGACACACGGCGATCGGGGCCACGCACACGCTGATGAAGCGCCTCGACCAGTGGTGGATCACGGTGATGGGCGACGTGCCGATGTCCACCGTGACGCAGTTCGCCGAGGCCCTTGCGCGCCGGCGATGAGCGCGCCGCGCCGTCGGGGCCGCCATCGTCTTCGATTCGATCGGGAGAGTTTGTCGATGTCCATGTTCCAGCAGTCCAAGCGCGTCGCCGCCGGTGTCACCCTCGCCGCGGCACTGATGCTGTCGTGGCCGGCGCTGGCCACCGCGCAGCAGGTCGTGCTGCCCGACTTCACCGAACTGGCCGAGCGCGTGAGCCCGGCGGTGGTCAACATCCGCACGCTCGAGCGCGGGCGCCAGGTGTCTCGCGCATTGCCCGAACTCGACCCCAACCTCGAGGAATTCTTCCGCCGGTTCGGCATCCCGCTGCCGGGTCGGCCGGGCCCGCGCGGCGCCCCGGGCGACGACGAGCCGGCGCAGCGCGGCGTCGGCTCGGGGTTCATCGTCAGCGCCGACGGCTACGTGATGACCAACGCGCACGTGGTCGAGGGCGCCGACGAGGTGATCGTCACGCTCCCCGACCGGCGCGAGTTCAAGGCCAAGATCGTCGGGTCGGACCGGCGCACCGACGTCGCGGTGGTGAAGGTCGACGCGAGCGGGTTGCCGGCGGTGAAGATCGGCGACGTCAACAAGCTCAAGGTCGGCGAGTGGGTGGTCGCGATCGGCTCGCCGTTCGGGCTCGAGAACACCGTGACCGCGGGCATCGTTAGCGCCAAGCAGCGCGACACCGGCGACTTCCTGCCGTTCATCCAGACCGACGTCGCGATCAACCCGGGCAACTCGGGCGGCCCGCTGCTGAACCTGCGCGGCGAGGTCGTCGGCATCAACTCGCAGATCTACAGCCGCTCGGGCGGCTTCATGGGCATCTCGTTCGCGATCCCGATCGACGAGGCGGTGCGCGTGTCCGACCAACTGCGCCAGCACGGACGCGTGATCCGAGGGCGCATCGGCGTGCAGATCGCACCGGTGACCAAGGAGGTCGCCGAGGCGATCGGCCTGGGCGAGGCGCGCGGCGCGCTCGTGCAGAGCGTCGAGAGTGGTGGCCCCGCCGACAAGGCCGGCATCGAAGCGGGCGACATCATCGTGCGCGTCGACGGCAAGGCCGTCGACAAGTCGATCGACCTTCCGCGCATGATCGGCGGTACCGCACCCGGCACGCAGTCGAAGGTGCAGGTCTTCCGGCGCGGCAGCTACCGCGACTTGAGCGTCGCCGTGGCGGAGTTCGAGCCCGACCGCCCGCGTCGCGTCGCGCAGTCGACGCTGCCGGCGCCAGCGCAGACCACCGCGATCGGCGTGGCGGTGAACGACCTGAGCGAGGCGCAGAAGCGCGAACTCAAGCTGCGTGGCGGCGTGGTGGTGGCCGCCGTCGAGGGTCCCGCGGCGCGCGCCGGGCTGCGCGAGGGCGACGTGATCCTGTCGGTCAACAACAGCGAGGTCGGCGACGCCAAGCAGTTCAACAGCGTGGTCGGCAAGGTCGACAAGGACAAGCCGGTCAGCCTGATGGTGCGCCGCGGCGACTGGGTGAACTACCTCGTCGTGCGCCCGCGCGGCTGAACGGCACCGGGACTCGCCGCCGGCGGCCGGCCGCACGCCGTCGACAGATCCGACCGACGCGCCGGGTCTTTCCGGCATGCGGGATGGGGGGTCGGCCGATGTCCGGCCACTCCGCCTGATTGATGTGAGCGGTCGCTACCCATCTCGCGCCGACGACCGGGGATTGATTGTTCCGGCGTCTACAATGGCGCCGAGCCACGGCTTGTTTCGGTCGCGGAAGGGTCGCGTCCGAGCGTGCGAGCACTCACACCATGGCGCCTGACATGCCTGTGGATTTTCTGTAGATAACATTCCCGTGTTGGCGGGCTGCAACGGCCGCAAATCAAGCATTGGCGCGGTTTCCAGCCGGGTTCTTTTGGCTACAATGAAGGCCCAACAAGCAGTTGCCATACGTTTTGTTGGAAGGCGCGTCACCTCTTCGGCGCGCCTTATTTTTTTGCCCTCGGGCCCCCGCCGCGGGACGCGGTGCGAGCGCTTTGTCGTGCGGCGTTGCGGCCTGTTGATCAAGCGCACGACGCACGCCCCGAAGTCGGCGGCGATCGCGTGCACCGCTGCCGCGCCGGCGCGACGCGATGCCCGCCGTCGCATCGCCAACTGGCCGCCATGCCCAGCCCCATCCGATGGACCACATCCGCAACTTTTCGATCATCGCCCACATCGATCACGGCAAGAGCACCCTCGCCGATCGCCTGATCCAGCGCTGCGGCGGGCTGTCCGACCGCGAGATGGAGGCGCAGGTGCTCGACTCGATGGACATCGAACGCGAGCGCGGCATCACGATCAAGGCGCAGACGGCCGCGCTGCACTACACCGCGCGCAACGGCGAGGCGTACCAGCTCAATCTGATCGACACGCCCGGGCACGTCGACTTCTCGTACGAGGTCAGCCGCTCGCTGTCGGCGTGCGAGGGCGCGCT
>CAZUBF010000101.1:0-13578 GCA_964618555.1 uncultured Azohydromonas sp.
GTGCTGCAGGCGCTGGTGACCACCGCGTCGACCGGCTACATCGTGCTCGCGGTGGTCGCGGTGCTGCTGTCGCTGGTCGGCGCGTACTACTACCTGCGCGTCGTCAAGGTGATGTACTTCGACGAGCCGACCGACCCGACGCCGGTGACCTGGGTGCCGCAGGGCGCGGGCGCGCTGCTGGCGCTCAACGGCGCCGCGGTGCTCGCGCTCGGCCTGCTGCCCGGTGGGCTGATGGCGCTGTGCCGTGACGCCATCGTCAAGGCGCTGGCGGGGTGACCCCTTCCGCCGAAGTCGGGCCGGTGCGGCCCGTCGCGCCGCTGCCGGCCAACCTGCCCTTCGTCGCACCGCGGCGGTTCGTCGTCGGTCCGCGGCGGGCGGACGAACACCTGGGCTGGCGCGTGCCCGACCTGCTGCTGTTCGGCGCGCTCGTGCTGGCGGTCGGTTTCGGGCTCGAGATGCGCGTCGGCTGATGGACGGCAACGACGACGCGCACCTGCGCGAGACGCGCGTCGACACGAACGTCGTCTTCCGCGGCGCGCTGCTCGAGGTGCGGCGCGACACCGTGCGCCTGCCCGGCGGGCGCGAGGCCGGACGCGAGTACATCGTGCACCCCGGCGCGGTGGTCGTCGTGCCGCTGCTCGACGACGGGCGGCTGGTGATGGAACGCCAGTTCCGCTACCCGCTGGGTCGCGTGCTGCTCGAGCTGCCCGCAGGCAAGATCGACGCCGGCGAGGGCACGCTGGCCACCGCGGTGCGCGAGCTCGCCGAGGAGACCGGCTACCGCGCGCGCGAGTGGGCGCGCGCCGGCGTGATGCACACCGCGGTCGCCTACTCCGACGAGTGCATCGAGATCTGGTTCGCGCGCGGCCTGTCGTTGGGCGAGCAGCGCCTCGACGACGGCGAGCACCTCGACGTCGTGTGCGTCGACCCGGCCGATCTCGACGCGATGGGCGCACGCGGCGAGGTCACCGACGCGAAGACGCTGGTCGGCCTGATGTGGCTGCAGCGCTGGCGCGCCGGGGCCTGGGCGCTGCAGTGGCAGCCCGCGCCCTGACGGCCTCGGGCCCCGCCTGCCGATAATGCGGCCATGAAGGTGCTCGACCTGCGCTGCCAGCATGGCCACCGCTTCGAGGGCTGGTTCGCCTCGGAGGACGAATTCCTCGACCAGAACGGCCGCGGTCTCGTCGAGTGCCCGCTGTGCGGCGACCGCATCGTGCAGCGGCTGCCCAGCGCGCCGCGGCTGAACCTGTCGGGCGCGACCGAGCCCGCGGCGGCTGCGCCGGCTTCGCCGCCGCAGCCCGACCTGCAGGCGCTGTGGCTGAAGGCGGTGCACCACGTGCTGGCGACCACCGAGGACGTCGGCGAGCGCTTTCCCGACGAGGCGCGGCGCATCCACTACGGCGAAGTCGAGTCGCGCGGCATCCGCGGCCGCGCGACGCCCGAGCAGACGCAGGCGCTGCGCGACGAGGGCATCGAGGTCACGCCGCTGCCGATGCCGAAGGCGCTGAAGGAGCCGCTGCAGTAGCCGGCTTCGCGGGGCAGGGCGCAGCGCCGAGCCGCGCGACGACCTGCACCAGCCGCGCGTCGCCGGGGTGCGCGCGCAGCTCGAAACCCAGGCGTCGGGCCAGCGCGAGCATCGCCGCGTTGCCGGCCTGCACCTCGCCTTCGAGCCGTGCCAGGCCGGCGGCGTGCGCGTGGTCGCGCAGGCTGGCGAGCAGCCGCCGGCCGATGCCGTGGCGCTGCCAGGCGTCGGCGACGACGAGCGCGAACTCGGCCGCGTCGTCGCGTTCGCCGACCACGTAACGCGCCTCGCCCACCGGCGTCGCGGCGCGCCCCGGCGCGTCGTCGTCGAAGCTCTCGGCGACCAGCGCGACGTGGCGCCGGTGGTCGACCTGCGTCATGCGCCGCAGCCACTCCGGCGGCAGCTCGCGGATCGGCGCGAAGAAGCGCTGCGTGCGCGCCGCCGGCGACAGGCTGCGCACCAGCCGTTGCTGCAGCTCGTCGTCCTGCGGCAGCACCGGCCGCAGCGTCACGCGGCGGCCGCCGGCGAGGTGCACGACGTCGATCAAGCGCGTCGGCACGTACGGTGCGGTCACGGCGCCACCCCGGCGGCCGGCCGGTGCGGCGGCACCAGTTCGCCGCCGAGGTCGAGCAGCAGCAGCGACGAGTCCTGCATCGCGCTGACGATCGCATCGCCGTCGTCGGGCGAGAACACATGGCGGTCGCCGGGGGCGAGGATCACGTCGCGCGGGTCGTCGTCGACGGTGATCCACAGGCTGCCGGTCAGGCAGACCACGGCGCGTCCGTGCGGCCGGGCCAGGCGCAGCAGGCTGTGGCGCGGCATCCGGCGCGCGGGCAGTTGCAGGTCGGTGAACATGGTGCGGGCCTCCTTGTCATGCGTCCGATGCATCTGTCGATCCAATTCGACATGACCACGTGACGCCATGGCGCCATATTTGGCGAACGAGTAGACTGCTTCAAACGGTGATTCGGAATGCTTGGCATGCTTGGGACGCATGTGAAGGAGGAACCCGGATGGCGCGCCGGCCGTACGACCTGCCACCGCTGGCGCCGCTCGAGGCGTTCGAGGCGGCCGCGCGCCACCTGAGCTTCACGCGCGCCGCCGACGAGCTGGCGCTGACGCAGTCGGCGATCAGCCGGCAGATCCAGGCGCTCGAGGCGCACTACGGCGTGCCGCTGTTCCAGCGCCTGCACCGCGCGCTGCGCCTGACGCCCGACGGCGAACTGCTGCAGCGCGTGGTCGTCGATGCGCTGCAGCAGCTTCACGGCACCGGCCAGGCGTTGCGGCGCGCGGCGCGCCCGAAGACCGTGGTCGTCACGACGACGCCCGGCTTCGCCGGCCTGTGGCTGATCCCGCGGCTGAGCGGCTTCACCGAGGCGCACCCGGGCGTGGACGTGCGCATCTCGGCCACGCACGCGCTGCTGCACCTGGAACGCGACGAGGTCGACGTCGCGATCCGCTACCAGGCGGCAGGCGACGGCGACGAGGCCTCGCGGCTGTTCGGCGAGGTCGTGTTCCCGGTGTGCAGCCCGCGCCTGCTCGGCGACCCGGCTCGGCCGCTGGTGCAACCGCAGGACCTGCGCCGTCACGTGCTGCTGGCGCTGCACGACGACGGCCCGGTCCCGTACGCCGAGTGGCCGCTGTGGCTGCGCGCGGTCGGGCTCGAGCAGCTGCAACCCGCCGGCACGCAGCAGCACTCGCTGTACGACCAGCTGATCCAGGCCGCGGTGGGCGGCCAGGGCGTCGCGCTCGGGCGTTCGCCGCTGGTCGATGCGCTGCTCGCCGACGGCCGGCTCGTCGCGCCGTTCGACGCGCGCCAGGTCTCGCCGCGCAGCTACCATCTGCGCGTGTCCGATGCCGGTGCGCGGCGCGCCGAGGTGCAGGCGTTCGTCGCGTGGCTGCGCGCGCAGGTCGACGCTGTTACAGCACCCGGCCCGGGTTCATCAGGCCCTGCGGATCGAGCGCGGCCTTGATCGCGCGCATCATGCGCAGCGCCACCGCGCTCTTGCGCCGCGCCAGCTCGTCGCGCTTGAGCGCGCCGATGCCGTGCTCGGCAGAGAACGACCCGCCGTGCGCCGCCACCGCGTCGAACACCAGCGCGTTCACCGCGGGTTCGTGGTCGCGCAGGAACGCGGCGGCGTCGACGCCGTCCGGCGCCTGGACGTTGTAGTGCAGGTTGCCGTCGCCGAGGTGGCCGAAGTCGACCAGCCGCACGCCGGGGAACGCGGCGGCGAGTGCGGCGTCGGTGGCGGCGACGAACGCCGGGATGCGCGACACCGGCAGCGCGATGTCGTGCTTGATGTTCAGCCCTTCCTCGGCCTGTGCCAGCGGGATCGACTCGCGCAGATGCCACAGCGCCTTCGATTGCGCGAGGCTCTCGGCGACCACCGCGTCGCCGATCACGCCGGCGTCGAGCGCGTCGGCCAGCAGCGCCTCGAAGGCGTCGCGCGCGTGCGCCTCGCCCTCGCCGTCGGACAGCTCGAGCAGCACGGTCCACGCCGGCGTCTGGCGCCCGGCGAAAGGCCGCGGCTGCTGCGCGAAGTGGCGCGCCACCAGGTCCAGCGAAAACCGGTTCATCGCCTCGCAGCCCGTGAGGCCCGCGCCCAGTCGCGTGCGCGCCCGCTCGAGCAGGTGCAGCGCGGCGTCGATCGAGTCGCAGGCCGCCAGCGCGGTCATCACCGCCGCCGGGCGGGGGAACAGCTTCAGCGTCGCCGCGGTGATCACGCCCAGCGTGCCCTCGCTGCCGACGAACAGGTCGCGCAGGTCGTAGCCGGTGTTGTCCTTGCGCAGCCCCGACAGCCCGTCCCACAGTTCGCCCAGCGGCGTCACCACCTCGAGCCCGAGGCACAGGTCGCGCGCGTTGCCGTAGCGCAGCACCTGCGTGCCGCCGGCGTTGGTCGCCAGGTTGCCGCCGATCGTCGCGCTGCCCTCGGCGGCCAGGCTCAGCGGGAACAGCAGCCCGGCGTCGGCGGCGGCCTGCTGCACCGCCTGCAGCACGCAGCCGGCGTCGACGGTGATCGTCAGGTTCGCCGTGTCGACTTCGCGCACGCGGTTCAGCCGGGTCAGGCTCAGCAGCACCTGGGTGCCGCTGTCGTCGGGCACGCCGCCGCCGACCAGCCCGGTGTTGCCGCCCTGCGGCACGACCGCGACGCCGGCGTCGGCGCAGGCGCGCACGACGGTGGCCACCTCGGCCGGCGTGCCCGGTCGCACCACGGCGAGCGCGCGGCCGTGCCAGCGCCGGCGCCAGTCGGTCTCGAAAGCGGCGAGGTCGTTGCCGTCGCGCGTGAGCACGTGGCCGGCACCGACGACGTCGCGCAGGCGGTCGGGCAGGGTCGAGGCGTTCATGGCGGGGCCTCCTTCGCCGTGCCGCCGCGCAGCCGCCAGCGCACGTGCAGCGCGCAGGCGGCGAACACCACCAGGCACAGCAGCACCTGCAGCGAAGCGAGCAGCGCCGAGGTGCCGCGCTCGGTGGTCGCGCGCACCACGCCTTCGGCGACGTACGGCCACACCAGCAGGCTCAGCCAGCGGTAGGTGTACATGCGGTGCCTGAGCAGCCCGGCGATGGGGATCGCCAGCGGCAGCACCTTCAGCGCCCAGGTGCGGTTGCCGGTGGGCGCGAGCCACAGTTCCCACGCCAGCCCGAGCACGATCATCGCCAGCAGGGCACCCACCGCGAGCGCGCGCGTCAGGCGCACGACGTCGTCGGCCGGCGCGGCAACCGGGGCAGGGGTCGCGTCCATGGCTGGCATCATAGGCCGCATGCCGTCGCCCCACGCCTGGCTGGTGCGCTTCGCGGCCCAGGCGCGTGTGCGCCTGGCCGGGCTGCTCGACACGCTGCACGACTGGCCGTGGATGGCCACGCTGGCCACGCTGCGCCTGCGCTTCCGCGAGGACCACCTGAGCCTCACCGCCAGCAGCCTGACCTTCACGACGCTGTTCGCCCTGGTGCCGCTGATCACCGTGGTGTTCACCGTGTTCTCGGCGTCGCCGATGCTCGCCGGGCTGCGCCACTCGTTCGAGACCACCGTGCTGCCGGCGCTGCTGCCGCCCGAGATCGCGCGTCCGGTGCTGCTGGCGCTGACCCGCTTCGCCGAACGCGCGCTGGCGCTCGGCGGCGTCAGCCTCGCGGTGCTGCTGGTCACCGCGCTGGCGCTGATGCTGACCATCGACCGCACGCTCAACGCGATCTGGCGCGTGCGCCGGCCGCGCCCGTTCGGCCAGCGCATGCTCATCTACTGGGGCGCGCTGACGCTCGGGCCGATCGTGATCGCGGTGAGCCTGACGGCGTCGTCGTACGCGCTGTCGGCGTCGCGCGGCTGGGTCGGCCCGCTGTCGGCGGGCGCCGCGTGGCTGCTCGGCAGCGCCGACTTCGCGCTGCTCGCCGCGCTGATGGCCGGGCTGTTCCACTTCGTGCCGAACACGCACGTGCGCTGGCGCCACGCCTGGGCCGGCGGGCTGTTCGTCGCGGTGGGCATCGAACTGGCCAAGCGCGCGATGGCCTGGTACGTCGGCGCGTTCCCGGCCACCGCAGCGATCTACGGTGCCGCCGCGGCGCTGCCGGTGCTGCTGCTGTGGGTCTACGCGGTGTGGGTCATCGTGCTGCTCGGCGCGGTGATCGCGGCCTACGCGCCAAGCCTGTCGATGCGCGTCGCGCGGCGCGCCGCGACCCCCGGCCACCGCTTCGACCTGGCGCTCGAACTGCTCGGCGTGCTGCAGCTCGCGCGCGCGACGCCGCGCCACGGGCTGTCGCTGCACGACCTGGCGGCGCAGTTGCGGCTGGACCCGCTGCAGGTCGAGCCGGTGCTCGACACGCTGGCCGCGCTCGACTGGGTCGGCCGGCTCGACGAGGACGGCATGCAGCGCTACACGCTGCTGTGCGAGCCGAAGGCCACGCCGGCGCAGCCGCTGGTCGACGCGCTGCTGCTGTCGCCGACCACCGTCAGCGCGCGCTTCCGCGCCGCGGCGCGGCTGGGCCAGCTGACGCTGGCCGACCTGCTGGCCACCGAGCCGGGGATCGCCGGCTGAGGTCGGCCGCGGCCGGATCGCCGCGCACCCGACCGGCCGCCGCGGATCCGGTTACGCCGGACCGCGAACAGCGCCTGCTCGAGGGGCGGGCGACGCAGGCGCTTCGGCGGGGGTCTCCAGCGCGTCGCGCAGGGCGCGCAGCACCGCGTCGGGCGCCTCGGCCATCATGTTGTGTCCCGCCGGCACAACATGGACCCGGGCGTTCAGCGCCTGGGCCAGGTCGCGCGCGCGTTGCGGCGCGGTCATCTGGTCGGATCGGCCGAGGACGCACGCCACCGGGCAGGACACCTTCGCCGCGGCCGCCTCGCCGCCGCGGTAGCGGTCGCAGATCGAGAACTCGTGGTGGAACAGGTTCAGGTCGCGCCAGCCGTCCTGCATGCGGCGCATCAGCGCGCGGTTGCTACCGTGCAGCCACATGCCCGGCCCGGGGAACGACGGCTTCGCCGCCGTCGACGCGTACGACCACGCGGTGACCATGTCGATCGCGCGCCGCGGTTCGGCCTGCGCGGTGTCCAGCAGCGCCTGCGACACCTGCATCGGGTACGCGGTGCCCATCAGCACCAGCCGCTCGGCGCGCTGCGGCGCGCGCGCGGCGGCCTCGAGCGCGATCAGCGAGCCCATGCTGTGGCCGACCAGCGCGGCGCGCGACACGCCGGCGGCGTCGAGCAGCGCGAGCAGCCAGTCGGCGAGCGCCTCGACGTCGGGCAGCGGCGGGCCCTCGCTGCGGCCGTGCGCGGGCAGGTCCACCGCCAGTGCGCTGCGGCCGTGGTGCGCGCACCAGCGCGCCAGCAGCGTCCAGCAGCTGTGGTCGTGCAGCGCGCCGTGCACGAAAACCACCGTGGGCAGGGCCGCCTCGAAGGGCTTGCCGCCGGTGTACGCGTAGGCCTCGCGGCCGTCGACGTCGAGCCTCATCGCCGCCTCACCCGGCTTTCTGCGCGACCTTGAAGGCGCGCTTGAGATCCTCGATCAGGTCGTCGGCGTCCTCGAGGCCGATCGACAGGCGGATCGTGCCCGGCCCGATGCCGGCCGCGGCGAGCGCCGCGTCGTCCATGCGGAAGTGCGTCGTGCTCGCCGGGTGGATCACCAGCGAGCGGCAGTCGCCGACGTTGGCCAGGTGGCTGAACAGCGCGAGCGCCTCGATGAACGCCTGCCCCTGGCGGCGCGATCCCTTCAGGTCGAAGCTGAACACGCTGCCGCAGCCGCGCGGCAGCAGCCGCTTCGCCAGCGCGTGGCCGGGGTGGGTCTCGAGCTCGGGGTAGCCGACCGACGCCACCATCGGGTGCGCGGCGAGGAAGGCGACGACCTTGCGCGTGTTGTCGACGTGGCGCGCCATGCGCAGCGGCAGCGTCTCGAGCCCCTGCAGGATCAGCCACGCGGTGTGCGCGCTCATGCAGGCGCCGAAGTCGCGCAGCCCCTCGCGGCGCGCGCGCAGCAGGAACGCACCCACCGTGCTCTCCTCGGTGAACACCATGCCGTGGAAGCCGGCGTACGGCTCGCTCAGCTCGGGGAAGCGCCCCGAGCGGTCCCAGTCGAAGGCGCCGCCGTCGACCAGCACGCCGCCGACCACGGTGCCGTGCCCCGACAGGAACTTGGTCGCGCTGTGGTACACGAGGTCGGCACCGTGCTCGAAGGGCTTCATCAGCCAGGGCGTGGTGAACGTGCTGTCGACCAGCAGCGGCAGCTTCGCGTCGTGCGCGATCTGGGCCACCGCCGGGACGTCGAGCACGTCCAGCCCCGGGTTGCCCAGCGTCTCGCCGAACAGCAGCCGGGTGTTCGGCCGGATCGCGGCGCGCCAGCCGTCGAGGTCGCCGGGGCGCACGAAGGTGGTGTCGATGCCGAAGCGGCGCAGCGTGTAGTGCAGCAGGTTGTGGCTGCCGCCGTACAGCGCGGTGCTGGCCACCATGTGGCTGCCGGCGCCGGCCAGCGTGGCGATTGCCAGGTGCAGTGCGGCCTGGCCGCTGGCGGTGGCGATCGCGCCGGCGCCGCCCTCGAGCGCGGCCACGCGCTCCTCGAGCACCGCGTTGGTCGGGTTGCTGATGCGGCTGTAGACGTGGCCGCTGCGCTCCATGTTGAACAGGCTCGCGGCGTGCTCGCTGTTCTCGAACACGAAGCTCGTGCTCAGGTGGATCGGCACCGCACGCGCGCCGGTGGCGGGGTCGGGCGCGGCGCCGGCGTGCAGCGCGAGCGTGTCGAATCCGGGGTCCGAGGGGCCGGGCATGGGTTGATCCGGGGCTGTCGTCGTCGGTCGATTGTGGGCTATATTGGCCCGGCGAGGCCCCGGGGACACGGGCGAGGAGAGTGGAGCATGAAGGTCAGCGACATCCTGCGCGTCAAGGGCGGCACGCTGTTCACCGTCCCGCCCGACGAGCCGTTGTGGCAGGCGATCCAGACGATGGCCGAGAACGACATCGGCTCGCTGGTGGTGATGGACCACGGCGAGCTCACCGGCATCCTGACGTTCCGCGAGGTCATCGCCAGCGTCGTGAAGAACGGCGGCAACGTCGGCCAGACGCTGGTGCGCTCCGCGATGGACGACGCGCCGCTGACCTGCACGCTCGAGACCGAGCTCGACGAGGTGCGCCGCATCATGCTGCAGCGCCACGCGCGCTACACGCCGGTGATGGACGGGCGCACGCTGATGGGCGTGATCAGCTTCTACGACGTCGCCAAGGCGGTGGTCGACGCGCAGGACTTCGAGAACCGCATGCTCAAGGCCTACATCCGCGACTGGCCGCTCGAGGACCAGCCGCGCGCCGACCAGGCGCAGGCCTGAGGCCCGCGGCGCTCAGGCCGCCGCGCCCGCCGCCTGCAGCCGGAACACCGCCACCGTCTCGGCGAGCCGGTGCGCCTGCGTGCGCAGGCTCTCGGCCGCGGCGGTGCTCTGCTCGACCAGCGCCGCGTTCTGCTGCGTCATCTGGTCTAGCTGGCCGACCGCGGTGTTGATCTCGCCGATGCCGGTGCGCTGCTCGCCAGTGGCTGCGCTGATCTCGCCGACGATGTCGGTCACGCGCTGCACGCTGGCCACGATCTCGTGCATCGTCGCGCCGGCGTCGCCCACCAGCTTCGAGCCGGCCTCGACGCGCTCGACGCTGCTGCCGATCAGCGCCTTGATCTGCCTGGCCGCCTCGGCGCTGCGCTGCGCCAGCGAGCGCACCTCGCCGGCGACCACCGCGAAGCCGCGGCCCTGCTCGCCGGCGCGCGCCGCCTCGACCGCGGCATTGAGCGCGAGGATGTTGGTCTGGAACGCGATGCCGTCGATCACGCCGATGATGTCGGCGATCTGGCGGCTGCTGGCGTGGATCTCGTCCATCGTCGCGACCACCTGCGACACCACGCTGCCGCCGCGGCGCGCGACCTCGGCGGCCGACAGCGCGAGCCGGCTGGCCTGCGCGGCGGCGTCGGCGCTGTGGTGCACGGTGCCGGTGAGCTGCTGCATCGAGCTGGCGGTCTGCTGCAGGCTGGCCGCCGCCTGCTCGGTGCGCCGGCTCAGGTCGTGGTTGCCGGCGGCGACTTCACCGCTGGCGGTGCGGATGCTGTCGGCGCTGTCGCGGATGCCACCGACCAGCCGCGTCAGCGCGACCTGCATCTGTGCCAGCGAACGCTGCAGCGCGCCGAGTTCGTCGTGGCGGTCGACGCGCACCGCGGTGGCCAGGTCGCCGCCGGCGATGCCCTGCGCCACCGCCACCGCGTCGCGCACCGGGCGGGTGATCCAGCGCGTCGTGCGCCAGGCCACCAGTGCGCCGACGAGCAGCGCAACCGCGCTGCCGGCCGCGAGCACCGCCAGCGTGCGCTGCACGACGGCCGACATGGCGTCGGCGGCGGCGCGCACGCGCGCCTCGAAGTGCGCGCCCAGCGCGTCGAGCGCGGCGACCATACCCTGCGCCAGCGGCACCAGCTCGGCGTCGATGCGCGTCGGCGGCTCGCCCATCTGGATGTCGTCGCGGATCTGCGCGCGCAGCGCGACGAAGCGCTGGCGCTGTGCGTTGACGCGCGCGACCAGGGCGGCGGTGTCGGTGTCGTCGGCGCCCACCGACGCCAGCAGCTGCTCCTGCAGCTCGCCGGCGCGCGTGGCCACCGGGGCCATGTCCTCGGCGAGCCGTCCGGCCAGCGGCGCCAGCCGCGCGCGCGCCGCGTCGTCGTCGCCGGTGGCCGCATCGATCGCGGTGGCATGCATCGCGCGGTCGAGGTTGGCGTGCACCAGCGCGGTCCAGCGCTTGACCAGCGCCAGCCGCTCGGTGTGCCGCACGACCTCGGCGTTGTGATCGGCGATGCGCCACAGCTGCATCACCGCCAGCGCCGCGGCGAACACCACCACCGCCAGCACCGCGGCGAAGCCGGCGCCGAGCCGCGTGCCGAGGCGGTCGAGCGAACGCAGCGCGGCCGACGGCGCGCGACGGGGCTGGCGCTCGGCGCGCCGGGGCAGCGAAGACAGCAGTCGCTTCATGGTGGGCTCGTCGGCAGAGGCAGGAAACCACGGGACCGCGCGACGACACGTCGCGCCCGTGCTGCGGTTTCGGCCGCGCGGCCGCGCACTTGAGGCGCGCCGCCCGAGGGACCGGACCGACGGCACGCGCGCCTGCCGCGTGACACGGGCGCGCCGGCGCTCGGTTAGCCTTGCGAGATGCGCGACGCCGACGAGACTGCGCGCACCGTCGCCGGCGCGCCGCCCGCCGCGAGCGGTGCGAACCCCGCCGGCCGCGTGGACGCGCCGGCCAACGCGCCGGCCGACGCGAGGGCCGCACGCCGCGCCTTCGCCGACGCGAATGCCCGCCTGTTCGTCGCGCTGTGGCCCGACGCCGGCGTGCGCCGCACGCTGGTGCGCTGGCGCGACCGCTGGCATTGGCCCGCGTCGGCGCGGCTCGTCGCGGCGCACCATCTGCACGTCACGCTGCACTTCCTCGGCGCCGTGCCGCGCGACACGCTGCCGGCGCTGCGCGACGCGCTGGCCTGGAGCGGGCCGGGGTTCGAGCTGCATCTGGGGCCGGTGCTGCCCTGGTCGGGCGGGCTGGCGGTGGTCGGCATCGACGACCCGCCGCCGGCGCTGTTCGCGCTGCATGCGGCGATCGCCGGCACGCTGCGTGCGCTGGGCCATCGGCCCGAAGCCCGCGCCTTCGAGCCGCACCTCACGCTGGCGCGCCGCGCCCCCGGCGCGCGGCAGCCCGGCACGCCGCTGGACTGTCGCTGGTCGGTGCACGACTTCGTGCTCGTCGAGTCCGGCGGTCCGGCGGGACCCGGTTACCACGTGCTGCGGCGCTATGCACCGCGCGGGTGAAGCGCGACCGACGCCGCGCTGAGGGCAGGTCGTCGAGCCCGCGCAGGTGCTGCTGCGCCGCGATGCCGGTCCGGCGGTCGAACGTGACCAGCGGGGCGCGCCGGTGCGCGGCGAGCCCGAGGTGTCGGGCGAGCCACGCCCTGAACGCCGTCCCGGGCTGCGCAGGCAGCCCTGGAGCCGCGGCGTTCCAGCGGCTCGCAGAGCTCGCCGCCTGAACGCTGTCCCGGGCTGCGCAGGCAGCCCTGGAGCCGCGGCGTTCAGTCCCTAGGACGGAAGACGATGACGATCGACGGCGGCACGCGCCCGTCGACGTCGCGCGGCAGCACCGCGGTGCGGTCGATCGCGCGCAGCACCGCGTCGTCCCACGCCGGCACGCCGCTGCTGCGCACGATGCGGCGCGCGACGATGCTGCCGTCGGGCAGCGTGCGCAGTTCGACCTCCGCGGCCGGGTTGCCCGGCACGTCGTCGGTGAAGATGATGTTCGGTTTCACGCGCGCGACGATGCGCCCGGCATAGCTGGCCGACGGCCCGGCGTCGCGCGCCGCGGTGCCGGTGGACGAGGCGCTGCCGCTGCCGGGCTGCTGCGCCATCTCGCGCAGCCGCGCGAGGTTCTGCTGGCGCTGCTGCTCGATGCGCTGCTGCTGCGCCTGCTCCTCGCGCCGGCGCTCGTCGAGTTCCCGCTGGCGCTTCGCCTCGGCCTCGCGCCTGGCCTGCGCCTCGCGTTGGTCCCGGGCTTCGCGCTGACGCCTCTCGGCTTCGGCGCGTTCGCGCTGCTCGCGCTGGCGCTGCGCCTCGCGCTCGCGGCGCGCCTGCTCGGCCTGCTGCTGGCGCTGCTGCTCGGCGCGGCGCTCGCGTTCCTTCTCGATCGCGATGTCGGCATCGCGGCGCGCCGGCGGCTCGGCCGGTGGCAACGCGGGTGCGGGTGCAGGGGCTGGGGCCGGCGCGGGCGCCGGTGGTGCAGGCGGTGGCGGGGGCGGCGCCGGCGGCGCGGCGAACTGCGGCACCGCGGCCCACAGCTCGGTGGCCACCGGCGTCGGGTCGTGGCTGCGCCACTGCAGCCCCAGCGCCAGCGCGCCGATCAGCGCCAGGTGGGCGCCGACGGCGAATGCCGCACCCGGGCCGAGCCGGTCGGGGCTGGGCGGCTTGAGCGGGTCGGAGGCGGGCAGCGCGGGGTGCATCGCGACGACTTGCGCGCGGCGTGCGTTCAGCCGGCCTGACGCACCGCCAGCCCGACGCGCTGCACGCCGGCGCGCTGCAGCCGGTCCATCACGCGCACGACGGCGTCGTACTTGACGTTGCGGTCGGCCGAGATCACCACCGGGACCTGCGCGTTGCCGCCCTGCGCCTGCTCGACGCGAGCGGCCAGCTGCGGCAGCGACACCGGCTCCTCGTCCTTGCCGTCGACCTTCAGCCGCAGCCGCTCGTCGGTGCCGACGATCACCTCGACCACGCTCGGCGCCCGCTGCTGCGCGCGCCCGACGCTGGGCAGGTCGACCACGCCGACGGTGATCAGTGGCGCGCTGACCATGAAGATGATCAGCAGCACCAGCATCACGTCGATGAACGGCACCATGTTGATCTCGTTCATCGTGCGCCGGCGCCGCGCGCCGCCCCGCCCCGCGAGCTGCGGCATGGTCAGAACCTCGACGCGGCGGCCGGCGCCGCGGGCGGCGGCACGCTGGCGTTGCGCTGCAGGATGTTCGAGAACTCCTCGATGAAGGTCTCGAGCTGGATCGCGATGCGGTCGATGTCGCGCGCG
>CAZUBF010000102.1:0-13404 GCA_964618555.1 uncultured Azohydromonas sp.
TCGTCGCCGCGCTGGCGCGCCGCCTCGCGCATCTTCTCGTCGCACAGGTAGGCCATGTTGGTGTCGTCCATCTGCACGTAGGTGCAGCCGGCGTCGGCCAGCGACTGCAGCTCGTCGCCGTAGGCCTTCGCGACGTCGTCGTAGAAGTCGGGGTCGAGCTCGGGGTAGGCGTCGCGGCTGATGCCGGCGCGACCGCCGCGGAAGTGCAGCATCGTCGGCGACGGGATGGTCACCTTCGGCGTCGCGCCGGGCGCGAGCCTGGACACCTGCGCCTTCAGGAACTCGAAGTCGGCGCGCTGGATGTCCTTCGCGTGGCGTACCTTGTCGACGACGCGCATCACCGGCGGCGCGAGCTCCTCGGTGCCGTCGGGCTTGCGCACGGTCACCGGCACGTCGGTCTTCACGCCGCCGAGCTGCTCGAGGAAGTCGATGTGGAAGTAGGTGCGGCGGTACTCGCCGTCGGTGATCGACTGCAGGCCCACGTCGCGCTGGAAGGCGACGACGTCGGCGATCGCAAGGTCCTCGACCTCGCGCAGCTGCTCGGCGGTGATCTCGCCGCGCGCCTTCTTCTCTCGCGCTTCGAGCAGGGCCGGCGGGCGCAGGAAGCTGCCGACGTGGTCGGCGCGGAACGGGGGCGTCGTGCGTGCGGTCATGGCGGGTCTCCGGAAGAGCCCGCATCGTAGCGCCGCACGCGGCGCGGGTGCGACTACGGCCGCCCGCCCGGCGTGTACACCGGCTCGGGCTTGACCGGCGCCGTCGCGGTGCCCGGTGGTGCCTTGGTCACGCGGGTGCGGCCCCCCGAGGTGACGAGGATCACCGCGTCGCCCGGACGGAACTGCTCGTCACCCTTGGCCTGGACGATCGCGCGGCGTTCGCCGTTGCGCATGTGCAGCATCAGCTCGACGGCCGATTCGCGCGTGCTTGCTCGTTCGATGGTGTTGCCGATCACCGCGCCGGCCACGGCGCCGACGACGCCGATCGCCACCGCCTCGGCGCCTCCGCTGCGCGAGCCGCCGAGCACGCCGCCGACGACGCCGCCCGCGGCGGCGCCGGTGCCGCTCTGCGAGCCGTCGACGACGACGTCGCGCACCGTGAGCACCGTGGCGTCCTGCACGGTCGACAGGCGCTGCGCGTCGCCGCGCTGCACGACGTCGGGGCTGGTGGTGGAACACGCGGCCACGCTGGCGGCCAGCGCCAGCGCGATCAGGGATCGGGGCATCGATTTCTCCAGGGGCTGCCCTGACAACGGGCCGCGGCGACCCGGGGTTGACCCGCTGGCACGGTCAGCCGTGCAGCCGGCTCGAACGCGGTACGCTGGCCAGCAGGAAGTCCATCTGGTCGGCGAGGATGCGCCGGCCGCGCAGGATCATGTCCTCGTGCAGGCTGGGCACGTAGGGCAGGAACATCAGCGACATGCGAGCTTCCTCGGGCAGGCGGTTGCCCTTGCGGCCGTTGCACGCCCGGCACGCGGTGATGCAGTTCATCCAGCTGTCGTCGCCGCCGCGCGAGGTCGGCACGATGTGTTCGCGCGTCAGTTCGTCGAAGTGGAAGCGTCCGCCGCAATACGCGCACACGTGGCGGTCGCGCGCGAACAGCTTGGGGTTCGACAGCGCTGCCACCTGCCGCCACGCGCGGCTCGGAATGGCGCCGCGCACCGCGACGATCGGATGCACCTCGATGCGTGACTGGCGCCCCGTCGTGCGCTGGATGCCGCCGCGCAGCACCTGGCACGCCACGCCGAGCGTCCACGCGACGCCGTCGCTGGCATAGAGCACCGCGGCCTCGCGGGCCGAGATCCAGGCCTGGGGCCGGCCTGACACGTCGAGCTGCAACACGTCCAAGAAGACCACCTTTGACACCGACGCGACCGCAGGAAACGTGCCGGGCGCAACCTGACGGAGATTAAACAATCCGCGCAGGCGCTTCAATAGCGACGTGTCGCCGCGGCGCCGTCATCGGCTTGTCGTCTTGGCGTGGCCGTGTCGTCACCAAAGCGTCTGCGGTGTTCAGCCCGGCAGCAGGCCGCGCGTGCGCGCCATCAGCCGCGTCAGTCCGTACAGCGCGTCGACCTGCGGCGTGGCCACGCCGACGCGCGCGCCGATCTCGCGCACCGCGCCGACCAGGCTGCCGAGCTCGATCGTCCGACCGGCCTCGGCGTCCTGCAGCATCGAGGTCTTGAAACGTCCGAGCTGTCGCGTCAGCGCCATGCGCTCGGCGGCCGTCTGCGCGATCGGGCAGCCGATGCGTTCACCGATCGCGGCCGCCTCGTCCATCGCCACCGCCATGAACGAACGCACCAACTCGTCGTCGAGGATGCGGTCGCAGGTGGCGCCGGTGAGCGCCGACACCGGGTTCATCGTCATGTTGCCCCAGAGCTTGTACCAGATGTCGCGGCGCACGTCGGCGCTGGCTTCGGCGTCGAAGCCTGCCTCGGCGAGCGCCCCGACGACGCGGTGCACCCGCTCGCTGTGGCCGCCGCCGGGCTCCCCGATGACCAGCCGGCGCCCGCTGTGGTGCTGCACCCGGCCCGGCTGCGGGCAACTGCAGCTGGCGTGCACGACGGCGCCGAGCACGTCGTCGAACGCGATCGACGCGTCGACCCGACCTGCCGGGTCGACGCTGGCCAGCGGCTGATCGTCGCGCTGCGGCGCGGCGCGCATGAACCACCACGGCACGCCGTTCATCGCCGGCAGCACCAGCGGGCGATGCGCCCACAGCGGCACCAGTTCATCGATGCCGGCGATCAGCGCCGGTCCCTTCAGCGCGACGATCACCAGTTCGGACGGATCGAGCTCGTGCGCGAGGTCGCTGGCCGCGATCGGCCAATGCGCGGTGCGTCCGTCCTGCTCGGTCAACGCCAGCCCGCGCTCGCGCACCGCCGCCAGCGTCGCGCCGCGCGCCAGCGCCTGCACCTCGTGCCCGGCGGCGAGCAGTCTCGCCGCGACGAAGCCGCCGATCGCCCCCAGCCCGACCACCGTGACCTTCATCGTGCCTCCCGTTCGATCCTTGCCGGTCGATGGTAGGCGCGGCCGTCGATCACCGGGTTAACCCTGAGTTCGACGGCAGATCACGCCGAAGACGGCGGTCGCTCTAGGTGGGCGTGCCTAGAAATCGCGCCGTCGAGGCCTGTGCAGCGGCCCGCTTCTCTGCAAAATAGAACGACCGTTCGTTTCATTCTTCGCTTGCATCGATGACGACATCCGACACCGCGACCGAACGCGATGGCGCCGGTCAGGCCGAGCGCACGGCGCCCGCCCGCGCCGGCACGCGCGTTGCGCGCGGTGCGCTGCACAAAGGCCAGCAGACACGCGCGGCGATCCTCGAAGCCGCGCTCGGGCTGGCGTCGCACATGGGGCTCGAAGGGCTGTCGATCGGCGCGCTCGCCGACCTGATGCAGATGAGCAAGTCGGGCGTGTTCGCCCACTTCGGCTCGCGCGAGGAACTGCAGATCTCGGTGATCCGCGAGTACCACCACCGGTTCGAGGACGAGGTGTTCTTCCCCGCCGTGCGCGAGGCGCGCGGACTGCCGCGGCTGGCCGCCCTGTTCGAGCGCTGGGTGCGGCGCGTGTCGATGGAGATCGACTCGGGCTGCATCTACATCAGCGGTGCCGTCGAGTTCGACGATCGGCCCGGCCCGGTGCGCGACGCGCTGGCGGCGATGGTGCAGGCCTGGCACGCGGCGCTGGAACGCGCCATCCGCATCGCCGTCGAAGAAGGTCACCTGCGGCCCGACACCGATGCGCAACAGATGCTGTTCGAGATCCACGGCCTGATCCTCGCGCTGCACCACGACGCGCGCTTCCTGCGCGTTCCCGGTGCGCTCGACCACGCGCGCGCCGGGTTCGCGCGCCTGGTCGCGCACTACGCCACCGCGAAGGGCCGGCGCGCCGACGGCGTCGCCGTGGCCCAGCCCTGACCCCCGCCTTCCCGTCCTCGACGCCGCTTCCAAGGAGTTGTCCATGCCCACCTACACCCCCCCGTTGCGCGACATGCAGTTCGTCATGCACGAGGTGCTGAACGCGGTCGACGCGCTGCGCGAGATCCCGCGCCACGCCGACGTCGACGCCGACACGCTCGACGCCGTCGTCGCCGAGGCCGGCAAGTTCGCCGCCGAGGTGCTGGCGCCGCTGAACACCGTCGGCGACCGCGAGGGATGCAGGCTCGACCAGGCCACCCACGAGGTGCGCACGCCCACCGGGTTCAATGAGGCCTACGCCGCGTTCGTCGAGGGCGGCTGGCCGGCGCTGCCGTGCGAGCCCGAGTTCGGCGGCCAGGGCCTGCCGGTGCTGCTGAACCAGTGCATGTACGAGATGCTCAACAGCGCCAACCAGGCCTGGACGATGTACCCGGGGCTGACGCACGGCGCCTACGAGTGCCTGACGATCCACGGCACCGACGCGCAGAAGCGCATGTACCTGCCCAAGCTGACCAGCGGCCACTGGACCGGCACGATGTGCCTGACCGAGCCGCACTGCGGCACCGACCTCGGGCTGCTGCGCACCAAGGCCGAGCCGCAGCCCGACGGAACGTACAAGCTCAGCGGCCAGAAGATCTTCATCAGCGCCGGCGAGCACGACATGGTCGAGAACATCGTGCACCTGGTGCTCGCGCGACTGCCCGACGCGCCCGCGGGGAACAAGGGCATCAGCCTGTTCGTCGTGCCCAAGTTCCTCGTCGACGCCGACGGCCGGCTCGGCGCGCGCAACGCCATCACCTGCGGCGCGGTCGAGCACAAGATGGGCATCCACGGCAACGCGACCTGCCAGATGAACCTCGACGGCGCCGTCGGCACGCTGGTCGGCGAGCCGAACAAGGGCCTGCAGGCGATGTTCGTGATGATGAACGCCGCGCGCCTGGGCGTGGGCAACCAGTCGCTGGGGCTGACCGAGGCGGCCTACCAGAACGCCGCGGCCTACGCCAAGGAGCGTCGCCAGATGCGTGCACTGTCGGGCCCGAAGGAGCCCGACCAGGGGGCCGACCGCATCATCGTGCACCCCGACGTGCGCAAGATGCTGCTCACCGCACGCGCCTACGCCGAGGGCGGGCGTGCCGTGGCGATGCACACCGCGCTGCTGATCGACCAGGAACTGCACCACCCCGACCCCGAGGTGCGCAAGGCCTGCGCCGACGAGGTCGCGCTGCTGACGCCGATCATCAAGGCGTTCTTCACCGACAACGGCTGGATCGCCACGTCGCACTGCCTGCAGGTCTTCGGCGGCCACGGCTACATCGCCGAGTGGGGCATGGAGCAGTACGTGCGCGACTCGCGCATCAACATGATCTACGAAGGCACGAACACGGTGCAGTCGCTCGACCTGCTCGGGCGCAAGGTGCTCGGCGACAACGGCAAGAAGCTCAAGGCGTTCGGCCGGCGCATCGCCGAGTTCGTCGAGGAGCACGGGGTCGACGAGAAGATGCTCGAGTTCGTCAACCCGCTCGCCGACCTCGGCGACAAGGTCACCAAGCTGACCACCGAGCTCGGCTTCAAGGCGATGAAGAACCCCGACGAGGTCGGCGCCGCGGCGGTGGACTACCTGCGCGTGTGCGGCCACCTGGTGTTCGCGTATTTCTGGGCGCGCATGGCGAAGATCGCGCTCGACAAGCAGGCCGACGGCGATCCGTTCTACGTCGCCAAGCTGCACACCGCGCGCTTCTACTTTGCGAAACTGCTGCCCGAGACCGCCGGCCTGATCCGCAGCGCGCGCGCCGGCCTCGAGCCGCTGATGGCCATGGACGAAGCGCTGTTCTGAACCCCGAGGAGACGCACATGCTCAAGCGAATCACCCTGACCGCGCTGCTGGCCGGCGCCGCGTCGCTGGCCGCCGCGCAGTCCACACCGGTCGGCCTGTGGAAGCAGTTCGATGACAAGACTAAGCAGGAAAAGAGCTATGTCCGCATCACTGATTCCGGTGGAGTGCTCAGCGGCAAAGTCGAGAAGATCATCGATCCCACGAAACAGGACGAGAAGTGTGACAAGTGCACCGACGCGCGCAAGGATCAGCCCAAGTTGGGCATGACCATCGTCGAGGGGGTGAAGAAGAACCCCGACGAGGCGTACTGGGACGGTGGCACCATCCTCGACCCCAATGATGGCAAGACCTACAAGGTGCGCCTGACGCCGAAGGACGGCGGCAAGCTGCTCGAGGTGCGCGGCTTCATCGGACCCTTCTATCGCAATCAGCAGTGGATCCGCATCGAGTAATTCGTCAGGAGCAAACGTGAACCGATTCCAAGTCCGTAAGGTCGCCGTGCTCGGCGCCGGCGTGATGGGCGCGCAGATCGCAGCCCATCTGGTCAACGTGCGCGTGCCCGTCGTGCTGTTCGACCTGGCCGCCAAGGAGGGGCCGAAGAACGGCATCGCGCTGAAGGCCATCGACGGGCTGAAGAAGCTCAAGCCCTCGCCGCTGGGCGTCGCCGAGGACGCCGCGCTGATCCAGCCGGCCAACTACGACGAGCACGGCGACCTGCTGAAGGACTGCGACCTGGTGATCGAGGCGATCGCCGAACGCATGGACTGGAAGCTCGCGCTGTACCAGCGCATCGCGCCGTACGTCGCGCCGCACGCGATCCTCGCGTCGAACACCTCCGGGCTGAGCATCACCCGGCTCGGCGAGGCGCTGCCCGAGGAGATGCGCGCGCGTTTCTGCGGCATCCACTTCTTCAACCCGCCGCGCTACATGCAGCTCGTCGAGCTGATCCCGACGCCCGCGACGCTCGCCGGCGTGCTCGACCAGCTCGAGACCTTCTGCACGACCACGCTCGGCAAGGGCGTGGTGCGCGCGAAGGACACGCCGAACTTCATCGCCAACCGCGTCGGCATCGCCGGCATGCTGGCGACGATCCACGAGGCGGCGAAGTTCGGACTGTCGTACGACGTCGTCGACGACCTGACCGGCAAGAAGATGGGCCGCGCGTCGAGCGGCACGTTCCGCACCGCCGACGTCGTCGGCCTCGACACGATGGCGCACGTCATCAAGACGATGCAGGACCACCTGCAGGGCGACCCGTTCCACGCCAGCTACGCGACGCCGCCGGTGCTGGCCCAGCTGATCGACAAGGGTGCGCTGGGGCAGAAGAGCGGCGCCGGCTTCTACCGCAAGGACGGCAAGGCCATCTTGCGCCTGGATCCGGCCAAGGGCGAGTACGTGCCGGCAGGCGGCAAGGCCGACGCGATCGTCGAGCGCATCCTGAAGAAGCCGCCGGCCGAGCGGCTCAAGCTGCTGCGCGAGAGCAGCAACCCGCAGGCGCAGTTCGTGTGGGCGATCCTGCGCGACGCGTTCCACTACGCCGCGGTCCATCTGGGCGACATCGCCGACAGCGCGCGCGACGTTGACTTCGCGATGCGCTGGGGCTTCGGCATGAAGCAGGGGCCGTTCGAGCTGTGGCAGGCCGCGGGCTGGACGCAGGTCGCGCAGTGGGTCAAGGAGGACATCGACGCGGGCAAGGCGCTGAGCAGCGCACCGCTGCCGGCCTGGGTGTTCGACGGGCCGGTGGCCGCGAACGGCGGCGTGCACCGCCCCGAGGGGTCGTGGAGCGCGGCGCACTCGCGCTGGGTCGGGCGCAGCACGTTGCCGGTGTACCAGCGCCAGCACTTCCCCGAGAGTGTGCTCGGCGCCGGCGCCGTCGAGCCGCTGAACAGCGGCACCGAGGTGTTCGCCAACGACGAGATCCGCGTGTGGACGCCCGACGGCCAGGTGCTCGTGGCCAGCATCACCGCCAAGCTGCACCTCATCAGCCCGGCGGTGACCGAGGGCCTGCTGAAGGCGGTCGAGATCGCCGAGCAGGACTACGCCGGGCTCGTGATCTGGTCGCCCGACGACGTGTTCTCGGCCGGAGCGAACCTCGAGGCGCTGATGCCGGTGTTCATGAAACACGGCTCGAAGGGCATCGCCCCGGAGGAGAAGAAGCTGCAGGACGCGATGCTGCGCATCCGCTACGCACAGGTGCCGGTGGTCGCGGCGATGCGCGGCATCGCGCTGGGCGGCGGCTGCGAGATCGCGGTGCACTGCGCGCGGCGCGTCGCGCACATGGAGACCTACGTCGGCCTGGTCGAGGTCGGCGTCGGCCTGATCCCGGGCGGCGGCGGGCTGGCCTACATCGCGCGCCGTGCCGCCGAGATGGCGGCCACCGCGCCGGGCAGCGACCTGCTGGCCTTCCTGCGCGACGGCTACCTGGCCGCGGCGATGGCCAAGGTCGGCACCAGCGCGCTGGAGAGCCGCAAGCTCGGGTACCTGATCGACGGCGACGTCGTCGTCGCGCACAAGGACGAACTGCTGCACGTCGCGATCGGCCAGGCCAAGGCGATGGCCGACGCCGGCTGGCGTCCGCCGCTCAAGGCGCCGTTCCCGGTGGCCGGCCGTTCGGCCAAGGCGACGATTCAGGCCCAGTTGGTGGCGATGCGCGACGGCGGCCAGATCAGCGCGCACGACTACCACCTCGGCAGTGCGATCGCCGACGTGGTGTGCGGCGGCGACGTCGACGCCGGCACGTCGGTCACCGAGGAGTACCTGATGGCGCTCGAGCGCAAGCACTTCTGCAGCCTGCTCGACCACCCGAAGACGCAGGAACGCATCATGGGCATGCTGCAGACCGGCAAGCCGGTGAGGAATTGACGACCACCCCCTACGGCCTTCGGCCGCCCCCTTCGAGGGGGCGCCGCCAGCGGACCGGCGGAGCCGGATCCGCGGCGGCCGCTCGAAAGCATCTCGCGGTGCGGCGCGCAGCGCGCATCGGTTCAAGGAGAGAGTCATGAAACAGATCCAGGACGCCTACATCGTCGCCGCCACCCGCACCCCGATCGGCCGCTCCGGCCGCGGGATGTTCCGCAACACCCGTCCCGATGACCTGCTGGTCGCGGCGATCCAGGGGGCCTTGAAGCAGGTGCCCGGGCTCGACCCGAAGGCGATCGAGGACGCCGTCGTCGGCTGCGCGATGCCCGAGGGCGAGCAGGGGCTGAACGTCGCGCGCGTCGCGGCGCTGCTGGCCGGGCTGCCGAACTCGGTGGGCGGCGTCACCGTCAACCGCTTCTGCGCGTCGGGGTTGACGGCCGTGCAGATGGCCGCCGACCGCATCCGCGTCGGCGAGGCCGAGGTGATGATCGCCGGCGGCGTCGAGAGCATGAGCATGGTGCCGATGAGCGGCAACAAGCCGTCGTTCAATCCGGCGGTGTTCGCGAAGGACGAGAACGTCGGCATCGCCTACGGCATGGGGCTGACGGCGGAAAAGGTGGCTGCGCAGTGGAAGGTCACGCGCGAACGGCAGGATGCGTTCGCGCTCGAGTCGCACCGCCGCGCCGTCGCCGCGCAGCAGGCCGGCGAGTTCGCCGACGAGATCACGGCGGTCGACGTCGTCACGCGTCGGCCGAACCTCGACACCGGCGAGGTCGACGTCTCGACGCGCACCGTGGGCCTCGACGAAGGTCCGCGCGCCGACACCACGCTCGAGGCGCTGGCCAAGCTCAGGCCCGTGTTCGCGGTACCGAAGGACCCGACCGGCAAGCCCACCGGCATGGGCAGCGTGACGGCGGGCAACAGTTCGCAGACCAGCGACGGCGCGGGCTGCCTGATCCTGGCCAGCGAGGCCGCGATCAAGCGCTTCGACCTCAGGCCGCTGGCGCGCTTCGTCAGCTTCGCCGCGCGCGGCGTGCCGCCCGAGATCATGGGCATCGGCCCGATCGAGGCGATCCCGGCGGCGCTGAAAGCCGCCGGCCTGACGCTCGACGACCTCGGCTGGATCGAGCTCAACGAGGCGTTCGCCGCGCAGTCGCTCGCGGTGATCGACAGCGTCGGGCTGAACCCGGCGGTCGTCAACCCGATGGGCGGCGCGATCGCGCTCGGGCACCCGCTCGGCGCGACCGGCGCCATCCGCGCCGCCACCGTCGTGCACGCGCTGCGCCGCAGGCACCTGAAGTACGGCATGGTGACGATGTGCGTCGGCACCGGGCAGGGCGCCGCGGGCATCTTCGAAAGGGTTTGAGACCCCCCGAAGCGCCTTCGGCGCCTCCCCCCAGGGGGCGCCGCCAGCGGCCCGGCGGAGCCGGATCCGCGGCGGCCGCTTGAAGGGGATGGCGCCATGCCAACCCGACAACGCCACTGCTCCGTGAGCAGTTCAACCGGAGGGAACATGCAGCACATCAGGACGGCGGTCGTGAACGGCGTGGCGACGATCGAGATCGCGCGGCCCGAGAAGAAGAACGCGCTGACGCAGGCGATGTACACGGCGATGGCCGACGCGATCGCGGCGGCGGTGGCGGCGCGCGAGGTGCGCGCCGTGCTGATCACCGGGCAGCCGGGCATCTTCACGTCGGGCAACGACATCGAGGACTTCGTGCAGCGCCCGCCGCAGGGCGAGGACAGCCCGGTGTTCCGCTTCATGCGCGCGCTGCTCGAATGCGACAAGCCGGTCGTTGCCGCGGTGACCGGTGCGGCGATCGGCATCGGCACGACGATGCTGCTGCACTGCGACTTCGTCTACGTCGCCGACGACGCGCGGCTGGCGATGCCTTTCGTCGGCCTCGCACTGGTGCCCGAGTACGCGTCGAGCCTGCTCGTGCCGCAGTTGATGGGGCAGCGCAAGGCGGCCGAGAAGCTGCTGCTCGGCGACCCGTTCACCGGCGCCGAGGCGGTCGAGTGCGGCATCGTTAACGCGGTGCTGCCGGCCGCCGAGGTGCTGCCGCAGGCGCGGCGGGTGGCCGAGCGCTTCAACGCGATGCCGCCCGGTGCCGTGCGCGACGCCAAGGCGCTGATGCGCGCGCCGCACCGCGAACAGGTGCTGCACGTCATCGCCGCCGAAGGCGAGATCTTCGCCCGCCGGCTGCGCAGCCCCGAGGCGATGGAGGCGTTCCAGGCCTTCTTCCAGAAGCGCGCACCGGACTACGGCAAGTTCTGAGGCCCACCGCCACTCAGGTGCCACGGCGATGAGCCTTGCAGCCAAACTGGTGCTCGGGCCGGTGCTCGTCGCGCAGGCGCTGGCCACGCGCCGGCGCCTGCCCCGCCTGCCCGAGGCCGGGGGCCCACGCGAAGGCGTCGTCGGCGAGGGGCCGCGCGTGCTGCGGCTGCTGATCGGCGGCGACTCGTCGGCCGCCGGCGTCGGCGTCGCGACGCAGGACCAGGCGCTGGCCGGCCACACCGCCCGCGAACTCGCGCGGCGCGTCGACGCCGCCGTCGCGTGGCGGCTGGTCGCGCGCTCCGGGTTGACCACCGCGCAGTGCGCCGACCTGCTCGCCGACGCCGCCGAGCCGTGGCGCGCCGACGTGGCGGTGTTCGCGCTCGGCGTCAACGACGTCATCGAGCAGGTGCCGTCGCGGCGCGCCGTCGCGGCGCGCGAACGGCTGGCGAACCTGCTGCGCGACCGTGCCGGCGTGCGGCACGTGGTGTTCATGCCGCTGCCGCCGGTGCACCGGTTTCCCGGCCTGCCGCAGCCGTTGCGCTGGGTCATGGGCGCCGACGCGCGCCGCCACGACCGCGCGCTGGCGCGCTGGGCGGCCCGGCGCGACGACGTCAGCCACGTCCCGATCGACCTGCCGCTGGACCCGAAGGTGATGGCCAGCGACGGATTCCACCCCGGCGAACCGGTGTACCGCGTCTGCGGACTGGCGCTGGCCGAGCACATCGCCACCGCCGTGTGGCATCGACTGACCCCGACGGAGACGCCACGATGAGCCCATCGCTGAACGGCAAGACCCTGTTCGTCACCGGCGCCAGCCGCGGCATCGGGCTGGCGATCGCCCGGCGCGCCGCCGCCGACGGTGCCAACGTCGTGCTGGTGGCCAAGACCACCGAGCCGAACCCCAAGTTGCCGGGCACGCTGTACAGCGCCGCCGAGGAGGTCGAGGCCGCCGGCGGCCGGGCGCTGCCGGTGCCCACCGACATCCGCGACGAGGAGGCCGTCGCCGCCGCGGTGCGGGCGGCCGTCGAACGTTTCGGCGGCATCGACATCCTGGTCAACAACGCCAGCGCGATCAGCCTGACCGGCACCGCGGCGACGCCGATGAAACGTTTCGACCTGATGTTCGGCGTCAACGTGCGCGGCACCTACTGCTGCACCCAGGCCTGCCTGCCGCACCTGATCGAGGCCGGCAAGGCGGGGCGCAACCCGCACGTGCTGAACATGGCGCCGCCGCTGAGCATGAAGCCGCACTGGTTCGCGCACCACACCGCGTACACGATGGCGAAGTACGGCATGAGCATGTGCACGCTCGGGCACGCGGCCGAGTTCGCGCGCCACGGCATCGGCGTCAACAGCCTGTGGCCGCGCACGGCGATCGCCACCGCGGCGCTGCAGATGATCCCCGGCGTCGACGTCGCCAAGTGCCGCAAGCCCGAGATCCTGGCCGACGCCGCGCACCTGATCCTGACCCGCGACGCCAGGACGACCAGCGGCAACTTCTTCATCGACGACACGCTGCTCGCGCAGCACGGCGTGACCGACCTCGACCGCTACAGCGTCGTGCCGGGGACGACCGACTTCATTCCGGACTTCTTCGTGGATTGAGCCTGCGGCGCACACGCCCGCGCCAGCGCCGCCATGGCACCGCGCCCGGCAAAGCGCGGCCGGCCGCCGCGCCCGCCGCCGGTGCGTCAGGGCCGCGGCACGCGGGTCGGCCGCCCCTGCGCGTCGGTCGCGACGTAGGTGAGCGTCGCCTCGGTGACCTTGACGACGTCGTGCTGCCGCGACAGGTGCTGCGCGTAGACCTCGACGTTGACCGTGATCGACGTGTTGCCGATGCGTACGATCTCGGCGTAGAAGCTCAGCAGGTCGCCCACGCGCACCGGCTGCTTGAACACGAACTGGTTCACCGCGACGGTGGCCATGCGCTCCTGCACCAGCCGCGCAGGCAGCACCGCGCCGGCCAGGTCGACCTGCGCCATCACCCAGCCGCCGAAGATGTCGCCGTTGGCGTTGACGTCGGCCGGCATCGGGATCACCCGCATCACCAGTTCCTTGTCGGTCGGCAGTTCGACCCCGGTCGGGCGTGAATCGGTGGACATGGGCATGATCCGGGCTTCCTGAGCGAAAGATTCTCACACGATGCGCGCGCTCGCCCGCGACTCCGCCGCGGCCCCGCCCACCGCCGACCCGGCGCAGCGACGCTCCGACTGGGGCACGCTGGCCAAGCTGCTGCCCTACCTGTGGCGCTACCGCTGGCGCGTCGCGCTGGCGCTGGGTTTCATGCTGGCGGCCAAGGGCGCCAACGTCGGCGTGCCGGTGCTGCTGAAGAACCTGGTCGACCGGCTGGCGATCCAGCCCGGCGACACGGCGGCACTGCTGGTGGTGCCGGCCGGGCTGATCGTCGCCTACGGCGCGCTGCGGCTGTCGACGACGCTGTTCACCGAGTTGCGCGAGCTGACCTTCGCCAAGGCCACCGAAGGCACCGCGCGCAGCATCTCGCTGCAGGTGTTCCGC
>CAZUBF010000103.1:0-13268 GCA_964618555.1 uncultured Azohydromonas sp.
CTGGGCCAGCGGCGACTACGCCGTCATCGGCACCACGCTGCAGATCGTCGGCGAGATGCTCGCCGAGGCCGCCGACGTGCGCGCCGGCGAGCGCGTGCTCGACGTCGCCGCCGGCAACGGCAACGCGACGCTGGCCGCGGCGCGCCGCTTCGCCGACGTCACCTCGACCGACTACGTGCCGGCGCTGCTCGACAAGGGTGCCGCGCGTGCCCGCGCCGAGCAGCTGCAGGTGCGCTTCCAGGTGGCCGACGCCGAGGCACTGCCGTTCGCCGACGCCGGCTTCGACGTCGTGCTGTCGACCTTCGGCGTGATGTTCGCGCCCGACCACGCGCGCGTGGCCGGCGAGCTGCTGCGCGTCGTGCGCCCCGGCGGGCGCATCGGCATGGCCAACTGGACGCCCGAAGGATTCATCGGCCGGCTGTTCAAGATCGTCGGCGCGCACGTGCCGCCGCCGGCCGGGTTGTCCTCGCCTGCGCTGTGGGGCACCGAAGCGCACCTGGAGCGTCTGTTCGGCGCCGGCGCGGCGTCGCTGCACTGCACGCGCCGCCAGTTCCAGTTCCGCTACCGCTCGGCGGCGCACTGGCTGCAGGTGTTCCGCGACTACTACGGGCCGACGCACAAGGCCTTCGCCGCGCTCGACGCGGCCGGCCGCCAGGCGCTCGAGCGCGACGTCACCCGTCTGCTCGAGGAGTCGAACACCGCGGGCCCCGCGTCGCTCGTGGTCCCCGCCGAGTACCTCGAGGTCGTCGTCGTCAAGCGCTGAGCGCCGCGTCGCGACGACCGTCTTGCCCCAGCCCGCTCCCGGCGCGGCCGCGGTTGCCCGCGGCCGCGCCCCCCACCCGACCCGGAGAGTTCCATGAAGACCCGTTTCCTCGCCCGCACCGCCGCGATCGCGCTGGCGGCCTGCCTCGTCGCCGGCGCACCGGCGTACGCCGACGTCGTCAGCGACTGGAACCAGCGCAGCGGCCGCATCGTCGTCGACGCCAAGCTCGGCACGCCGCCGGCGATGCGCGTGATGGCGCTGGTGCAGACGGCCACCCTGCACGCCCTCGAGGCCGTCACCGGGCCGGGTGGCCCGCTGCCGCCGGCGGCGGGCGACGCCGCCGCCGCCGCGGTGGCCGCCGCCCACCGCACGACGCTGCTCAGGCTGCTGCCGGCGCAGCAGGCGGCGATCGACGCCGCGTACGACGCGGCGCTCGCCACGCTCGGCGACGCGGCGCAGCGCCGTGCCGGCGTCGCCGCAGGCGAACGCGCCGCCGCCGAGCTGCTCGCCGCGCGCGCTGCCGACGTGGCGGCCGTGGCCGACGACTACCGCCCGCACACGACGCCCGGCACCTACGTGCCGACCGCCGCGGCCGCCGCGTCGACGTGGCCGCGGCGCCGACCGTGGTTGCTCGCGCGCGCCGACCAGTTCCGCCCCGGGCCGCCGCCGGCGCTGGCCAGCACCGCCTGGGCGCGCGACTACGACGAGGTCAGGTCGCTCGGCGCGCGCGCCAGCGCGCGGCGCAGCCCCGAGCAGACCGAGATCGCGAAGTTCTGGGAGTACTCGCTGCCGCCGATCTACTTCGGCGTCGTGCAGTCGGTGGCGCAGGCGCCGGGACGCGATGCGCTGCGCAACGCCCGCCTGTACGCGGCCGCGGCGCAGGCGCTCGACGACGCGCTGATCGCGGTGTTCGACGCCAAGTACCACCATCACTTCTGGCGCCCGGTCACGGCGATCCGCAACGGCGACCTCGACGGCAACGACGCCACCGCGCGCGACCCCGCCTGGGCGTCGCTGATCGAGGCGCCGATGCACCCCGAGTACCCGAGCGGCCACGCGATCCTGGCCGCCGCCGTCGGCGCGGTGCTGCGCGCCGAGGTCGGCGACGCGCCGCCGGTGCCGCTGGCCACCACCAGCCCCACGGCGCAGGGCGCGACGCGTCGCTGGGCCCGCGTCGACGACTTCGTGAGCGAGGTCGGCGAGTCGCGCATCGTCGCAGGCATCCACTTCCGCAGCGCGATCGACGCCGGTATCGCGATGGGCGAGCGCATCGGGCGCCTGGCCGCGCAGCGGCTGCTGCGTGCACCGCACTGAGGAGACCGCGATGACCGCCCCGCTTCCGACACCCGCCGCTGCGCCGGCGCGCCGCTGGTCCGCCGCGGTGCTCGCCTGGACCGAGCGACTGATGCAGGCGCGCGCGTCGGCGCGTGCGTACGGGCAGCTCGCCGCGCTCGACGACCGCACGCTCGTCGACCTCGGGCTGCGCCGCAGCGAGCTGGGCTCGCTGCGCGCCGAAATCGACGGCCGCGCCGAGGTCACGCGCGAGGCGGCGAGCCGGCAGGCGCCGACGCTGCGCACCGCGCAACCCGACGACCTGCCGGCGCTGCACCGTTTCGTGCAGGACCTGTCGCTCGCG
The DNA here is from genome assembly GCA_964618555.1 of uncultured Azohydromonas sp. Classification (GTDB taxonomy): domain Bacteria; phylum Pseudomonadota; class Gammaproteobacteria; order Burkholderiales; family Burkholderiaceae_C; genus Calidifontimicrobium. The sequence continues at coordinate 2,400 of CAZUBF010000103.1, forward strand.
TCGCGCACGCAGCGCTTTTTCGCGCCGCTGCGCGAGCTGCCGCGCGAGATGGCCGCCGCGATCGCGCGGCGCGACCCGGCGCACCGTTTCGTCGTCGCCGAGGCCGGCGCCGGGCTGGTCGCGTTCGGCCAGCTGGCCATCGAAACCGGCGCGGCGCGCGGCGAGCTGGCGCTGGTGGTCGCCGACCGCTGGCAGTCGCTCGGGATCGGGCGCCGGCTGCTCGAGCACCTGCTCGAGCAGGCCGCCGGCGCCGGGGTGCGCCAGGCGGTGCTCGAAACGCTGGCGCACAACGCCGCGATGCGCCGGCTGGCGCTGCGCTGCGGCTTTGTGCTGCGCACCCACCCGGACGACGCGCGCCTGCTGCGCGGCGAGCGCGCGCTGGGCTGAACGTGCGGCGCGCGCGCCGCACGCGGGCCGCCGGCGGGCATCGTGGCCATGGCGTTCGGTGGAGACCCCTGCGTAGCGGCCGGCGTTCAGGTGGCGCCGGCGTTCAGCAGGGCCTCGATCGCCCCGCGCAGGCGCTGCGCGTCGATCGGCTTGGGCAGCGCGCAGCGCACCCCGGCGGCGACGAGCTCGGCGGGGTCGATCGCGTCGGCGTTGCCGCTGATCAGCACGATCGGCAGCGCCGGGCGCTGCGCGTGCACCTGCCGCGCCAGCTGCAGCCCGGTGAGCTGCGGCATCGTCTGGTCGGTGAGCAGCAGGTCGACCTCGTGCGCCGCGTCGGCGAGCCAGGCGGCGGCGGCCACCGGGTCGCGCTGCACCTGCACCTGCAGCCCCCAGCCGGCCAGCCGCTCGGCGAGGAAGTCGCCGACCATCGCGTCGTCCTCGACGAGCAGCACGCGCCCGGGCAGCGCGCGCGCCGGCGGACGCAGCGGCACCGCGGCGGCCTGGCCCGGCGGCGCGTCCGCGGCGGCCAGCGGCAGCCACACGCCGAACGCGGCGCCGGCGCCCGGTGCCGTGACCAGCCGCAGGTGCCCGCCGTGGTCGTGCACGATGCCGTGCACCATCGCCAGGCCCATGCCCGAGCCGTGGCCCGGCGCCTTGGTCGAGAAGAACGGGTCGAAGATGCGCTCGAGCAGCGCCGGTGCGATGCCCGTGCCGCTGTCGGCCACCTCCAGTTCGACCCAGTCGCCGGAGTCGACCGGCGCGCGGCACGACGCGCAGTGCCAGCCGCCGGCGTGGCGTGCGTGCACGCGCAGTCGCACGCCGATGCGCCCGTGGCCGGCCATCGCGTCGCGCGCGTTGATGCACAGGTTGAACAGCACCTGCTCGAGCTGCACCGCGTCGGCGGACACGCCGGGCCCGTCGCCGGCCAGCGCCAGCGCGTCGGCGTCGATCTCGATCGTGCTCGGCAGCGACGAGCGCAGCAGTTGCAGCGTCTGGTGCACCAGCGCGGCGAGCGCCAGCACCTTGCGCTCGCCGCGCTGGCGCCGCGCGAACGCCAGCATCTGCGCGATCAGGTCGCGCGCACGCTGCGCCGCCAGGTGGGCCTGGCCGAGCTGGCGCTGCAGCACCGCGTCGCCGGCGGCCTCGGCGCGCTCCTCGGCCATCACGACGTAGCCGATGACGCTAGTCAGGATGTTGTTGAAGTCGTGCGCGATGCCGCCGGTGAGCTGGCCGATGGCCTCCATCTTCTGCGCCTGGCGCAGCTGCAGCTCCAGCTCGGCGCGCTGCTGTTCGGCGCGGCGGCGCTCGGTGATGTCGCGCGTCATCGCCAGCACGTGCGGCTCGCCGCGGTGCAGGAACGGGATGGCCTGGATCTCGGTGACGATGCGTTCGCCGTCCTTACGCAGCGCCTCCATCTCGACGCTGCAGCTCTCGCCGGCCAGGGCGCGGCGCACCAGCTCGCGCCGCGGCCTCGCGTAGTCGTCGGGTGAGCCGGGCGCGCCGTAGTCGCCGTGGCCGACGACCTCGTCGCGCGTGAAGCCGTAGATGCGCTCGTAGGCGCGGTTGACGTCGACCCGCTCGAAGCGGCTGTTCCACAGGATCAGCGCGTCGGCCGACGCGTTGAAGATCGCGCGGTACTGCGCCTCGCTGTCGCGCAGCGCCTGCTCGGCGCGCTTGCGCTGGGTGATGTCGCGGCCGATGTACAGCACGTGCGGCTCGCCGCGATGCAGGATCGGCATGCCGCGCAGCTCGAGTTCGTAGCGGTGCCCGTCGCGGCGCACCAGCTGCGTCTCGACCTGCACCGGCTCGCCTTCCAGCGCGCGTGCGTGCAGCGCGCGGATCGCGGCGCCGGCCTCGGGCGGGTTGGCCAGCACGCGGTCGACGCCGACCACCTCGTGGCGGGCGTACCCGCTCATGCGCTCGTAGGTGACGTTGACGTCGACGATGCAAAACGCCGCGTCGCGCAGCACCAGCGCGTCGGCCGAGGCGTTGAAGATCGCGCGGTACTGCGCCTCGCTGGCGCGCAGCGCCTGCTCGGCGGCCTGGCGGTCGCTGATGTCGCGCAGGTGGCCGACGAACAGGCTGCCCTCGGGCAGCTCGGCCACGCTGATCGCGATCTCGACCGGGATCTCGCGTCCGTCGGCGGTCAGCGCGGTGGTCTCGACCAGCCGCCCGAGCATCGGGCCGCGGCCGCTGCCGTGGCGGTACTGGCGCAGGCCGCGCGCGTGCGCGTCGCGGTGGCGCGGCGGCACGATCACGTCGGCCAGCGCCCGGCCGACGACGTCGTCGCGGCGGTGCCCGAACACGCGTTCGGCGGCGCGGTTGAACTCGACGATGCGCCCGTCGGCGTCCATGGCGATCACGCCGTCGAAAGCCGCCTCGACGGTGGCGCGCAGGCGCGCCTCGCTGCGCCGCAACTCGCGCTCGCGCTCGAGCCGCTCGGTGACGTCGCGGCCGATGCCCAGCGCGAACGACTCGCCGCCGAGCGACACCGGCAGGTAGCGCAGCTCGATGTCGAACGGCGTGCCGTCATCCCGCGCGACGCGCTCGACGACCTGCACCTCGCGCCCGGCCAGCGCGGCCTCGATGTGCGGCAGCAGCCGGCGCAGGTCGTCGGCGTCGGCGCGTTCGCTCCAGTGGCGGCCGACGACGTCGTCGCGCGCCAGCCCGGTCACGCGGGCGAACGCGGCGTTGACGTCGACGGTGCGCAGCGCGCGGTCCCACAGCACCATCGGGTCGACGCTGCCGTCGAAGATCGCGCGGTACTGCTGCTCCTTGGCCTGCAGCGCGGCCAGGGCGGCCTTGCGCTCGGTGATCTCGCGCGTGAACGCCAGGACGTGCGGGCGCCCGTCGATCAGCGCCGGCTTCAGCCGCACCTCGTCCCAGTGCAGGCTGCCGTCCTTGCGGCGGCGGCGCCACTCGAACGGCGGGCAGCGGCCGAGCCGCGCCAGCGCGAGCCACTGCGCCGCCTGCTCGGCGGTGTAGGGCGGCTCGCCCGTGGTGAACTCGTCCACCGTCATGCGCTTCATCTCGTCGCGGCTCCAGCCGTAGACCTCGCTGGCCTTGGCGTTGACGTCGACGATCGCGCCGGTGTCCCAGTCGTGGATGAAGATCGCGTCCTCGGCGGCCTCGAAGATCGCGCGGTAGCTGGCCTCGGAGCGCTGCAGCGCCTCGCTGGCGGCCAGGCGCTCGAGCTCGGCGGCGGCGCGCACCGCGAAGATCTCCAGCGTCGACTCGATGCGCGCCAGCTGCACCAACGGCCGCCGCGACGCGACCGCGAGCACGCCGATCGCGCTGCCGTCGAGCGCGGTGAGCGGGTAGCCGGCGTAGCCCTCGGTGGCCTGCAGCCGGGCGTCGAAGTCGCCGGGGAACCGCTGCGACACGCCGCGCGGGTAGGCGCGGAACCGCTGCCCCAGCACCGTGCGGCTGGGCGTGCCGTCGATCGCGCAGCGCACCTGGCGAAAGATCTGCCCGTCGTCGTGCATCGCCAGGATCGTCAGCGCGTCGGGGTCGTCGGCGCGGTGGCGCGCGACGAACGCCACCTCGACGTGCAGCAGCCGCGCCAGCAGGCGCACCAGCTCGTCGAACACGGTGTCGCTGCGTGCGCCCGAGACCGCCAGCGCGGTGGCGCGGAACACCTCGTCGGTGCGGGTGCGGTCGATCTCGGCGGCCAGCCGCCCGGCGACGACCTTGAGCATCGCCTCGGCGTGGCCGACGTCGCCGCCGGCCACCGGCTGGCGGTCCATCACCACCAGCATGCCCAGCGGCTGGCCGTCGCTGTCCGACAGCGGCACCGCGGCGTACGAGTCCATGCCGTGGGCCGCGAAGATCGTGCCCGGCGCGAACTCGGCGGCCACCCCCTGCGCGACGTAGCGGAAGTCACGCCCGATCACCCGTGCGCACGGTGTCCCGGCGATCGTGTACTCGAACGCGTCGAGCACGCGACCGTCGAGCCGCGCCGCCAGCGTGCGCGCGACGCTGCCGGCGTCGTCGGCGTACACGGCGACGAACGCGGTCGCCACCCCGAGCGCGCCGGCCAGCTCGGCGACCAGGTCGTCGTACAGCGATTCGCCGCCGGGGTGCACTGCGGCCAGCGCGACGCGGCGCAGCGCGCGCAACGGGTCGTCCGGCGTCGGTGCGCCGCGGGAGGCCGAGGTCGCCGCGACCTTCATGCGTCGAGTCTAGGGTCCCGCCGCCGCGGCGTGGGGTCGATTGCCTGCGCGATACACGCGCGATACCTGCGCGTTGCCGCGCCGGTCGTCGCGCCGCGCGGCGGCGACATGCCGATGCCGGCGCGTGCCCGCGCGGTTACAGGCGCCGCACACAGTGGCGACACCGCCCCGCGGGGCCCACGGCACAGGAGACACGCCCATGCACACGAACCCCGCCGTCAGCGGCGAACGACCGGTGGCGCCGGTGGTCGTCGCGCTGCACAGCAGCGGCGCCGGACCGCGCCAATGGGCGGCCTGGCAGCCCTGGATGGACGCCGACGCACCGTGGCACACGCCCGGGCTGATCGGCTACGACCGCGGCGCGCCGTGGACCGAAGGCGAGCGCGTGACGCTCGACGACGAAGCGCGGCGCATCGCCCGGCTCGCGGCCGGCCAGCCCGGCGGCGTGCACCTCGTCGGCCACTCGTACGGGGGTGCGGTGGCGCTGCGCGTGGCGCTGCGCTGGCCGCACCTCGTGCGCAGCGTCGCGGTGTACGAACCGGTGCTGTTCGCGCTGCTGCGCGACGACGGCGACGGTGTCGACTGGCGCGACATCACCGGCGCCGGCCGGCACGTCTGCGCGCTGGCGCGCGAAGGCCGGCGGCTCGACTCGGCGGCGCTGTTCGTCGACTACTGGAGCGGCGACGGCACCTGGGACGCGCTGGCGCCGTCGCACCGCCTGGCGGTGGCCGCGCGCATGCCCAAGGTCGCTGCCGAGTTCGACGCGCTGTTCGACGACTCGGCAGGCGCCGCCGCGTACCGCGCGCTGCGCATGCCGGTGCGGTTGGTCGGCGGCGAGCGCTCGCCGCGGCCGGCGCGGCGCGTGCTGCAGCGGCTGTCGCGGCTGCTGCCGGCGGCGCAGACGCTGCTGCTGCCCGGGCTGGGCCACATGGGTCCGCTCGAGTCGCCGGGGCGGGTGGCCGACGCCTTCGCGCTGCGGTGGCCGCGCACCGAGGCGCCGCTGGCGGCCTGACCGCCGCCGACCGCCGAGCCCGGCGCTGGCGCTGGCGCGCAGGGCGCTGCTGCAGCCGCCGCCGGCGCCGATCACCGCGTGTCTGCCGGCGCGGCCGACCGCTCGGGGGACGCGCGGCGCCGCGCCGCGCCGGGCCGCGGCGGCGCTTCTGGCACCATCGCGGCCCATGGACGAAACCGCCGCTCGCGAAGCGGTGCTGGTGCGCGTGCTCGACCGCGCCGAACCCGAACTGCCGCGCTGGGGTGCGGCCGACCGCGCCTGGGCGTCTCGCGTGGCCGCCGAGACGGTCGGCGGCGACGCGTCGGCCGCGGCCTTCGTCGCCGCGCGTGCGCACGCCGCGCTGCAGAGGTTGCTGCCGCGCGACAGCGGTGCCAGCGCGAACGTCTGGCGCTGGCTGCAGCGCCCGCTGTGGCACCCGAGCTGGGTGCTGTGGGCGCTGCTCGCCGGGTTGGTCGCCGGTGTGCTGGTCGACCGCGTCGGCAGTGCGCAGGTCATCAACCTGCTCGCGCCGCCGGTGTGGGCAGTGGTGGCGTGGAACCTGGCGGTCTACCTGCTGCTGGCGCTGCGCGCGCTGGTCGGGCTGCTGCGCCGCGACGCCGACGCCCCCGGGCCGATCGCCGCCACGGTGCGCCGGCTGGTGCGCCGCGGCGGCGAGGCGCGTCCGCCTCGCGGGCTGGCCGAACTCGGGCTGGCCAAGGTCTGGCCGGCCTACGTCGCCGACTGGACGCAGGTCAGCGCGCCGCTGGTGGCCGCGCGCGCGTCGGCGGTGCTGCACGCCGGCGCGGCGGCGCTGGCCGCGGGGCTGCTCGCCGGGCTGTACCTGCGCGGGCTGGTGCTCGACTACCGCGCCGGCTGGCAGAGCACGTTCCTCGAGCCGGCGGCGGTGCACGCGGCGCTGTCGCTGCTGTTTGCTCCGGCGTCGGCGTTGTCGGGCGTCGCGGTGCCCGACCTGGCGGGCATCGCCGCGCTGCGCGTGGGGCCCGACGCCCCGGGCGGCGGCGGGGCGGCGGCGCCGTGGATCCACCTGTACGCGTGGACGCTGGCGCTGGCGGTGTTGCTGCCGCGCGGGCTGCTGGCGCTGGGGTCGCTGGAGCGGTCGCGGCGGCTGGCGCGGCGCTTCCCGCTGCCGCTCGACGAGCCGTACTTCCAGCAGTTGCTGCGCCATCAGCGGCGCGACGCGGCGCGCGTGCGCGTGTGGCCGCACGCGCAGGCGCCGTCGGCGCAGGCCACGCTCGCGCTGCGCGCGATCTGCGCGCGCGTGTGGGGCGAGACGGTGCAGCTCGACATCGGCGCCGCGGTGGCCTGGGGCGACGAGGCGCTCGCCGCCGCGTCGGTCTCGTCGACGCCGGCCGACGCGGCGATCGCGCTGTTCGACATGGGCGCCACCCCCGAGGCCGAGCAGCAGGGCCGCTTCCTGCGCGAGCTGGCGCACGCGCTGCCTGCGGGCACGCCGCTGCTGCTGCTGGTCGACGAGGCGGCGTTCCGTGCGCGTTTCGCCGCACTCGAGGACCGCCTGACGCAGCGCCGTGCCGCGTGGGCGGCGCTGGCGCGCTCGCTGGGCACGGCGGCGGTGTTCCTCGACCTCGCCACGCCCGACCTGGCCACCGCCGAACGCCTGCTGCAGTCCGCGCTCGACCGCCCGGTGCAGCGCGCCGGCGCGTGAGCACCCCGATGCACGACCCCGAGGCGGCCGACGGCGCGCGCACCGTCACGCTGAGCCTGGTGTCGCACACCAACGTCGGCAAGACGACGCTGGCGCGCACGCTGCTGGGGCGCGACGTCGGCGAGGTGCGCGACGAGCCGCACGTCACCGAGTTCGCCGAGGTGCACCGCCTGCTGGCGACCGAGTCGGGCGACGAGCTGCGGCTGTGGGACACGCCGGGCTTCGGCGACAGCGTGCGCCTGGCGCGGCGCATGCGCCAGGCCGACCAGCCGCTGGGCTGGTTCCTGACGCAGGTCTGGGACCGCTTCACCGACCGCGGCTTCTGGGCCAGCCAGCAGGCGCTGCGCAACGTGCGCGACCACGCCGACGTCGTGCTGTACCTGGTCAACGCCGCCGAGGCGCCCGAGGCCGCGGGATACGTCGAACCCGAGATGCAGTTGCTCGAGTGGATCGGCAAGCCGGTGCTGGTGCTGCTGAATCAGCTCGGCGCGCCGCGCGACGCGGCGCACGAAGCCGCCGAGGTCGAGCGCTGGCACCGCCACCTGCAGGGCCGCGTGCCGGTGCGCCGGGTGCTGCCGCTGGACGCCTTCGCGCGCTGCTGGGTGCAGGAAGGCGTGCTGCTGGCCGCGGTCGAGGACACGCTGGCGGGCGGGCCGCGCGCCGCGATGGCGCGGCTGCGCCAGGCGTGGCTGGCGCGGCGGCGCGCCACCTTCGACCACAGCATGCAGGCGCTGGCGGCGAGCCTGGCGCACGTCGCGCTGGCGCGGGTGACGGTGGGCGACGCCGGCGGGCTGGCCGGCCAGCTTCGCACGCAGGTGCGCGAGCTCGGCAGCCGGCTGCGCGGCGGCGTCGACGCCGGCCCGGTGGCGGTCGCGCAGCAGGCGCTGGCCGAGCAGCTCGACCGCGAGGTGCGCGCCGCCACCGCGCGGCTGATCGCGCTGCACGGCCTCGAGGGCGACGCCGAGGGCGAGATCGCCCAGCGGCTGGCGACGCACTACGACATGCGGCTGCGCGTCGACGAGGGCAAGGCCGCGCTGCTCGGCGGCGTGGTCACCGGCGCGCTCGCCGGGCTGAAGGCCGACCTGGCCACCGGCGGGCTGACGCTGGGCGGCGGGCTGCTCGCCGGCTCGCTGCTCGGCGCGCTCGGCGGCGCGGGCGTCGCGCGGCTGGTCAACCTGGTGCGCGGCACCGAGCGCTCGTGGCTGGGCTGGCAGCCGGCGGTGCTCGACGGGCTGGTCGACGCGGCGCTGCTGCGCTACCTCGCGGTGGCGCACTTCGGCCGCGGGCGCGGGCAGTGGAGCGAGGGCGAGACGCCGCCGCACTGGCCCGCCGCGGTGGCGCAGGCGCTGGCGCCGCGGCGCGAGGCGATCGCCGCGCTGTGGGCCGCGCGCCCCGACGACGGCGACGACGCCGAACGCGCCGCCGCCGCCGGGGCGCTGGCGCGACAGCTGCAGCCGCTGCTGGCCGACGCCGCCGACGAGCTGCTGCGGCGGCTGTATCCTGAGGCGCAGGCCACGCAAGCGAGCGCAACGTGAACATCATCATCATCGGCGCCGGCCGCGTCGGCGAGAGCGTCGCCGAGAGCCTGGTGTCGGAGAAGAACGACATCACCGTCGTCGACACCGACCCGCAGCGGCTGATCGCGCTGCAGGACCGCGTCGACCTGCGCGGCGTCGCCGGCAACGGCGTGCAGCCGTCGGTGCTGCGCGAGGCCGGCATCGAGGACTGCGACATGCTCATCGCCTGCGCGCCGCTCGACGAGACCAACCTCGTCGTGTGCAAGGTCGCGCACGACCTGTTCAACGTGCCGACGACGATCGCGCGGCTGCGTTCGCCCGAGTTCGTCGGCGACATGCCGCTGCTGAGCAAGGAGTCGGGTTTCGCGGTCGACCAGGTGATCTGCCCCGAGCAGTCGGTGACCGCGTACATCCGCAAGCTCATCGAGTACCCGGAGGCGCTGCAGGTGCTCGAGTTCGCCGCCGGCGTGGTCAGCCTGATCGCGGTGCGCGCGGTGGCCGGCGGGCCGCTGGTGCGGCACAACCTGTCGGAGATCCCGCAGCTGCTGCCCGACGTCGAGATGCGCATCGTCGCGATCTACCGCGGCCACGAGCGCCTGCCCGCGGTCGGCGCGACGCGCCTCGAGGCCGACGACGAGGTGTTCGTGCTCGCCGCCACGAAGGACATCCGCCGCGTGCTCGGCGCGCTGCGCCAGATGGACCGCCCGGTGCGCCGCGTGATGGTCGCCGGCGGCGGCAAGGTGGGCCTGCGGCTGGCGCGCGAGATCCACGCGCGCCACGAGATCAAGATCATCGAGAGCGACCGCAAGCGCTGCGACTACCTGGCCACCCAGCTGCCGTCGAGCGTGCTGGTGCTGCACGCCGACTCCACCGACGAGGAGCTGATGGAGGCCGAGAGCGTGCGCGAGATGGACCTGTTCATCGCCATCACCAGCGACGACGAGGACAACATCATGGCCTGCCTGCTCGCCAAGCGGCTGGGCGCGCGCCGCGTGCTGGCGCTGATCAACCGCCGCGCCTACGCCGACCTGGTGCAGGGCACGCAGATCGACATCGCGATCTCGCCGTCGCACGCCGTCATCGGCGAGCTGCTGGCGTTCGTGCGCCGCGGCGACGTCGAGGCGGTGCACAGCCTGCGCCGCGGCGCCAGCGAGGCGTTCGAGGTGGTCGCGCGCGGCGACCGGCGCACCTCGCGCGTGGTCGGCCGGCGCATCGAGGAGCTGGCGCTGCCGCGCGGCGCCGAGATCGGCGCCATCGTGCGCCGCCTCGGCGAGCAGGGCGTCGAGCCCGAGGTGATCATCCCGCACCACGACACGGTGATCGCCGACAACGACCACGTCATCGTGTTCATGCCGCGCAAGCGCATGGTGCGCGACGTCGAGAAGCTGTTCCAGGTCGGCGCGACCTTCTTCTGATGCAGACGCTGCTGCCGGTCCTGGGCCTGCTCGGGATCATCGTCGTCGTGTTCGCCTTCACGCTGGGCGTGCCGCTGGGCGTGTCGCTGGCCCTGGGCGACGGCGCGCATCGCGCGTTCGCGCCGGCGCTGCTGCTCGGCGTGCTCGCCGGCGCGACGCTGTTCGGGCTGACGCGGCGCTTCGGCCGCGAGCTGCAGGCGCGTGACGGCGTGCTGCTGGTGGTGCTGGCGTGGAGTGTGCTGCCGGTGCTCGGCGCGCTGCCGCTGCACGTGCACTTCGAGCAGTCCGGCCACCCGATCAGCTGGACCGACGCCTACTTCGAGGCGGTCTCCGGCTTGACCACCACCGGCAGCACGGTGCTCACCGGGCTGGACCGGCTGCCGCCGTCGATCAACGTGTGGCGCACCTTCCTGCAGTGGCTCGGCGGGCTGGCATCCTGATCCTCGCGGTGGCGATCCTGCCGCTGCTCGGCGTCGGCGGCAGCCAGCTGTTCCGCGCCGAGGCCGCCGGGCCGCTGAAGGACAACAAGCTCACGCCGCGCATCACCGAGACCGCCAAGGGGCTGTGGACGGTGTACGCGGTGCTGTCGCTCGTCTGCGCCGCGGCGTACTGGCTCGGCGGCATGGCGCCGCTCGATGCGGTGATGCACATGTTCTCGACCGTCAGCCTCGGCGGCCTGTCGTCGTACGACGCGAGCTTCGGC
>CAZUBF010000104.1:0-13213 GCA_964618555.1 uncultured Azohydromonas sp.
CGTCGCGCGTCATCTTCAGGAACATGCGGTCGCGCGTGATGCCGGCGTTGTTGACCAGCACGTCGATCGGGCCGAGTTCCTCCTTGGCCTTCGCGAACGCGGCCACCGTCGAGTCCCAGTCGGCGACGTTGCCGACCGATGCATGGAACGAGTAGCCCAGCGCCTTCTGCTCATCGAGCCACTTGACGTAGTCGCGGCTCGGCCCGCAGCCGGCGATCACCTTGAAACCTTCCTTCGCCAGCCGCTGGCAGATGGCGGTACCGATCCCGCCCATGCCGCCGGTGACGTAGGCCACTTTCTGTGTCATTGCTCTCTCCTGGGTTGTCCGTGGTGAACTGATGAAGCGTCCCGCCGCGCCGAGTCGCGGTCAAGCGGGTTCGCCCGGGGTGCCTCAGCGCTCGACGGCGAGGGCCACGCCCATGCCGCCGCCGATGCACAGCGCGGCCAGGCCCTTCTTCGCGTCGCGGCGCTGCATCTCGTGCAGCAGCGTCACCAGGATGCGGCAGCCGCTGGCGCCGATCGGGTGGCCGATCGCGATCGCCCCGCCGTTGACGTTGACCTTCGCGGGGTCGTTCTCGAGCACCTTGTTCACCGCACAGGCCTGCGCCGCGAACGCCTCGTTGAGCTCGAACAGATCGACGTCGCCGACGTTCCAGCCGGCGCGCGACAGCGCCTTGCGCGACGCCGGCACCGGGCCCATGCCCATGGTCGCCGGGTCCAGCCCGCTGGTGGCGAAGCTGGCGATGCGCGCCAGCGGCCTGAGACCCAGTTCGGCGGCCTTCTTCGCGCTCATCACCACCACCGCCGCCGCGCCGTCGTTGATGCCGCTGGCGTTGCCCGCGGTCACGCTGCCGGCCTTGTCGAACGCGGGCCGCAGTCCGGCCAGCGCGTCGGCGCTGGTCTTGGTGTTGACGTACTCGTCGTTGGCGAACACGACCGGGTCGCCCTTCTTCTGCGGGATCGTCACGCCGACGATCTCGTCCTTGAAGCGCCCCGCCGCCTGCGCCGCAGCCGCCTTCTGCTGGCTGGCCAGCGCGAGAGCGTCCTGCATCTCGCGCGTGATGCCGTGGGCCTTGGCCACGTTCTCGGCGGTGATGCCCATGTGGTACTGGTTGTACACGTCCCACAGGCCGTCGACGATCATGCTGTCGATCATCTTCCAGTCGCCCATGCGCTGGCCGTCGCGGCTGCCCAGCAGCACGTGCGGGCTGGCCGACATGTTCTCCTGCCCGCCGGCGACGACGATCTCGCTGTCGCCGGTGGCCACCGCCTGCGCGGCGAGCATGACCGCCTTCAGTCCCGATCCGCACACGGCGTTGATGGTCAGCGCCGGCGTCTCCTTGGGCACGCCGGCCTTCATCATCGCCTGGCGCGCCGGGTTCTGGCCGGCGCCGGCGGCCAGCACCTGTCCCATGATCACCTCGCCGATCTGCGCCGGGTCGAGCTTGGCGCGTGCGATGGCTTCGCGGATGGCGATCGATCCGAGCTCGGTGGCCGGGGTCTTGGCGAGCGTGCCGCCGAACTTGCCCACGGCGGTGCGGGCAGCGGCGACGATGACGATGTCGGTCATGGCGGGTCTCCTGGTTGAAACGGACGAGGAACGGGAATCAGGCCTTCTGCTTGACGTAACGGCCCGGCGCGGGCTCGATGGGCTTGTAGCCGCGCGCGCCGTAGCTCTTCGGCGCGGGCACCAGCTTGCCGGCGTGCGGGCGCAGCCAGTCGGACCAGCGCGTCCACCAGCTGCCCGCGTGCTCGGTCGCGGCAGCGAGCCACGCGTGGGCCTCGGTGCTCGGGCGGTCGTTCGTCCAATGGCTGCGCTTGCCCTTGGCCGGCGGGTTGATGACGCCGGCGATGTGACCCGAGGCGCCGAGCACGAAGGTTTTCTTGCCCTCGAGGATCGCGGTGCTGGCGTAGGCGGCCTCCCACGGCACGATGTGGTCCTCGCGCGAGGCGTAGATGAACACCGGAGCCTGGATCTTGCCCAGGTCGACCTTTTCACCGCACACCGTCAGCCGGCCGGGGATCTTCAGCTCGTCCTGCAAGTACGTGTGGCGCAGGTACCAGCAGTACATCGGCCCGGGCAGGTTGGTGCTGTCGCCGTTCCAGTACAGCAGGTCGAACGGCGGCGGCGCCTCGCCTTTCAGGTAGTTGCCGACGACGTAGTTCCACACCAGGTCGTTCGGGCGCAGGAAACTGAACGTGGTGGCCAGCTCTTTGCCGTGCAGCAGCTTCGGGCCGCCGGGCGCGTTCTCGCCCAGCGTCATCTCGCGCAACTGCACGCTGGCCTCGTCGACGAACACGTCGAGGATGCCGGTGTTGCTGAAGTCGAGCAGCGTGGTCAGCAGCGTCAGGCTGGCCGCCGGCTGCTCGCCGCGCGCGGCGAGCACGGCCAGCGCGGTGGCGAGGATCGTGCCGCCGACGCAGAAGCCCAGCGTGTCGAGCTTCTTCGCGCCGGTGATCGCCTGCACCGTGCGGATCGCGGTGATCGCGCCCTGCTCGATGTAGTCGTCCCAGGTCGCGTGCGCCAGCGACTCGTCGGGATTGCGCCAGCTGACGACGAAGGTGCGGTGGCCCCGTTCGACGGTGTAGCGGATGAACGAGTTGTCGGGCTGCAGGTCGAGGATGTAGTACTTGTTGATGCACGGCGGCACGAACAGCATCGCTCGCTCGTGCACCTCGGCGGTCAGCGGCTTGTACTCGATGAGCTGGATGAACTCGTTCTCGAACACCACGGCGCCCTCGGTGGTCGCGACGTTGCGACCGACCTCGAACACGCTGGTGTCGGTCTGCGACACGTGGCCCTGCTGCAGGTCCTTGAGCAGCATCTGCACGCCCTGCGCGATGCTCTCTCCGCGCGTCTCGAGCGCCTTGCGCTGCGCCTCGGGGTTCAGCGCGAGGTAGTTGCTCGGGCTCACGGCGTCGATCCACTGCTGCACCGCGAAGCGCAGGCGCTGGCGCGTCTTCTCGTCGCCCTCGACCGCCTCGGCCATGCGCATGAGCGTGCGCGCGTTCAGCAGGTACACCTGCGCGAGATGCGCTGCCGCGGGGTTGGCGGCCCAGTCCTGCGCGGCGAAGCGGCGGTCGGCAAGGGCCTGCGGCTTGGCGTCGCCGGGCGATTGCAGGCGCTGGAGCGCCGTGTTCCAGAGGGTGGTAGCCTCGTTCAGGTAGTCGCTCTGCAACTGCGCGAGCGCGGCTTGCGGCAGGCTCAGTCCGGCGAACGACTTCCAGATCTCGCCGACCGCAGCGCCGAAGGCCTGGGTGGATTCGGCGACGGGGGCGATGGGCGGTTGGGGCTTGGCAGGCAATCGGATCTCCTGGTCGGCGCGCGCGGCACGAGGCCGGCTTGGCAACGTGAAGTCTTCCACGTTGTCGGCGATTTTGCTTGCCGCATGATGACATTTGATTTCATTGATTGAAATACGCAGCATTGCGTAATTCGCTGCCTCTGCCGTCATGTACCTGATCCCGATCGCCTGGATGTACGTCGTGCTGATGGTCGCCATCGCCGAGGCGCTGTCGCCGAACGGGACCTGGCTCGGCGCGGCATTCACCGTCCTGCTCTACGGGCTGCTGCCGCTGGCGATCGTGCTCTACGTGCTCGGCACGCCGGCGCGCCGGCGTGCGCGTCGAGCCGCCGAGGCAGCCGCATCAGCCGCGCCGCCAGACGGCCGCGACGTGCCGCCCGGTGACGCCGTCGCGGCGGTACGAGAAGAACGCTGAGCGATCCTCCACGGTGCATCGGTGTCCGCCGCCGACGTGGCCGGCTCCGGCGGCAGCGAGCCGGTCGCGGGCCAGTCCGGGCAGGTCGCACAGCCAGCGCCACTGACCGTCGGGGCGGCGGCGCGGCGCGAAGCGCGGCGACGCGTCGTGCAACGGGTCGACGCCGAATCCGCGCAGCACGTCGGCACCGACCTCGAACCGAAGCGGCCCGATGCACGGCCCGAGCCACGTCACCACGTCGGTGCGCGCGCAACCGGCCAGCGCCGCGACGCGATCGAGCGTGCGCTCGACGACGCCGGCGGCCAGCCCGCGCCAGCCCGCGTGGGCCGCGCCGACGGCGCGACCGCCCGGCGCGGCGAACAGTACCGGCAGGCAGTCGGCCACCTGCACCGCGCAGGCCACGCCCGCGGCGTCGGTGACCGCGGCGTCGGCCTCGATCGGCGCGCGCGACGCGTCGGACGCGTCAATGTGCACGACGCGCGCGCCGTGCACCTGCCGCAGGTAGACCACGGGCACGCCGATCGCCAAAGCCAGGCGGCGCCGGTTCTCGGCCACGGCGAGCGGGTCGTCGCCGACTGCGTCGCCGAGGTTGAGCGTGTCCCACGGCGCGCGGCTCACGCCGCCGGCGCGCGTGGTCATCAGCGCGCCGACGCCAGTCGCGGCCCAGTCGGGCACGATGCCGGCGAGCGGATCAACGGGCATCCGGACAGGCCGAAGGCTGCGTTTTCGCGAACGCGTCGAGCGTCATGCAGTGTTCGAAGACGCGCACCACGGTCGGCACGTGGTCGAGCCGGCAGCCGAAGCGCTGGGCGTTGTGGATCTGCGGCACCAGCGCGACGTCGGCCAGGGTCGGCCGGTCGCCGTGGCAGCAGCGCCCGGTCGCCGGATGGCCGGCCAGCTGGCGCTCGATGGCCGCCAGCCCGGTCTCGACCCAGTGGCGGTACCAGCGGTCCTTGTCGTCCTCGGAGACTTTCAGGTCGTGCACCAGGTAGCGAAGCACACGCAGGTTGTTCAACGGGTGGATCTCGCAGGCGACGTCGAGCGCGAGCGCGCGCACGCGGGCGCGTCCGGCCGGGTCGGCCGGCAGCAGCGGCGGCTGCGGGTGCGTCTCGTCGAGGTACTCGACGATGGCCAGCGATTGCGTCAGCACCGCGTCGCCGTCCTTGA
This sequence comes from uncultured Azohydromonas sp., assembly GCA_964618555.1. Taxonomy (GTDB): domain Bacteria; phylum Pseudomonadota; class Gammaproteobacteria; order Burkholderiales; family Burkholderiaceae_C; genus Calidifontimicrobium. Next base: position 4,888 of record CAZUBF010000104.1, read on the forward strand.
GCAGCGGCACCAGGCGCGACGCCGCGACGGCGGCGTACGACTCGCCCATCTGCTCGTTGGCCGGAAGGTTCACCGGCACGTAGTCGTACTCGAGCCCCTTGAGCGCAAGTGCGATGCGCACGCGGTACGAGGCCGAGGAACGGAAGTAGTTGTAAAGCCGCATCCCGGTGTCCTCCTTCAGCGCACGGCCACGCGCAGTGTGCCCAGCCCGTCGATCGACGCCTGCATCACGTCGCCGCGCACCACCGTGCCGACGCCGGCTGGTGTGCCGGTGAACACCAGGTCGCCCGGCACGAGCGTCCAGGCGCGGCTGATCGCCGCGATCGTCTCGTCGACGCTCCAGATCAGGTCGGCGATGTCGCCGCGCTGACGCTCCTGCCCGTTGACCGACAGCGTGATCGAGCCGCGCACGAACGCGCCGGTGACGCTGGCCGGGTGGACCGGACCCAGCGGTGCCGACTGCTCGAAGGCCTTGCCGATGCTCCACGGCCGGCCGAGCTTCTTCATCTCGGTCTGCAGATCGCGTCGCGTCATGTCGAGCCCGATCGCGTGGCCGAACACGTGCGCACGCGCCTGCGCCGGGTCGATGTCGCGGCCGCCGCGGCCGATCGCCACCACCAGCTCGACTTCGTGCTGCAGGTCGTGCGTCAGCGGGGGGTAGTCGATCGCGCCGCCCTCGCCGGTGATCGGCACCGCCACGTCGGCCGGCTTGAGGAAGAAGAACGGCGGCTCGCGCCCGCTGTGACCCATCTCGCGCGCGTGCTCGGCGTAGTTGCGGCCGACGCAGTAGATGCGGTGCACGGGGAACCCGCCACCACCGACCACCGGCACCACGAGCGGCGCGGGCGCGGGGATCACGAAGGGCGTGGGCAGCATGCGGCGACTCCGTGCGAGCGATCGGTGCATGATGCCACGCGCCTCCCGCCGGCCTGGCGCACGCGAGACGCGGCGGGGGCCGAGCTACACTGAATCGATGCTGCTCGAGCACCGCAGCCAGATCCGCTTCTGCCGCGCGTGCGGCAGCGCCGTCGAGCACGTCGTGCCGGCCGACGACAACCGCGCGCGCGCCGTCTGTCCGTCCTGCGGCACGATCCACTACGAAAACCCGCTGAACGTCGTCGGCACCGTGCCGGTGTGGGACGGCGACCAGGTGCTGCTGTGCCGGCGCAACATCGAGCCGCGCAAGGGCCTGTGGACGCTGCCGGCGGGGTTCCTCGAACTCGGCGAAACCACCGCCGAGGGCGCGGTGCGCGAGACCGTCGAGGAGGCCGGTGCCGAGATCGACCTCGGCCCGCTGTTCACCGTGCTCAACGTGATGCGCGTCGGCCAGGTGCACCTGTTCTACCTGGCGACGCTGCGCAGCACACGCTTTGCGCCCGGCCCCGAGACGATCGAGGCGCAGCTGTTCCGCGAGCATGAGGTGCCCTGGGACGAGATCGCGTTTCGCACCGTGCGCCGGACGCTGCAGCACTTCTTCGTCGACCGCCGCAGCGGCCGCTTCGGCGCGCACGGCGTGCACTGCGACGACATCGCCTGACGCGCGCCGTGGGCGCCGGCCCCGAGGCTAGCGCGCGTGGCGCGTCGCCCAGGGCCCTGCCACCGCGTCGATGCCCAGATCGAACAGCACCTGCGCGTCGACGTCGTCGACCACGCCTTCCGCGCAGGCCTTGATCGACAGTGCGTGCACCAGCGCCACGGTGGCGTGCAGCACCTGCCGCGCGGCGTCGCTCGCGGCCACGCCGGCGCACAGCGAGACGTCGATCTTGACGAAGTCGATGCCCAGCTCGTACAGGCGCTCGATGCGGTGCAGCTGCGCGCCGGCGTGCTCCAGACCGATGCGCACGCCCAGCGGACGCAGCGCCTGGCCCAGCCGTTGCAGCATCTCGAAGTGCTCGATGGCGACGCGCTCGGGCAGCTCGATCCACAGCGCCGACGAAGGCGGCGGGCGGTCGCGCAGACGCTGCTGCACGTGGGTCGCGAAGTCACCGTCGGCGATCGACGCGGCGCTCACGTTGACTGCGCGCGCCACGCCGTCGCGCGCGATGGCCTCGAGCGCCAGCGACAGCGCCGCCAGGTCGGCCTCCGGGGCCAGCCGGCTGCGCAGCGCCAGCGGCAGCCAGCGGGCGGCCGGCTCGAAGGCGCCGCCGGGCTGCAGCTGCAAGCGCAGCGGCGCTTCGAGGTGCACCGTGCGCCGCTGCGCGTCGAGCACCGCGAAGCGGCCGAGTTCGACGCGGCGTTGCCGCAGCGCCGCGGACACCTGCGCGTGCCACTCGCGCTCGCCGCCGCACGGACTCGCGGCGTCGACCGTGCCGACGTCGAGCGCGAACGGCCCGCGGCTCTCGGCGCGCGCCAGCGCGAGGTCGGCAGCGGCCAGCAGTTCGCCAACGCCCTGGCCGCGCCGGAACTCGATCGCGCCCAGGTGCACGTGCACGCCTCGCCCGATGCCGGCCAGGGCCGACGCCAGCGCCGCCGACAGCGATGCCGCAGTCTCCGCGGCCATGCCGCGCGTGGGCAGCACCAGCGCGAAGTCGGCGCCGTTCAAACGCCCGAGCAGGCAGTCGGCCACGCGCGCCGGGTAGGCCTGCAGCAACTCGGCGATCACTTGCAGCGCGCGGTCGGCGCTGTCGCGGCCGTGCTCGCGGTTGATGCCGGCGAGGTCGCCCAGGCGCAGCAGCACCAGAGCGCCGCCGTCGATGCCGTCCTCGCGCGCCAGCAGCGCCGAAAATTGCTCGACGAAGGCCTGGCGGTGCGGCAGGCCGGTCAGCGCGTCGCAGTGCGCGATGCGGCGCAACTCGCCGACCTGCGCCGCGTGCGCCTCGAAGTCGTCGCGCACGCGCTGCACGACGACGTTGAGCGCCTCGGCGACCGGGCGCAGTTCGGCCACCGGCGGCAGTTCGACGCGCTGGAAACGCCCTTCGCCCAGCGCCTGGGCCTGCTGCGCCAGCGCCTGCAGCGGCCGGCGCAGCGCCGTCAGCGCGCGGGCGCCGACGAGTTGCGCGACGACACCGACCGCGAGCAGCCACACGGCCATCGTCCATGCGTCGCGCCACAAGGCGTCGTGCAACGGCGCCGACAGCGCGACCACCTCGAGCGTCGCACCGGCACCGGGCACGGCGGCGGTTCCCGGCGCCGACTCGATCGGCACCAAGGCGACGAACCACGCCGGCGCTTGCGGCGTGTCGTCGCGGCTGCGCTCGAACCCGTCGCCGCCTGTGTCGCGCATCAGGCGCAGTCGGCGGTAGGCGCCGGCGTCGAACTGCGCGGCCAGCCGCGCGTCGATGCGCGCGGCGTCGCCGTCGTGCACGACCTGCGCGACCTGCACGGCCAGCGCACGCGCGCCGTCGGCGTTGCCCGCCTGCAAGACGGACTCCCCGAGGTCGCGCGCGGCCACCAGGTGCAGCCCCCACGCCAGGGCCAGCGCAACCACGAGCACGGCGGCGAGCAGGCCTTGCAGGCGACGGTTCAGCGACATGGCGGCGGCAGGTGTACCACGCCGGTGCGCGGGCGTTCGCGGGTGCGGCGGAAGGAGCGGCGTCGTGCGGGTTCGTTCGCGGGCATGCATCTGCCTCGGGGCGCGGCCCCGTCGCCGCGTTCTTCGGCCGCCTGGCGCCGGACTTGAAGCGCTTCAGCCGGCGCGCAGCGCTTGCAGCAGTTTCCGTCCGGCGCGCCCGCTGGCGTCGTGGCCCAGGCGTTGCTGCTCGACGCGGATCGCTGCGCGGCTCCTCTCGCCGAGGCGCCCGTCGACGTCGCCGATGTCGTGGCCACGCGCGATCAGCAGCGTCTGCAGTTCGCGTCGCTGGGCACGCGACAGCCCGGGGTCGTCGGTGGGCCACGGCGTGGCGAACTCGCCCCCGCCGCGCAGGCGGTCCGCCAGGTGGGCGATCGCCAGGCCGTAGCTCTCGGCGGCGTTGTAGCTGAACAGCGCGTCGAAGTTGCGCAGCACGAGGAACGCCGGGCCCGTCGCCCCGGCCGGCGCGAGCAGCCCGGCCGCGCTCGACGCCGCCAGCCCGCCCGCGGCCAGAGGCGAACCATCGGCGCGGCGCAGCCCGCGGGCCGCCCAGTCGGCCAGCGGCCGCTTCGTGCGCCGACCCTCGCCGCGCAGGTCGAAGGACGCCGGCAGCCGCACCTCGAGACCCCAGGGCTCGCCGCTGCGCCATCCGGCCTTCTGCAGGAAGTGAGCCGTCGACGCCAGCGCGTCGGGGATCGTGGACACCAGGTCGCGCCGGCCGTCGCCGTCGAAGTCGACGGCCAGCCGCTCGTACGTGCTGGGCATGAACTGCGTGTGGCCGAACGCGCCGGCCCACGAGCCGACGAGTTGATCTGCCTCGACGTGCCCGCCCTGCACGATGCGCAGCGCAGCGAACAGCTCGCCGCGAAAGAACGTCTGGCGGCGTCCGAAGCAGCTCAGCGTGCCGAGCGACTGCAGCAGTGGCGTGCGCCCGTAGCTGCGACCGTAGTCGCTCTCGACACCCCAGACCGCGACGACCGTCTCGGCGTCGACGCCGAAGCGCCGCGCCACCGCGGCCAGCGTCTCGCGATGCTCGGCGAGCATGCGCCGGCCGTCGGCGATGCGTTCGTCGTCCACCAGCGCGGCGAGGTAGTCCCAGATCGGCAGACGGAACTCGGGCTGGTCGTCCAGGCGGGCGACGACGCCCATGTCGGGTTGCAGCCCGGCGGTGTGCTCGCGCCAGGTCGACGCCGCCACGCCGGCCGCCTGCGCCGCGGGCTGCAGTGTGGCCAGGCAGCGTTCGAACTCGGCGGGTTGCGCCGACGCTGCGCCGCAAGCCACCCACAGCACCGCAGCCGCGGGCAGGCGGCTGCGCGTCGACCGCGTCACGTCGTTCATGCGGCGATGGTAGCCGCCGATGGACTACCACCGGCCGCCCTTCTGTCCGCCACCGGCAGCAGGCCGGCGACGCCGGCTTCCGCGAGCGCATCCTCGACATCGAGGCTCGCCGCCGTCGCCGTCGCGGGCGCGAGGTCGCCCCACGCCAGAAGACAGCGAGGTTGACCTCCGTCAGGGTGCTCGAGAGGTTCGACTGTGATGAAGCCCCGCGCACCCAGCCCGGATCGTCGGCAGCGCCCCCTAGACTTCGTGCCGCATGCGGTGATCGGCCGCACGCTTCGGGTGGTCGACGGAGTCGGCCAGCCGTATCCCGCGCGCGACGTAACGAGCCGGCTGACGCACCACGCGCGCCTCCCGTGCAGCGCCCGCCGCCGGCACGTCGTTCGACGGCTACAGACTGATGCCGCAGCGCCCCGGCGCAAGGATGTTGTTCGGATCGAGTGCCCGCTTTAGTTTGCGCTCGACGCTGCGCTTGACCGGGCCGTACGTCGCCGCCACCTTTTCGGCGAATGCCGTGTTGGCGCGATACATGCCGTACCCCTCCTTCGCGAAGGTGTGAAGCAGTTCGTCGTAGCAGGCGTACGCATTGCGCGTCTGCTCCTCGTCGGAGCGGTCGAACAGCAGGTCGACGACGTGGTGCATGTCGCGCCAGCCGACGATGAACTCACCGACGTAGTCGAAGCCGTACTTGCCCAGGATTGTCTTGGCCAGCTTCATCTGCTTAAGGGTCTCGCTGCCCTTGGCCTGCGAGACTGGCGCGAACCAGATCGAGCCGCCGCCCCCACGCCAGTTGTACAGGCCGAACTCGCCGAGGTTGGGCTTGCCCTTCATCAGGTCGAAGCGGTACTCGAGCGCCTGGCTTTTCGATTGCGTAACGATGCGCCCGCCCGTGGCAGCGGCCACGGCCTCGATGATCTTCCAGTTGGCGTCGTTGGTTTCCTTCGTACCGTACAGGGCGGCGTAGACATTCCAGGCGCCGATGTCGTGGTCCTTGCGGATCTTCGCCACGGCCTCGTCGGAGATCGCGCCCGGACCGCGGTGGTAGTCGGAACGGTTGACCGGCGTGCACGGCGCCTCCCACAGCGTGTGCGCGATGACGACGGCGTTCGGGATCACCATGGCGATGCGCAGCGGGCGCAGCGCATCGACGATCTTGGTGATGTCGGTTTCCTCCGGGTACTGGATCGAAAACGGACGGAAGTCCGGCGGCGCCGGCATCAGCCACATGCCCATCTTCGTGACGATGCCGTAGTTCGACTGGGTAAAGATACCGTCCAGCGTCGGGCCGTAGCCCCACTTGAAGACTTGCCAGGTGTTGGAGTTCGTCATTGAACCCATGCCAGTGCGCAGCACTTCGCCGTTGGCAAGCACGACCTCCATGCCGCAGGCGAACAGGAAGTGCTCGCCGTAAGGCGTGTAGCCGACGCCGCGATCGACCATGTTGCCCAGCGGTCCGGCGATCGCCGACGGCGCAGGACACGAGAACCACAGCGGCAGCTTCTTCTCCTGCAGGTAGTCGTAGAGTTGCTGGTAGGTGACGCCGGGCTCGATCAGCGCAGTGCACAGGTCGGGATCGACGTCGAGGATGCGGTTCATGCGCCGCAGATCCATGACGATCTGGCCACGCTGGACCGGCGCAGCCGAGCCGTAGCCGAGGTTCTTGCCGGTCGAGATCGGATAGACAGGGATCCTGGCCCTGTTGAGCACCTTGAGGATCGCCTGGATCTGCTCAATGCTCTCGGGCGTGACCGCAGCCGATGGCGCGTGCTGCGCGTTCGGTACCGGCATCATGATCTTGTTGTACGGTGCGAGGTTCTCCTCTTCGACGATCAGATTGCCGTCTCCGACGATGGCGCGGAGGTCCCTGACTGCCTTGTCGAAGTCGGCCGCGGTGGTGTGCTTGGGCAATGCCCGGGTCTTGCTCGTCATCGGTGTGTCTCCGTGGATTTCTCGGCCGCTCAAACGCGGATCAGGAAGGACGCCAGGTGGATGGTCGCGGTGGGGCTTGCGCCTCGTACCCTTGGCGACTTCGCATGGCCGGCCGTGCACGTCAACGGGATCCCTAGCACCTGCGCGTAGAGCCGGCCGGTCGCGCCGCCCGCCACGCTGCGTAGTTCGGACCACCTCAGGACCTCGTCGACAGCCGGCGACGTGCAGCAGTGGTGGACGTCATGGCGCCCGATCCGATGCTGCCCGCGCAGCACGCAGATACTGCCTCGCGTGGCGGTGACGGCCTGGCAGATCTCGGCCGCCGCATCCCGCGTGACGCCGATCAACCACGTCCCCGCAGGACGATCTAGCAGCACCGTCGCCTCGGCGTGTGTCGGCCGTGCCGCGCAGTCCTGCGTTGCGAGTCCGATGCCCGCATCGGCGAGCACCATCCCAATGCCGTCGGCAAGCTCGTTCGCCCACGGCACGCCGCGTTCGACGACGAGAGTCACGCTCGTGCCGCCTCCCCGCACGGTATGCCCAGGCCGTGCGCGAGTCGTTCCGCTTGCCGCGCCCAGCACGCCGCTGGCCACCAGGGCCTTGACGAAATCACGTCGGTCCATGGCGCGCCTACTGCTTGGGGCCCGACGCGCTGGCGGCGATCATCGCCGCCACGCTGTTCAGCGTGGCCTCGTCGATCTCGGACGGGCGGAACGCGGGCATCGCCCGGTTGCCCGTGCGTACGATGGTCGTCACGTAGGCCGGCGGCAGGTTGCGCCCGGTCAGCACCGGGCCAACGTTGGCGTCGTGGCAGTAGGCGCAGACCTTACTGTAGGCGTCTTGCCCGCTCTGCCAGCGGCCGGTGCTGTCCGCAGCGGCTGGTCCGGCCGCAGTCAAGGCGATGGAGGCGATGAACCACCTCACCGCTGGATGGTGAACCTTCATTGGCATGTCTCCTGATACCGTGGTCGCTGCGCCCTTGCGCGCCGCTGCTCGTCATGCAGGAGTCGTGCCATGCGAACGCAATCCGCACGTGCGCGTCGGACTCTGGGTGGTCGCGGTCTCAGTCGTCACGGGTAACGCCAGGCGCGGTGGGGCGGCTGGACAGCAGCGCCGCGGCGTCGCGTCTGCCGGCCGATCGAACTTCACCAAATGATCACCACGGCCGTGGATTGATCATTTGCGCGCTTGCCTCGCCGCGACGCCGGCCTTCGGCGGCGCCGCCGGGTGGCGTCAGCTACGGTCAGCCGCGCGCGGGGACGTGCTTCTTGAGTCGGTAGGCGAACTGCGCCCGCGTCAGACCCAGCATCCGCGCCGCCGAGGCAACGTTGCCGTCGGCCCGCGCGAGTGCGGCCTGCAGTAGCAGGATCTCGACGCCGTCCACTCCGACGCCGTTGGCGAGCACGTGGTCGAGGAATGCCCAGACGGTGGGATCGTCGCGCCGATGCAGGCTGCCGTCGCGACCGAGCGCGGCCACCTGCCGCTTACGGAAGGTTTGCAAAACCCCGTGCCGATCCGAGTGGCGGCCGCGGGCGTGAGGTAGGACGATCA
>CAZUBF010000105.1:0-13024 GCA_964618555.1 uncultured Azohydromonas sp.
AGCGCCTGTTCGCGCTGCTGATGCAGGCCGGCGGGCGCGCGGGGCGCGACGCCGGCCACGCCGCCGCGAGCGAGCTGTGGGTCCAGACCTGGCACCCGCAGCATGCGCTGTACGCGGCGCTGGTGCGCCACGACTACGCGGCGTTTGCCGCCGCGCAGCTCGCCGAGCGCGAGGCCGCCGGGCTGCCGCCGTTCACGCACCTGGCGCTGCTGCGCGCCGAGGCACGCAGCGCCGAGGTCGCGACCGCGTTCCTGCGCGACGTCGCGCAGCGCCTGGCCGACGCGTCGGCCAGGCGCTGCGTCGGCCTGTACCCGCCGGTGCCGCCGCCGGTGTCGCGGGTGGCCGACGTCGAGCGCATGCAGATGCTCGTCGAGTCGCGTTCGCGCGCCGCGTTGCAGCAGTTGCTCGCCGACGCGATGCCGCAGCTGCACGCGCTGCGCGCCGCGCACCGGGGGCTGTTGCGCTGGGCGGTCGACGTCGATCCCCTGGCGATCTGATCGCCGCGACAATCGCCGCCACGATGTCGACGATCGACGAGACGACCTTCGACCGGGCGCGCCGGCACTTCGTCGACGGCGTGCGGCACGTCGAGGCCGGGCGCCTGGCCGACGCCGAACGCTGCTTCGAGGCCTCGCTGGCGCTGCTGCCGGGGCGTGTGTCGACGCTGGTCAACCTCGGTGCCGTGCGCTGCCGCCAGGGCCGCGCCGCCGATGCGCTGACGCCGCTGGAGCGGGCCGTCGCGGCCGCACACGACGATGTCGACGCGCGCGTGCAGCTCGCGCTTGCCCTGGCGCAGCTCGGCCGCGACGACGACGCGCTGGCCGGCTTCGAACGGGTGCTGGCCGATGCGCCCGGGCAGCCCGTGGCCAGGCTGCAGGCGGCGCTGATCCACAACCGCCAGGGGCGGCATGCGCGGGCACTGCAGCACCTCGAGGGGCTGCTGGCCGCGCACCCGCAACACGCCGAGGGCTGGGTGCTGCATGGGCAGACGCTGCAGAGCCTGGGCCGGCACGACGCCGCGCTGCCGTCGTACGAGCGTGCCCTGGCGCTGCAGCCGGGCCACGCACGCGCCTGGACGCTGCGCGGCAGCCTGCTGCGCGACCTCGGCCGGCGCGACGAAGCCGTCGCCGCTTTCGAGCACGCGATCGCCCATGGCGGCGACCCGGCGCTCAACGGCTTCTTCCTCGCCGCACTCGACGGCCGCGCGGCGCCGCCGGGCGCGCCCGGCAGCTACGTGCGCCAGCTGTTCGACGGCTACGCCGCGCAGTTCGATGCGCACCTGACGCAGGTGCTGCGCTACGACGTGCCGCGGCGCATCGCCGCGCGGCTGGCGGCGCGCGCCGCGCCCGACGGGCGGCGCCTGCGCCACGCACTGGACCTGGGCTGCGGGACCGGTCTGAGCGGCGTCGCGCTGCAGCCGCTGTGCCAGCGCATCGACGGCGTCGACCTGTCGCGCGCGATGCTCGCGCGCGCCGCCGCGACGGGTGTGTACACGCAGCTCGACGAAGTCGACCTGGTCGAGCACCTGCAGCGCAGCGCGCACCGGCACGACCTGGTCGTGGCGGCCGACGTGTTCGTCTACCTCGGCGACCTGGCACCGGCGTTCGCCGGCGTCAGCCGGGTCCTCGAGCCGGGTGGCTGGTTCGCCTTCAGCGTCGAACGCGCCGACGACACGGCCGACCACGTGCTGCGCGGCAGCCTGCGCTACGCGCACCGCGAACGCTACCTGCGCTCGCTCGCTCAAGCGCATGGGCTGGCGGTCGTCGATCTCGACGCGGTGGTCGTGCGCGAGGAACAGCGCACGCCGATCGACGGGCTGCTGGTGCTCCTGCAGCGACGCTGAGTCCGGGCGGGCCGGCGCGATGGCCGGGCCTCACGCCACGTGCCGGGCTCGCGGCCTCGGCGGCGCCCGGCGCCCCTTCGCGTCGCCGGCCCGGCGGGAGGTTTTCCCGCCGCGTACTCCGCGCGCCTGGGCCTGCCCCAGCCCGCGCCGGCAGGCCCGGAGCCGCCGCGTTCAGTCGCGGCCGTGACCTTTGCCGTTGCCGCGGCCGCGCCCCGGGTGACCGCGGTCGTCGCGGCGGTCACGATCGTAGCGGTCGCGACGGTGATCGCGGTAGTGATCGTAGCGGTCGCGCACCCAGTCGTCGCGCACGAAGTACACCGGCTGGTTGCACGCGGCGTAACGCTTGCAATAGAGCTTCCAGTCCTTGGCGTGGCCGGGCGGCACGTACATGTAGATCGGCCGGTACGGCACCGGGGCGGGCACGACGACCACCGGCTGCGGGTAGACCAGTGCCGGTGGCGGTGCCGAGCCGATCTCGATGCGGCCGTACACCCCCGGCTCGCGGATCGTGATGCCCACGCCGACGTCGACCGCCGCCTGGGCGAGCGTCGTGGACAGCAGTGCTGCGGCCAGGCACAGGGCGTGGCGAAGTCGCTTCGCAAACGGGTTCGGCATGGTGCTGCACCTGAGAGTCGTGATGTGTGTTCAACGCATTGGAGCCGACGGCGGCGCACAGGGATTCGCGCCCGAGTCGGCACAACGTCACCGAGTGCAACGGCGAGCGCCGCGCGGGGCGTGTCGGTGCAAGCAAAGGTGACATCGGTGTGCATCGGTGCCGGTGAGCCGGCGTCCGAAGGTCGGACACCGCGACCGGGGTCTGTCGGGGACCGCGGAATCCCTCGGCCGCAAGGGAACGAAGAGCCGGCAGCCGCAGGCGGTCGGCGCGGGACATGGAGGTCACGGGCGTGTGCCGTCGTCGGCTCGCACGAGCCGGGCAGGCGACGGGATCGCGCGGGATGCGTCCCGGCGACGACGACCCGCCATCTTGCGATCGGCTACGGGCAATGCAGATCGAGTTGTCTGCAACGCCGCATCAGGCGCCGATCACGCCACCGTCGTCGCGCGTGATCGCCAGCGTCGCCGAACGCGGTCGCGCACCGGCGACACCGGTCGGCCAGCGCGAGTGGCGGTCGGGCCACGCCGGATCGCTGCGGTCGCCGGGCGGCTCGCCGGGGTGCTGCACGTTGACGAACATCGTGCGGCCGTCGGGCGTCCAGGCGATGCCGGTCAGCTCGCAGTGCGCCGGCCCGGTGAGGAAGCGCCGCACCTCGCCGGTGGCCACGTCGCAGGCCAGCATCTGGTTGTGGCCCAGGCGCGCGAACTCGCCCCGGTGCAACTGCTCGGCGGCGGCGTCGGTCTGCACCCACAGCACGCCGCGCGCGTCGAAGGCCAGGCCGTCGGGGCAGGCGAAGGCGTCGCCGCGCACGTTGCCCCGCGCCTCGGGTCGCGCGTTGGCCGGGTCGCCGGCGAGCACGAACAGCTCCCACGCCAAGCCGGTGGCGTCGAAGTCGCCGTCCTCGCGCCAGCGCACGATGTGGCCCATCGTGTTGGTCGCGCGCGGGTTCGCCGCGTCGACGCCGGGATGCCCCGGCGTGCCGCGGCGGCTGTTGTTGGTCAGCGTGCAGTAGACGCTGCCGCTGGCGGAGTCGATCGCGATCCACTCGGGCCGGTCCATCTTCGTCGCACCCAGCAGGTCGCTCGCCTGGCGCGTCTTCACCAGCACCTCGCCCTGGTCGGCGAAGCCGTGTCCCGCCGTCAGTGGCCCCTGACCATGCACCAGCGGCAGCCAGCGTCCGCGGCCGTCGGCGTCGAAGCGCGCGACGTACAGCGTGCCGTGGTCGAGCAGCTCGGCGTTGGCCGCAGCGCCGCCGGCACGGATGCGGTCGCGGCTGACGAACTTGTACAGGTACTCGAACCGCGCGTCTTCGCCCGAGTAGACGACGGCGCGGCCGTCGCGCGCCGTCGCGACCCAGGCGCCTTCGTGCATCGCGCGGCCCAGCGCGGTGCGCTTGACCGGGGCGCGGTGCGGGTCGAGCGGGTCGATCTCGACGATCCAGCCGAAGCGGTTCGGCTCGTGCGGCTCGCGCGCGAGGTCGAAGCGCGCGTCGGTCTCGACCCACGGCACCCAGGCCTCGCGCTGCATCCCCCAGCGGCGGTGGTGCGCGTCGATCGCGTCGCCGCCGCGGAAGTAGAAGTCGAAGTTCTCCTCGCCCGACAGGAACGTGCCCCACGGCGTCAGGCTGCCGGCGCAGTTGGCCAGCGTGCCCCGCACGGTGCGGCCTTGCGGGTCGGCCGCGGTGCGCAGCAGCCGGTGGCCGGCCGCCGGACCGGCGACCACGCACGGCGTGAACGCGGTGATGCGCCGCGCGTGGCGGCTGGGGCGCACGAGCCGCCAGCCCCCGTCGTCGCGTTCGACCTCGACCACCGACATGCCGACCGCGGCCTGCGACTTGCGCGTCTTGTCGGCGTCCCATTGCGCGACGCCGTCGGAGTGCAGCAGGCCCTCGTCGGTGTACTCGTGGTTCATCACCAGCAGCCCGCGGTGCGAGCCGCCGAGCGGCACGAAGACGATGGCGTCGTGTTGCATGCCCAGCTGCGCCGCCTGCGCGTCGGCGTCGTGGCGCGCGTCGGGGTCGAGCGGCGGCATGTAGCCGGGCAGCCCCACCGGCTCGCCCCAAGGGGCGAGCACCTGCGCGCGGTAGCCGGGCGGCACGACGACGGTGTCGGCGCGCGACGGCGGCACCGGTGCGAAGCCCAGCTTCGACCGCATCGGCGCGCCGGGCTGCGCACAGCCACCGACCCACGGCGCGAACAGCGCCGCGACGCCGGCGCCGAAACCGCCGCGCAGCACGGTGCGCCGCGCCGGGTCGACGCCGACGTCGTGCACGCTCGGGTTCGGCGAGCGGTTGCGGTCGCACAGGGTCGCGAAGTCCTTGGCCATCGCCGGTCAGCCGCGGGTGTCGCCGCCGCGGCGCAGCCGCGCCAGCACCGCGTCGGTGTGCTCGCCCAGCCGCGGCGCCGGCGCGCCGACGTGCCCCGGCGTGCGCGACAGCTTGGGCACCACGCCGGGCACGTCGAGCGCCAGCCCGTCGCGCGTGACGGTGCGCTCGATCATGCCGCGCGCGCGGTAGTGGGGGTCGGCGGCGATGTCGGCCACGGTGTAGATGCGGCCGACCGGCACGCTCGCGGCCTGCAGCGCCGCGACCACCTCGGCCACCGGGCGCGCCGACGTCCAGGCCTCGATTGCCGCGTCGATCTCGGCCACGCGCGGCACGCGCAGCGCGTTGGTCGAAAGGCCCGGCTCGTCGGCGAGGTCGGCGCGGTCGACGGCGCGCATCAGACGCTTGAAGATCGAGTCGCCGTTGCCGCCGATCACGACCCGGCCGTCGGCGCAGCGGTAGGCGTTCGACGGCGCGATGCCCGGCAACGCCGACCCGGCGGGCTGGCGCACCGCGCCGAACGCGCTGTACTCGGGCAGCAGGCTCTCCATGCAGTTGAACACCGACTCGTAGAGCGCGACGTCGACCACCTGCCCGCGTCCCTTCGGTGCCGCGGGCGAGATGTCGCGCTGCCGTGCCTGCCGCGCCAGCAACACGCCGATCACGCCGTGCAGCGCGGCCAGCGTGTCGCCCAGGCTGACGCCGGCGCGCACCGGCGTACGCCCCGGCTCGCCCATCAGGTGGCGCAGGCCGCCCATCGCCTCGGCGACGACCGCGAAGCCGGGCAGGTCGCGGTACGGGCCGCTCTGTCCGTAGCCGCTGATGCGCAGCATGATCAGTGCGGGGTTGATCGCCGACAGCGTCTCGTAGCCCAGCCCCCACCTCTCCAGCGTGCCGGGCTTGAAGTTCTCGACCAGCACGTCGCACTCGGCGGCCAGCGCGCGCACCGCGGCGCTGCCGTCGTCGCTGCGCAGGTCGAGCACCACGCTGTGCTTGCCGCGGCTTTGCACCTGCCACCACACGCTGGTGCCGTCGTGCAGCAGGCGCCAGACGCGCAGCGGGTCGCCGTCGGGTGGTTCGACCTTGATCACCTCGGCGCCGAAGTCGGCCAGCGTTTTGCCGACGAAGGGGCCGGCGATCAGCTGGCCGAGCTCGAGCACGCGCAGTCCGGCCAGCGGTGCGGCGGCGGGTGGCGGTGTGTCCATGCCGCGATGGTAGGCTGGCACGCGGTGGCGATAGACTGCCGCGCACCTTGGCGCGCGAACGGCCGCCACGAAGCGAGACGCCGATGAAGTGGTTCCTGACCCGCCTGGCGTGGCTGCTGCTGGGGCTGCTCGTGCTCGGCGTCGGCGGCGCCTGGTGGACGCTGCGCTCCTTAGGGCAGGCCCGAGTCGACGGCGAGATGACGCTGCCCGGGCTGAGCGCGCCGGTGACCGTCTGGCGTGACGAGCTCGGCATCCCCTACATCCGGGCGGCCAACCTGCCCGACCTGTGGCGCGCGCAGGGCTTCGTCACCGCGCAGCACCGGCTGTTCCAGCTCGAGCTGTTCCGCGCCACCTGGCGCGGCGAGCTGGCCGCGACCTTCGGCGAGGCGGCGCTGAAGTCCGACATCCGCATGCGCGTCATCGGCACGCGCCGCAACGGCGAGCGACACGCGGCGACGATCGGCGCCGAGACCCGCGCGATGCTGCAGGCCTACGCCGACGGCATGAACGCCTACGTCACCCGGCACCCGGGCGACCACCCGCTCGAGCCGCGCCTGGTCGGGCTGCCGGTGCGCCCGTGGAGCGTCGAGGACCTGGTCACCGTCGTGCACTACGTGCACTACTCGCATGCGACCAACTTCAAGGCCGAGGTCGTCGCGCAGCAGTTGGTCGACAGGCTGGGCGAGCGCGCGCGCGAGATCCTGCCGCTGACCGTCAACCCGGATGGGGGCGGTGCCATGGCGCAGGCGACGCCGGACGCATCGCCGTCGCTGCGACTCGGCCTGCGCTGGAGCGACCTGCTGATCGCCCCCGACGACCTCAACCACCAGGGGCTGGGATCGAACAACTGGGCGGTCGGGCCCGGCCGCTCGGCGTCGGGTCGGGCCGTCGTCGCCAACGACCCTCACCTGGACAGCCGCATCCTGCCGGGCTACTGGCACCCGGTGGGGCTGTTCACGCCCGAGATCCAGGCCGTGGGAGCCGCGCTGCCGGGCATGCCGGGCATCCTGTCCGGCCGCACGCGGCACGTGGCGTTCGGCGTCACCAACGCCTACGGCGACGTGCAGGACCTGTACGTCGAGGCGCTCGATCCCGCCGATCCGCAGCGCTACCTCGACGCCGGGCGCAGCGTGCCGTTCGACGTCATCGACGAGACGATCCGCGTCAAGGACGCGCAGGCGCCTGGCGGGCACCGCGAGCACCGGCTGCGCATCCGCTTCACGAGGCGCGGCCCGGTGGTCAGCGACCACGCCGGGCTCGGCCCGGGCGGCGACCGGGTGCTGGTGCTGCGCTCGACCGATGCCGAGGTGCTCGGCCCGGTGCTCGGCCACGAGGGGTTGCTCGCCGCGGGCGATGCCGCAGCGTTCGACCGCGAGGTGCAGAAGATCGACCTGATGATGTTCAACTTCGTCTTCGGCGACGCCGACGGCAACATCGGACACCGCGCCACCGGCGCGGTGCCGGTGCGTGCCGGGTCGGACGGCAGCCTGCCGCGCCCGGTGCCGGCCGACGGCAGCGACGACTGGACCGGCTTCATCCCGAAAGACCGCATGCCCGGCATGCTGAACCCGCCGCGTGCCTGGGTCGGCACCGCGAACCACGACACGCGCGAGCACGGTGACCCGTGGTACTACTCGAACTACGTCGCGCCCAACTACCGCTACCGCCGCATGTCGGAAGTGCTCGGTGCGGCACGCGCGATGTCGGTCGACGACCACTTCGCGCTGATGGCCGACGACCGCAACCTGCAAAGCGACGCGCTGCGCGGCGCGATCGTCGCCGCGTTGCAGTCCGTCCCTGCGCAGCGCGACCTGGCGGCGCTGCTCGCCGACTGGGACGGTGTCGACCGCGCCGAGCAGGCCGCGCCGCTCGTGTACCAGGCGCTGTACCGCGAGATCGCGCGCGGCACCTTCGCCGACGAACTCGGCGACGAGCTGGCGCACGACATGCTCGGCACCTGGTACTTCTGGCAGCAGCGCTTCGACGCGCTGGTCGCCAGCCCCGACGCCGACTGGTTCGACGACGTGCGCACCGCGCAGCGGCGCGAGACGCTGGCCGACGTGATCCGCGCCGCGGCGCCACGCGCCCGTGCCGAGCTGGAGGCCGCCTACGGCAAGGACGTCTCGGCGTGGCAGTGGGGCCGCGCGCACGAGCTGCGCTTCGTCAGCCCGCTGCGGCGCAGCGGCGCCGGGCAGGCGTGGCTGGGCGGCATCGCGGCGCCGCGCGCCGGCAGCGGCGAGACGCTGGACCGCGGCGTGTACGACTTCAACCGACCGTACGCGGTGAACTTCTTCGCGTCGATGAAGATGGTCGCCGACTTCGGCCAGCCCGACCGCATCGAGGCGGTGATCGCCGGCGGCGTCAGCGAACGCCACTTCCAGCCGCACCAGAACGACCAGGTCCGACTGATGCTGGCCGGCGAGCGCCGCCCCTGGTGGCTCGACCCGGCACAGGCGCAGGCGAACGCCAGGCACACGCTGCGGCTGACGCCGTGAGCCGCGGCGGCGTCGCGGCGCTCAGGGCCCGGCGTGCTGCTCGAGCGCGAAGCGCGCGCCGGGGTACTGGCCGAGCCGCTGCACCAGCACCGGCAGCGTCTGCTGCAGTGCGTCGTGCAGCGTCCACGGCGGGTTGACGACGAACACCCCGCTGCCGGTCATGCCGAACCCGCCTTCGCCGGCCGGCGCGACGTGCAGCGTCGCGTGCAGCCAGCCCTTCGGCGCGGACTGCGCTGCAGCCTTCAGCCGGCGCGGCAGCTGCGCCGCCTCGACCAGCTGCAGCTGCGGATACCAGACGATCACGGTGCCGGTGGCGAAGCGGTGCAGTGCCTCGCGCAGCGCGCCGACGACCTTCGCGTAGTCGGTCTTCAGCTCGTAGCTGGGGTCGATCAGCAGCACGCCGCGGCGCGACGGCGGCGGCAGCTCGCGCGCCAGCGCCGCGAAGCCGTCGCTCATCGACACCTCGCTGTGCCGGCGCCGGCCCAGGTAGGCGGCGAGGATGCGGTGGTCGGTGGGGTGCAGCTCGTAGCAGTGCAGCCGGTCGGCCGGGCGCAGCAGCTGCGCGGCCAGCGCCGGCGAGCCGGGGTACTGCGCCAGCGCGCCACCGCCGTTGAAGGCGTGCACCTGCGCGACGTAGTCGGCCAGGGCCGGCGGCAGGTCGTCGGCGTCCCACAGCCGCGCGATGCCTTGCACGTACTCGCCCCTCTTGAGCGCGTAGTCGCTCTCCAGCGAGTAGCCGCCGGCGCCGGCGTGCGTGTCGACCAGCGTGAACGGCTTGTCCTTGGACACCATGTGGCGCAGGACCTGTACCAGCACGGCGTGCTTGAGCACGTCGCCGTGGTTGCCGGCGTGGAAGGCGTGGCGGTAGGCGAGCATGGTGCGCAGTATCCGCCGGCGTCATGTGCGCGACGGCGCGTTCGTCCCGGCTCGCGTACCCTCTAGGGTTTCGTCCGCCCCTTGCCCCGTCCATGCCCACACTGTTCGACCCGATCCGCATCGGCGAGCTCGACCTCGCCACCCGCATCGTGATGGCCCCGCTGACGCGCAACCGCGCACCGGCGCAGATGCCCAACGCGCTGATGGCGCAGTACTACGCACAGCGTGCCGACCCGGCCACCGGCGCCGCGCTGATCGTCACCGAGGGCACCCCGGTGTGCCCCGAGGGCCACGGCTACCTCGACACGCCGGGGTTGCACGGCGCCGAGCAGGTGGCCGCGTGGCGCAAGGTCACCGACGCGGTGCACGCGCGCGGCGCGAAGGTCGTCGTGCAGCTCTGGCACGTCGGGCGCATCTCGCACGTCTCGCTGCAGCCCGGCGGCGCGGCGCCGGTGTCGTCGACCGCGCGCGTCGCGCACAGCCGCACCTTCACGCGCGACGGCTTCGTGCCCTGCTCGCCGCCGCGCGCGCTGACCACCGCCGAGGTCGCCGATGTCGTCGACGCCTTCCGCCGCGCCGCCGGCCGCGCGCTCGACGCGGGCTTCGACGGCGTCGAGATCCACGGCGCCAACGGCTACCTGGTCGAGCAGTTCCTGCGCGACAGCATCAACGACCGCGACGACGCCTACGGCGGCCCGGTCGACCACCGCACGCGCTTCCTGCGCGAGGTGATGGCGGCGGTGGCCGGCGAGATCGGCGGCGGGCGCACGGGGCTGCGGCTGAGTCCCGTGACCCCGGTCAACGACGCCGGGCAGGACAGCGACGCGCAGGCGCTGTACGAGGCCGCGGTGGCGCAGCTCGCGCCGCTGGGGCTCGCCTACCTGCACGTCGTCGAGGGCCAGACCGGCGGGCCGCGCGACCTGTCGCCGCAGGGCGCGCCTTTCGACTACGCGGCGCTGCGCCGGCGCTTCCCGGGCGCCTGGATGGTCAACAACGGCTACACGCGCGAGATGGCGCTCGATGCGGTGGCCTCGGGCACGGCCGATCTGGTGGCGTTCGGCAAGGGGTTCATCGCCAACCCCGACCTCGCGCTGCGGTGGCGCCGCGACGCGCCGCTGAACCCGCTGGACACGAAGACGCTGTACGGGGGTGGCGCCGCCGGCTACGTCGACTACCCGACGCTGGACCACGCCACCGCGTGAGCCGGCCGCCGCGCTCGCCCGCGTGACGGCGCGCAGTCTAGCGCGGCGCGTGGCGCCGGGCGCGGAACAGTTCGGCGATGCCGACCTCGCGTGCGCCCGGGCGCAGCACGCCGCGCTCGCCTGCGGCGATCGTGCCAGGCACCGCCACCTGCAGGTAGAAGCCGCACATCCCCGACTGCACCATCATCCTCGCGGCCTGCGCGAAGCCCATCGCGGCATCGAACTTGAAGCACGGCAAGCGCGGTTCGCTGACCGCCAGCTCGACCCCGCCTTCGAAGCACAGCCGGTCGCCGACCCAGGCGTCAGCCTCGAGCAGTCCGGCCAGCGTGAGGTTCTCGCCGAACGCGCCGTGAGGCAGCGCGGCATCCCACGCGGCGGCGGCGGCCTGCGCGCGCAGCGTGCGCCACACCGGGTAGTGCTCGACCGGGTACGCGTACACCGCCTTCGACAGGCCGCCGTGCACCGAGAGGTCGGCCTGTTCGTCGCCGTCGAGGCCGAGGGCGCGCACCGCCACCGGCCCGGCGACCGGGGTCTTGGCGTACGCGCTGGCGACGCAGCGCGCGCCGATCGCGACTTGGCGCGTCTGCCCAATGTTCACGCTGATGACCGCGATGCGCATGGTCTGGCTTCGATCGTGCCGATTAGTTAAGTAAAATGCAAAGCTGCTTTGCGATTGATCGGGCACCTCTGCCGCGGCGACCCCGGATCGTGGTGGTCACCGGCCCATTACACTCGCCCGACAATCGACGCCCCGCGGCGCCACCGCCGCGGGGCGTTCCTCACTGTAGTCGCCGGCGATGGCCGGCCGGTGGCATTGGGCCAGGCCCGACGAGCGACCCGGGCTGCGGGCCTGCCCCAATCCCGCCTGCAACGATTGGAGTAGTCATGAGCCAAGCCGCCACCGTCAACGCACCCGCCTACGTCGACCACGCCGGGCTGATCGCCTGGGTCGCCGAGGTCGCCGCGCTGACCCAGCCGAAGGACGTCGTCTGGTGCGACGGCTCGAAGCAGGAGTACGACCGCCTGTGCGAGCAGCTGGTGGCCGCCGGCACGATGCAGCGCCTGAACCCGAAGCTGCGTCCGGACAGCTTCCTCGCGCGCAGCGACCCCGGCGACGTCGCGCGCGTCGAGGACCGCACCTTCATCTGCAGCGAGCGGCGCGACGACGCCGGCCCGACGAACAACTGGGTCGCGCCGGCCGAGATGCGCGCGACGCTGCAGTCCGGGCCGAACGCGCTGTTTCGCGGGTGCATGCGCGGTCGCACGATGTACGTGGTGCCGTTCTCGATGGGCCCGGTGGGCTCGCACATCTCGCACATCGGCGTCGAGCTGACCGACAGCGCCTACGTCGCGGTGAGCATGCGCATCATGACGCGCATGGGCCGCCGCGTCGTCGAGCAACTCGGTCGCGACGCGCACTTCGTGCCCTGCGTGCACTCGGTGGGCGCGCCGCTCGAACCCGGGCAGGCTGACGTGTCGTGGCCGTGCAACAAGACCAAGTACATCGTGCACTACCCCGAGACGCACGAGATCTGGAGCTACGGCTCGGGCTACGGCGGCAACGCGCTGCTGGGCAAGAAGTGCTTCGCGCTGCGCATCGCCTCGGTGATGGGCCGCGACCAGGGCTGGCTGGCCGAGCACATGCTCATCCTCGGCGTGACCGACCCGCAGGGGCGCAAGCACCACGTCGCCGCGGCGTTTCCGAGCGCCTGCGGCAAGACCAACTTCGCGATGCTCGTGCCTCCCGCAGGCTTCGAGGGCTGGAAGGTGACGACCATCGGCGACGACATCGCCTGGGTTAAGCCGCACGCCGACGGCAAGCTGTACGCGATCAACCCCGAGGCCGGGTACTTCGGGGTCGCGCCGGGCACCAACGCGCACACCAACCCGAACTGCATGGCTTCGCTGCAGCGCGACGTGATCTTCACCAACGTCGCGCTGACCGACGACGGCGACGTCTGGTGGGAGGGCATGACCGCCACGCCGCCGGCGCACCTGATCGACTGGCAGGGCCGCGACTGGACGCCCGAAATCGCCCGGGCGCACCCGGGGCCCGACGGCAAGCCGCGCCCCGCGGCGCACCCGAACGCGCGTTTCACGGTCGCGGCCACCAACAACCCGGCGCTCGACCCCGAGTGGGACAACCCCGAGGGCGTGGCCATCGACGCCTTCATCTTCGGCGGCCGCCGCTCGACCACCGTGCCGCTGGTCACCGAGGCGCGCAACTGGATGGAAGGCGTGTACATGGCCGCGACGATGGGCAGCGAGACCACCGCCGCTCAGGCCGGCGCCACCGGCGTCGTGCGTCGCGACCCGTTTGCGATGCTGCCGTTCTGCGGCTACCACATGGGCGACTACTTCAAGCACTGGCTCGACATGGAGCGCCGTCTCGAAGAGTCGGGTCACACCCTGCCGAAGATCTTCTGCGTCAACTGGTTCCGCAAGGGCGCCGACGGCAAGTTCG
>CAZUBF010000106.1:0-12973 GCA_964618555.1 uncultured Azohydromonas sp.
TGCCCAGGGCGCGCACGCGCGTCCAGTCGTTGCCCAGGCCGCCGGCGAACTTGGACAGCAGCGCGTTCTCCTTCAGCGCCTCGTAGATGCCGTCGAGGTCGTCGGCCACCGTGGTCAGGTAGCAGCTCGAGAGCTGGCTGCGCCGCGTGCCGCTGTTGAACAGGGTCGGCGTGCTGCTCATGAAGTCGAAGGTCGACAGCACGTCGTAGAACTCGATGGCACGCGCCTCGCGGTCGATCTCGTTCAGCGCCAGGCCCATCGCCACGCGCATGAAGAAGGCCTGCGGCAGCTCGATGCGCTGCTCGTCGACGTGCAGGAAGTAGCGGTCGTACAGCGTCTGCAGGCCGAGGTAGTCGAACTGCAGATCGCGCTCGGGATTGAGCGCCGCGCCCAGCCTCGCGAGGTCGAACTGCAACAGCCTGTCGTCGAGCAACTCGGCGGCCACGCCCTTCCTGACGAACTGCGCAAAGTACTCGGGGTAGTGCTCGCCCATCTGCGTGGGCGTCGTTTCCTCGCCGAGCACCTCCCGGCGGATGGTGTGCAGCAACAGCCTCGCGGTGGCGCGCGTGTAAGCCGGCTCGCGCTCGATCAGCGTGCGCGCCGCCAGGATCGCCGCCTTGTGCACCTCGGCCAGCGGCACGCCGTCGTACAGGTTGCGTCGCGTCTCGGCGAGGATCGGTTCGGCCCTGACCTCGTCGCCCAGGCCCTCGCACGCCGACGTGATCAGCGCCCGCAGCTTCGCCTCGTCGAGCGGCACGCGATGGCCTCGCTCGTCGGTGACGTGCAACTCCGCCGCGGCGGGCGCGGCGGCCTGCACCTGCTTCGCGCGCTCCTGGGCGCGCCGCTCGCGGTACAACACGTAGGCGCGCGCCACCTCGTGGTGGCCGCCGCGCATCAGGCCCAGCTCGACCTGGTCCTGCACGTCCTCGATGTGGAACGTGCCGCCGCCCGGCCGCGAACGCAGCAGGCCGCGCACCACGACCTCCGTCAGGTCGTCGACGGTCTCGCGCACGCTCGCCGACGCCGCGCCCTGCGTGCCATGCACCGCCAGGAAGGCCTTCATCAGCGCCACCGCGATCTTGTTCGGCTCGAAGGCCACCACGGCACCGTTGCGGCGAATGATCTGGTAGCCGTGGTAGGCGCTGACCGGGGCGCCGGCCGACGACGGCGCGGCAGCGACGAAAGGCGGGGCGACGGGGCTGGCGGCGATGTTGTGCATGGAGCTCCTCTCTCGGGTCATCGATAGGCCTCGGCCGGGCCGCTGGCACGAGGCGCCGCGGCGCACTGCCGCCGAGCGGCCCGCGCACCGGCGGATGTGGACAAGGGTGTGGAAACGCGCTGGAGTGGTCGTGGACAACGAACACTACATCTAGGGGTTGCCGGGATCTTACAGCACTAGATATGGTGTGCGGCGATGCGGGAATGTCCGAGTGGCGCGAGGCCGCCGAATCCCTCGCGACTCCCCGCGGTCGTCGCTTCGGCGCCGGCATCGGCATCGGCATCGGCATCGGCGATGCACGATCGCTCGGCGACCGGGCGATTGCCGCGCATCCCGCCGCGTCGGCGCGCCGGCGATGGCCCACGGCGGCGAGATGCCGAGAACGCTTCGGGCGCGGTGCCCCTTCAGCCCAGCGCGGGCAGCACCAGCGCGGCGACGGCGGTGGACGTCGCGAGCCGGCGCTGCAGCAGCGCCCAGTCGAAG
Source organism: uncultured Azohydromonas sp. (assembly GCA_964618555.1). Lineage (GTDB taxonomy): Bacteria > Pseudomonadota > Gammaproteobacteria > Burkholderiales > Burkholderiaceae_C > Calidifontimicrobium. The sequence continues at coordinate 1,703 of CAZUBF010000106.1, forward strand.
CCGGGACCGGGGTCGGCCTTGCGGCCCGGTGCGACATGCTCGTGCCCGACCACCTCGGCCACCGGGTAGCGCCGGCACAGTGCGCGCAGCAGCGTCGCCAGCGAGCGGTACTGCGCGCGCTCGAAGCGCTCGCCCTCGAGCCCCTCGAGCTCGATGCCGATCGACCAGTCGTTGCAACCGTCGCGCCCGCGCCACCGCGACGCCCCGGCGTGCCAGGCGCGCTCGTCGCACGAGACGAACTGCACGCGCTCGCCGTCGCGGCGGATCAGGAAGTGCGCCGACACGCGCAGTCCGCGCAGGCGCTCGTAGTAGGGATGCGCGTCGGGGTCGAGCCGGTTGGTGAACAAGCGCTCGACGTCGTCGCCGCCGTACTCGCCCGGCGGCAGGCTGATCGAGTGGATCACCGCCAGGTCGATCGACGCGCCCGGCGGCCGCGGGCCGAAGTTCGGCGACGGGCAGCGCCGTGCGCCGCGCCACCATCCCTGCGACCAGCCTCGCGCGCGGCGCGCCTCAGACCGGATCGCGGCCGCCATGGTCGCCGGGATCGACGCCGAGGCGCGCCATGCGGTAACGCATCTGGCGCAACGTCAGCCCGAGGCTCGCGCCCGCGGCGGTGCGGTTGTAGCGGTGGCGCTCGAGCGCGCGTTCGAGGATCTCGCGCTCGACCCCGTCGAGATGCGCGACGAGGTCGCGCGGCAGCGGCGCCGCGCCGTCGGGCGGCGGACCGCCGACGGCGTCGACGGATTCGTTCGACCCGGGCTCGGCGTCGGCCAGCGCAACCTCGGGCAGGCCGAGGTCGGCGGCGTCGATGACGTCGCCGCCCGACAGCGCCACCGCACGGTGCAGCAGGTTCTCGAGTTCGCGCACGTTGCCGGGGAAAGGGTAGCGCGCCAGCAGCGCCAGCGCCGCCGCGCTCAGCGTCGGCGGCGGGCTGACCCCGGCGTCGGCGGCCAGCCGCGCGAGGACCGCCTCGCACAGTTCGGGCAGGTCGGCGATGCGCTCGCGCAGCGGCGGCACGCAGATCTGGATCACGTTGAGGCGGTAGTACAGGTCCTGGCGGAAGCGTCCGGCCTGCACCTCGGCCGCGAGGTCCTTGTGCGTGGCGCTGACGATGCGCACGTTCACCGGCGTCTCGCCGGTGGCGCCGACCGGGCGCACCGAGCGTTCCTGGATCGCCCGCAACAGCTTGCTCTGCATCGCCAGCGGCAGGTCGCCGATCTCGTCGAGGAACAGCGTGCCGCCGTGCGCGGCCTGGAAGAAACCCTCGCGGTCCTCGGTGGCCCCGGTGAATGCGCCCTTGCGGTAGCCGAAGAACTCGGCCTCGAGCAGCGCCTCGGGGATCGCGCTGCAGTTGACGGCGATGAAGGCCTGCGCACCGCGCGGGCTCACGTCGTGGATCGCGCGCGCCACCAGTTCCTTGCCGGTGCCCGACTCGCCCTGCACGAGCACCGGCGCCATGCTGCGCGCGACCTTCTCGACCAGCGAGCGCACCTGCTGCATCACGGGCGTGCGTCCGACCAGCTTGCGCAGCGCGCTCGCCGGCGCAGCGGGCGCCGCCGTCGCAGCGGACGGCGCGGGCCGGGCCGCGGTGGCTGCCGGCACCGGTGCCAGGCCGAGCGCCGAGGCGACGACGGCGCGGAACTGGCGCAGGTCGACCGGCTTCGTCAGGTAGTCGTAGGCGCCCGCCTTCAGCGCCTCCACGGCGTTCTCGGCCGAACCGTAGGCGGTGATCACGACCGCCTTCTCGGCACGCGCGTTCGACTCGAGCCAGTGCAGCACGTCGAGCCCGCTGCCGTCGGGCAGGCGCATGTCGGTGATCACCGCGCTGTAGCGCTGCGCGCGCAGCCGCTCGAGCGCGTCGGCGACGTTGTCGGCAGTCTCGACCGCATAACCCTCACGCACCAGCGTCAGCTCGTACAACGTGCGCAGGTCGGGCTCGTCGTCGACGACGAGCAGGCCGTGCCCGGCCGCGGTCGCGATCATGCCGAGGGCGCGTGGGCGGCGCGCATCGTCATCACGAACTCGTTGCGGTGGCGCTGGCCCGGTGGGCGCTGGCGGTAGTCGATGCTCGCTCCATATCGTTCGCACAGCTCGCGGCAAATATACAGGCCGAGGCCGCTGCCTCGGCTGCGTGTCGAGAAGAACGGCTCGAACAGGTGCGGCTCGACGTCGGCGGGAATCGGCGCGCCGTCGCTGGCCACGCTCAGGCGCACCGCCTGCGGCGCCGGCTGTGCGAGCGTGACGACGATCGCTCCGGCGGTCTCGCTGGCGTGGCGCCGCGCGTTGTCGAGCAGGTTGACGAGCACGCGACGCAGGTGCTCGGGCTCGAACCACACCATCATCGGTCGGCGTGCCAGCGCCAGCGCGAGCCGGCCGCCGTCGCCCAGCGGCAATCCGACGGTGGTCGCCCAGTCGCGCACCACCACGTCGACCTCGGCCGCGGCGTCGATCGCCTGCGGGGCGGTCGACACCCCGGCCGCGACCTCGAGCACGTCGTCGACGATGCGCTTCAGGCGCTCGACGTTGTCGGCGACCATGCGCGCGAGCTGCTGCTGCGTCGGCGCCAGCGAGTCCTCGCGCAGCAGCGCGTTGGCCTGCGCGATCGCGGCCAGCGGGTTGCGGATCTCGTGCGCGATGCCCGCCGACATCCGCCCCATCGCGGCGAGCTTCTCCTGCCGCGTGCGCGCCAGCACGGTGCGCACGTCCTCGACGAACAGCACGCACAGGTCCTCGTGCGCCGGCGACGCCGCCGCGTCGCCCTCGACCTCGCCCGGCGCCGGACGGCGCCGCGTGAAGCGCACGCGCAACCGCAAGGAGCGGCCGTGCCCGCCGCCGAAGTCCAGCCGCAGGTCGCGTCCGGCGTCGGGCCAGTGCCCGTCGCGGAAGGCGCGCTCGACCGACTGTGCCAGCGCACCCCACGCCGGCATGTCGTGCAGCGCGAACGGCGCCGGCGGTGCCATACCGTCGGGCACGAGCAGCCTGCGCGCCGCGGGGTTGGCGGTGCGCACGCGCGCGCGCCGGTCGATCACCAGCACGCCCTCCCCCATCTCGTCGATGACCAGGCGGTTCAGCTGCGCCTGCTGGCGCGCGATCTCGAGGCTGCCGCGCGCGGTCAGTTCTTCCCGGGCCAGCCGCCCCGCCACCTCGCCGGCGATCAGCGTGACGATGAACAGGCCCATGCCGGCCAGTCCCGCCGGCGTGATCGCGCTGGCGGGGTCGGCACCCGCAAGCACCAGCCGCCAGCCGTTGGCCAGCAGCAGCAGCGTCACCGCCGCGGCGGTGCCCAGCGCCGCGATGCGGCGCGTCAGCACGCCGGCCATCAGCACCGGCAGCACCAGCAGTGCGAAGTAGTTCAGGTTGGACGCCGGCTCGAACAGGTACAGCGCCGAGAACACCAGCAGGTCGACGCCGATCGTCGCCAGCCACGGCACCCCGCCCAGTCGCGCGGCGCCCGCCGGGTCGCCGTCGTCGTGGCGCGGTGGCCACCACCAGGTCGCCAGCGCGGCCAGTGCGTAGGCCCCGCTCAGCGCCAGCGGCAGCACCGAGGTGCGCAGCCCCAGCAGGTTGCCGGCCACCAGCGCCACCGCCAGCGCCACGCCCAGCGCGGCGCGTGCCACGAGAAAGGTACGGTAGATGCGCTGGAACGCGGTGGCGCCCTGCGTCGCGATGCGCCGCGCCTGGCGCGACAGGAAGCGGCTGTCGGCGGCCTGCGCGTCCGCCCAGCCGGCGGCGAAACGCGAGTCGGCGTCGTCGGCAGCGCGCGGTGCGGTGTCGACGCCGAGCGCGGCAAACCACGAGGCGTCGAACTCCGGCGGCGACGCCCGCCGTTCGGCGCCGCGGCGATCGCCCTGGCGACGGTCGCCGCCGCGACGTCGATCACCGCGGCGGCGCTCCGGTGTCGATGCGGCGGCGTCGGGCTCAGGCATCGTCGCGCGGCCCGGCGTCACGGTGCGCGGCGCAGCAGTAGATGCGCCCGCCGAGCAGCAGCGCCTCGCTGCGCGGCAGGTGCACGCCGCAGTGGGCGCAGCGCGCCATGCCCTCGGGCGCGCGATCCGCCGCCCCGCGTCCGCGCGGCGGCGCGTCGCGACGCCGCCGACCGAGCATCAGCCACAGCACCAGCACGACGACGACGATCACCACGAGGTACTTGGCCATCGCGTCATCCTGGGCGCTGCAGCAGCACCTCGATCACGAATCGCGAGCCGACGTAGGCCAGCACGAGCAGCAGCGCGCCGGCGTAGAGCCAACGCGTCGCACGCCGTCCGCGCCAGCCCTGCAGGTGGCGGCCGGCGATCAACCCCGCCAGCGTCGCCCAGCCGAGCAGCGAGAACACGGTCTTGTGATCCCAGCGCCACAGGCCCGGAGTGCCCAGCGACGCCGCCATGCCGACCAGCAGCGCCGCGCTGAGCACGACGAAGCCGGCGTCGACGAAGCGGAAGGTCAGCCGCTCGAGGCGCAGCAGCGGCAACCCCAGCGGCCCGGGGACCGGCACGGTCTTCGTGCGCAGCCGGCGCTCGGCGGCGTCGAGCATCAGCGCGTGCGCCACCGCGGCGCCGAACAGCCCATACGACACGATGCCCAGCAGCCAGTGCAACGGCAGCCACGCCGAGCCCGCGTGAGGTCGCATCTCCCCGGGAAACATCGCCGCGATCGCGACCACCACCAGCGCCGTGGCGGCGAGCAGCCGGCGCACCCCGGGCAGCGGCAGCAGCCGGCTCTCCACGTGGTGCACACCGACGACCATCCACACCGTGGCCGACAGCGCCGGCGCGAAGCCGAAGCGCGCGCCGACGCCCGGCGCGCCCACACCGGCGATGTCGACCACCAGCGCCAGCGCGTGCAGCAGCCAGCCCACCGTCAGACCCACGTTCGGCAGCCTCGGCGCCGCGCCCTGGGGCAGCAGCGCGAGCAGGTACGCGACCATCGCCGCGACGGCCGGCGCCCACGTCCAGACGTCGCTGGAGCCGGTGGACCCGAACGATAGAATCATGCGGTCAGTGTACTTTCGCGGCCCTGCGGCACCTTCCACGCCGCGCACCCCGGCCGCCGCCCCGCCTCATGGCCTCCGCCCTCACCGACCGCCTGTCGCGCCTGGTCAAGACGATGCGCGGCCAGGCGCGCATCACCGAAAGCAACGTGCAGGACATGCTGCGCGAGGTGCGCGTCGCGCTGCTCGAGGCCGACGTCGCGCTGCCGGTGGTGCGCGACTTCATCGCGCGCGTGAAGGACAAGGCGCTCGGCCAGGAGGTGGTCGGCTCGCTGAACCCCGGCCAGGCGCTGGTGGGCATCGTGCACAGGGAACTCGCCGCGACGATGGGCGACGGCGTCGCCGACCTCAATCTCGCGGCGCAACCCCCTGCGGTGATCCTGATGGCCGGCCTGCAGGGCGCCGGCAAGACCACGACCACCGCCAAGCTCGCCAGGCACCTGAGCACCCGGCGCAAGAAGAAGGTGCTCACGGTCTCGGGTGACGTCTACCGCCCGGCGGCGATCGAGCAGCTGAAGACCGTCACGCAGCAGGCCGGCGCCGAGTGGTTCCCCTCGGCGCCCCACCAGCAGCCGCGCGACATCGCGCTGGCGGCGCTCGACCACGCACGCAGGCACTACTTCGACGTGCTGCTGGTCGACACCGCGGGCCGGCTGGCGATCGACGATGCGCTGATGGCCGAGATCCGCGACCTGCACGCAGCGCTGCAGCCGGTCGAGACGCTGTTCATCGTCGACGCGATGCAGGGCCAGGACGCGGTCAACACGGCCAAGGCGTTCAAGGAGGCGCTGCCGCTGACCGGCGTGATCCTGACCAAGCTCGACGGCGACTCGCGTGGCGGCGCCGCGCTGTCGGTGCGCCAGGTCACCGGCGCGCCGATCAAGTTCGCCGGCGTCAGCGAGAAGATCGACGGACTCGAGGTGTTCGACGCCGAACGCCACGCCGGGCGCGTGCTCGGCATGGGCGACATCGTCGCGCTGGTCGAGCACGTGCAGCAGGGCGTCGACCTGAAGGCCGCCGAGAAGCTGGCGGCCAAGGTCAAGTCGGGCGACGGCTTCGACCTCGACGACTTCCTGCTGCAGCTGCAGCAGATGAAGAACATGGGCGGCCTGTCGGGCATGATCGACAAGCTGCCGACGCAGCTCACCGCCAAGGCCGGCACCGTCGACATGGACCGTGCCGAACGCGAGGTGCGGCGCATGGAAGGCATCATCCACTCGATGACGCAGCTCGAGCGCCGCAAGCCCGAGCTGATCAAGGCCAGCCGCAAGCGCCGCATCGCCGCCGGCGCGGGCGTGCACGTGCAGGAAGTCAACCGGCTGCTCAACCAGTTCGAGCAGATGCAGGGCATGATGAAGAAGATGAAGGGCGGCGGCCTCGCGAAGATGCTCAAGCGCATGGGCGGCATCAAGGGCCCCGGCGGCTTGCTGCCGCCGGGCTTCGGCCGCTGACCGGAAGCGAAGACCGAACCAGCAACCGCCGGCCGCCGGCGGGCGGCGGGCGGCGAGCCCCGACACGAACAGCGCGAGGGACGGTGCACGCCCGCCGTGCGTCCGGGGCGCCGGCAGTCCTATGCAGCGCGATTCGACACCGCGTCAATCCAGCAGCGCCTGCGCGAACTCGCGCGCGCTGAAGGTCTGCAAGTCCTCGAGTCTCTCGCCGACGCCGATGAAGTACACCGGCACCGGCCGGTGCGCCGCGTCGCGCTGCGCGCGTTCGCGCGACCACAGCGCGATCGCCGCCAGCACGCCGCCCTTGGCGGTGCCGTCGAGCTTGGTCACCACCAGCCCGGTGAGTTGCAGCGCGTCGTCGAAGGCCTTGACCTGCGCCAGCGCGTTCTGGCCGGTGTTGCCGTCGACGATGAGCAGCACCTCGTGCGGCGCGCCCGCCTGCGCCTTGCCGATCGTGCGCCGGATCTTCTTCAGCTCTTCCATCAGGTGCAGTTGCGTCGGCAGGCGCCCGGCGGTGTCGGCGATGACGACGTCGCAGCCGCGCGAACGGCCGGCGACGACCGCGTCGTAGGTCACCGCGGCCGGGTCGCCGCCGGCCTGGGCGACGATCTCGACGCGGTTGCGGTCGGCCCACACCAGCAGCTGCTCGCGCGCCGCAGCGCGGAACGTGTCGGCCGCCGCCAGCAGCACTTTCTGCTCGGCGTCGGCCAGGTGCCGTGTGAGCTTGCCGATGCTCGTCGTCTTGCCGGCGCCGTTGACGCCGACGACCATGATCACCGTCGGTGACGCGTCGACGCCTTCGCCGCCGATCACCAGCGCCTTTTCGAGCGGCTCGAGCAGCTCGGTGACCGCGTCGACGAGCAGCGCCTTGACCTGCTGCGGGTCGGTCGCCTTCGCGTCCTTCACGCGGCGCTTGAGGTCGGCGAGCAGGAACTCGGTGGCCTTGACGCCGGCGTCGGCCATCAGCAGCGCGGCCTCGAGCTCCTCGTACAGCGCGTCGTCGATGCGCGTGCCGGTGAACACCTGCGTGATGCTGCTGCCGGTCTTGCGCAGGCCCGCACGCAGGCGCTCGAGCCAGCCGGTCCGCGGCGCCGGCTCGGCGGGCGCCGTGACGAGCTGCGCGGCGGGCACCACACCGTCGGACGGCGGCGGCGACGTGACGATCGCGGGTGCGGCCGGCGCGTCGAGGGGGGCTGGCGGCATCACCGGCGCAACGGTTTCGGGCGCAGCCGGCGGCGGCGCTTTCCTGCGGAAGAAGCTGAACATGGGGAGTCCGGAAGGGCGGCGCCGGCTTCGGGGCCGCCGCTATAATGCGCGGCTCAGGCGCTTTAGCTCAGTCGGTTAGAGCGACGGAATCATAATCCGCAGGTCCGGGGTTCGAGTCCCTGAAGCGCCACCAGACGCCTGCCGAAGCCCCGCCGGTCACCGCCGCGCGGGGCTTCGGCGTATTCGGTGGCAGCATCGTGCGCATGACCACGGCCGGCGCACCCCGTTGGGAGCACTTCGAGCACGACGCCGACGTCGGCGTGCGCGGGCTCGGCGCGACAGAGGCCGAGGCGTTCGAGCAGGCTGCGCTGGCGCTGACGGCGGTGATCACCGACCCGGCACGCGTCGCCCCACGCGAATCGGTGTCGATCGCCTGCGAAGCCGCGGACCACGAACTGTTGCTCGCGCAGTGGCTCAACGCGCTGGTCTACGAGATGGCGGTGCGGCGCATGCTGTTCTCGCGCTTCGACGTGCGGCTCGACGACGGACGCCTGCAGGCGCAGGCGCACGGCGAGCCGGTCGACGTCGCGCGCCACAACCCGGCCGTCGAGGTCAAGGGCGCCACCTACACCGCGCTGCAGGTCGCGCGCACCGCCGACGGCGGCTGGCTGGCGCAGACGGTGGTCGACGTCTGAAGGACGAGGCATGGACACGACCGAGCTGATCCGCCACGGCGACTGCGACTGGGAGATCCCGGCGCGCGGACCGATGCGCGTGCCGGTGCGCATCTTCGCCGACGAGGCGCTCGTGCGCGCGATGGACGTCAAGGTGCGCGAGCAGGCGGCGAACGTCGCGACGCTGCCGGGCATCGTCGGCGCGTCGTGCGTGATGCCCGACGCGCACTGGGGCTACGGCTTTCCGATCGGCGGTGTCGCCGCCTTCGACGCCGACGCCGGCGGCGTGGTCTCGGCCGGCGGGGTCGGCTTCGACGTGTCGTGCGGCGTGCGCTGCCTGCACACCGGCCTGACGCGCGCCGACGTGATGCCGGTGCAGGCGAAGCTGGCCGATGCGCTGTACGCAGGCATCCCCGCCGGCGTCGGCAGCACCGGCGCGATCCGGCTGAACGCGCAGCAGATGGACGACATGCTCGCCGGCGGAGCGAAGTGGGCCGTCGACCGCGGCTGGGGCTCACCGGCCGACCTCGAGCGCATCGAGGAGCGTGGCCACATGCTGCACGCCAAGCCCGCCGAGGTGTCCGCACAGGCCAGGCGGCGCCAGCGCGACGAGATGGGCACGCTGGGCAGCGGCAACCACTACCTCGAGGTGCAGGAGGTCACCGACGTGCACGACGAGGCGATCGCCGCGGCGTTCGGGCTCAAGCGCGGCGACGTCGTGGTGATGATCCACTGCGGCTCGCGCGGACTCGGGCACCAGATCGGCACCGAGTTCCTGCGTCGCATGGTCGAGGACGCTCCCGCGCACGGCCTGGTGCTGCCCGACCGCGAACTGGCCTGCGCGCCGCTGACGTCCGACCTCGGCCGTGCGTACCTGGGTGCCATGCGCGCCGCGATCAACTGCGCGCTGGCCAACCGCCAGATCCTGACCCACCTCGTGCGCGACGTGTTCGCCGCCGTGCTGCCGCGGGCCCGGCTGCCGGTGCTCTACGATGTCTCGCACAACACCTGCAAGCTCGAACGCCACCGCATCGACGGCCGCTGGCGCGAGCTGTACGTGCACCGCAAGGGCGCCACGCGCGCCTTCGGCCCCGCTCACCCCGACCTGCCGCCGGCGCTGCGTGACGCCGGCCAGCCGGTGCTGATCGGTGGATCGATGGGCACCGCGTCGTACGTGCTCGCCGGCACCAAGGCGTCGGAGTCGCTCGCGTTCTCGTCGGCCTGCCACGGCGCCGGGCGCGCGATGAGCCGGCAGCAGGCGCTCAAGCGCTGGCAGGGCCGGCAGGTGGTCGACGCGCTGGCCGCGCGCGGCATCCTGATCCGCAGCCCGTCGTCGCGCGGCGTCGCCGAGGAGGCCCCCGGCGCGTACAAGGACGTCGCCGCGGTCGTCGACGCCGCCGACCGCGCCGGGCTGGCGCGCAAGGTCGCGCGCGTCGAGCCGCTGGTGTGCATCAAGGGCTGAGCGCCGCGGCTCACGACCTGCCGGCGCAGGTCGGGACGGCGCGAAGGGGCCGAGCTCCGCGAGGCCGCGGCCTGCAAGGCTGAGCGCCGCGGCTCACGACCTGCCTGCGCAGGTCGGGACGGCGCGAAGGGGCCGAGCTCTGCGAGGCCGCGGCCTGCAAGGCTGAGCGCCGCGGCTCACGACCTGTCGGCGCAGGTCGGGACGGCGCGGAGAGGGCCGAGCTGTGCGAAGCCGGACGCCGCATCGAGCCGCATCCCGCCGCGCCGATAAAATCGTCGGCAAGCCGTCGTGGTGGCCCGTCTCTGCGCCACGCCCCTGTCCTCCACAGCCCCTGGATCCACACCATGCCCCGCTGTGTTCACCTTGCCGTGGCCATCGCGCTGGTCGCTGCGCTGCCGGCCGCCGCGCAGGTCAAGCGCGATTTCCCGGCCACCGCGCTGCGCGGCGAGGTCGAGTTCGTGCAGCCGCCCGACCTGCGGCTGAACGGCCAGCCCGCGCGGCTCGCGCCCGGCGCGCGCATCCGCGGCGAAAACAACATGCTGCAGACGCCCGGTTCGCTGTCCGGGCACAAGCGCACCGTGCACTACACCATCGAGGCCACCACCGGGTTGCTGATGGACGTGTGGCTGCTGCGCGCCGACGAACTCGCGAACAAGCCCTGGCCGACGACGACGCAGCAGGCGCGCGCATGGCAGTTCGATCGCGCCGGCCAGAAGTGGATCAAGCCATGAGCGCCACCGGCAGCGGCGGCAAGAAGGTGTACATCCGCACCTTCGGCTGCCAGATGAACGAGTACGACTCGGACAAGATGGCCGACGTGCTGCGCGTGGCCGAAGGATACGAGCCGACGTCCGACCCCGAGCAGGCCGACCTGATCCTGTTCAACACCTGCTCGGTGCGCGAGAAGGCGCAGGAGAAGGTGTTCAGCGACCTGGGACGCGTCAAGCACCTGAAGCGCAAGGGCGTGCTGATCGGCGTCGGCGGCTGCGTCGCCAGCCAGGAAGGCGCGGCGATCGTGCAGCGCGCGCCCTACGTCGACCTGGTGTTCGGCCCGCAGACGCTGCACCGCCTGCCGCAGATGATCGAGGCGAGGCAGCGCCAGCATCGCGCACAGGTCGACATCAGCTTCCCCGAGATCGAAAAGTTCGACCACCTGCCGCCGGCGCGCGTCGAAGGCGCGAGCGCCTTCGTCTCGATCATGGAAGGCTGCAGCAAGTACTGCAGCTACTGCGTGGTGCCGTACACGCGCGGCGAGGAGGTCAGCCGCCCGTTCGACGACGTGCTCACCGAGGTCGCCGGGCTGGCCGACCAGGGCGTCAAGGAAGTCACGCTGCTGGGCCAGAACGTCAATGCGTACCGCGGCGTGATGGGTGCGGGAGGCGAGATCGCCGACTTCGCGCTGCTGCTCGAGTACATCGCGGAGATCCCCGGCATCGAGCGCATCCGCTACACCACCAGCCACCCGAACGAGTTCACGCAGCGGCTGATCGA
>CAZUBF010000107.1:0-12944 GCA_964618555.1 uncultured Azohydromonas sp.
GCACACCGTGTGCAGCTTGTGCTCGCGCAGGATCTGCTTGATCTCGTAGAAGCGTGTCGTCGGGCTGCCGGCCGTGACGCGGATCCACTCGGGCTTCTTCAGCACCTCGGCCGGCGCCACCTTGATCGGGATGCGCGAGGTCTTCGCCTGCGCCTTCTGCTTGACGGTCGGGTCGTGGGCGGGCGCAGGCGTGGTCATCGGCGTCGTGCGGGTCAGGGGGTCAGCTGGGCCACCAGGCGGCGGGCCAGCCGGTCGGCGGCGTCGGCCCAGTCGGTGGAAACCCCGAGTCTAGCCAGATCGACCGTCTGCAACCCGGCGTAGCCGCAAGGGTGGATGCGTTCGAAGGGCGACAGGTCCATCGCCACGTTCAGAGCCACCCCGTGGTAGGCGCAGCCACGGCTGACCTTGATGCCCAGCGCCGCGATCTTGCCCAGCCCGCGGAACCGGTCTGGCGCATCGGCGGGCCCCGCCAGCGCGGCGTGCCCGAACGGGTCGTCGAGGCGCACGTAGATGCCCGGCGCGCCGGCGACCCGGTGCCCGGTGACGCCGTAGTCCTCGAGCACCTTCAGCACCGCGTTCTCGAGGCGGAACACGTACTCCTTGACGTAGAACCCGAGGCGCTGCAGGTCGACGAGCGGGTAGGCGACGACCTGACCGGGGCCGTGGTACGTCACCTGCCCGCCACGTTGCGTCTGCACCACCGGGATGCCGCCGGCGTCGAGCACGTGTTCGGCACGCCCGGCCACGCCCTGCGTGAACACCGCCGGGTGCTCGACGAGCCAGATCTCGTCGCGCGTCGTCGCGTCGCGCGCCGCGGTGAACGCGCGCATCGCGGCCTCGGTCGCGGCGTAGTCGGCGCGCCCGAGGAACCGGCAGTCGAGCGGCGGAGCGGCGGCGGCAGCCATGGGCGCATTGTCGGCGCGCCGGCTGGCACACTGCGCGCCGACAAGGAGTCGCCGTTGGCCGTTCCCCTTCATGCGCCGCGCAGCCGCTGGCTTGCTCGTTTCGTGCTGCCGGTGGTGCTCGTCACCTTGTTCGCGCTCGCCGCCTGTGCCGTCCGCCCCGGCGCGACGGCGCCGCCGGTGGCCGCGCACACGCACGCCGAACTCGAGCGCGCGGTCGCCGCCTACGAAGCCGGCCGCGTCGACGAGGCGCGCGCCGCATTCGAGCGGCTGTCGCGCGCCGGCGTGCCGGCGGCCGACTACAACCTGGGCGTCATGCACCTGCGTGGCGAGATCCCCGGCGCCAGCGTTGCGCAGGCGCTGCAGTGGCTGCGCCGCGCGGCGCGCGGCGGCTTCGTCACCGCGATGCTCGACCTCGCCCGCCTGCACGAGCAGGGCGTCGCCACCGGCCATCCCGACCTGCAGGCTGCGCATCGGTGGTTCCTGCTCGCCGCCGCCGCCGGCAGCGTCGAGGCGATGGTCGAGGTCGGCACCGGGTACTACCTCGGTCGCGGCGCGCCGCAGGATGCGGCCGCGGCGGCACATTGGTACCGCGAGGCGGCGCAGCGCGGCGACGTCGGCGCGATGTACCTGATCGCCTCGATGTACGAGGCGGGCCTGGGCGTCGACTGCGACCTGCGCCTGGCGCTGTACTGGTATTCCCGCGCCGCCGACGAAGGCGACGTTGCCGCCGCCGCGAAGGCGCGCGAGGTCGGCGCCCGCCTGTCGGGCTCCGGGTGCTGAGGACCCCGCGGCAGAATCGGCGCGCCCGCCCTGACCGCCGCGCCCGCCATGCCCCGCCACGCCGTCGACGTCGCCCCGCCCGCCGCGCTGCCGCCCGACGACGCGCTTCGCGCCGTGCTGCACAACGAAGTGCACGCCCGCCCATCGGCACGCATCCGGCTGCCGGCGCTGGTCGTCCACGTCGCGGTGCTCAACGCCGGCGTCGCCCGCGACGACGAGTGCGCGCACCTGCGCGTCCTGCCCGGGCAGGACGCGCTCACCGTCGACGACCTGGCCGGCAACTTCCTGCGCCTGCGCCTGGACGGATGCGCGCTGAAGTGGGAGCGCCACACCGAGTTCACGCGCTACTCGCTGGTGCAGCCGCTGCCCGACGGCGCCGGCCTCGACGCCGACGGCCCGGCACGGCTCGACGCGCTGGCCGTCGACGCCGGCTGGCTGCGCGCGATCCCCGGCCGCACGATCGCCGCGATCAAGCTGGCGATGGTGCACGGCGCACTCGACGACCCGCAGGCGCTGGTCACACAGGCCCAGCGCTGGCTCGGCGCCGACGCGGTGGCCGCGTCGCTGATGGGTCGCAGCAGCCAGGGCCACAGCCACTCCTGCGCGGCGACCGACTTCCGCCTGCGCGACGACGGCTACGAGCACATGCTGGTGATCGCGCCGCCGTCGACCACCGACACGCGCGCCGGCCGCATCTCGCAGCGCCTGCTCGAGCTCGAGACCTACCGCCTGATGGCGCTGCGCGGGCTGCCGGCGGCGAAGTCGCTGGCCCCCGGACTCAACGACGCCGAGGCCACGCTGGCCACGCTGACCGAGCAGCTCGAGGCCGGGCACGCGTCGGACCAGCAACTGCTCGAACGGCTGGTCGCGCTGGCCGCGCGGCTCGAGCGCGCCACCGCCGAGCACGACTACCGCTTTGCCGCCACGCGCGCCTACGACACGTTGGTCGCGCAGCGCGTGGCCGAACTGCGCGAGTCGGCGATCCCGGGCACGCAGACGTTGGGAGAGTTCCTGCAGCGGCGCATGAACCCGGCGATCGCCACCGTCGCCGCCACCGCGCGCCGGCTGGCGTCGCTGTCGCAGCGCGTCGAACGCGCCAGCGCCCTGCTGCGCACCCGCGTGGACATCGCCACCGAGGCGCAGAACCAGCAGCTGCTGGCCAAGCTCACGCGCGGGCAGCAGCTGCAGCTGCGGCTGCAGGCCACCGTCGAGGGACTGTCGATCGCGGCGATCTCGTACTACGTGGTCAGCCTGCTGCTGTACGGCGCGAAGGCGGCGAAGTCGGCCGGACTGCCGGTCGACCCGGAGATCGCCGCCGGTGCGCTGATCCCGCTCGTGCTGTGGGGCGTGTGGCGCACGACGCGGCGCATCCACGCGCGGCTGCACGCGTCGACGCACGACTGACGCCACCCGTGGCAGCGCTGCAGCTCGGCCCCCTCGCCTTCCCGCTCAGCCCGCTGCTGTGGTTCGCCGCGCTGCTGCTGGCGCAGTCGCTGGCGTCGCGCCTGGCCGGGCCGCTCGCGCGAGCCGCCGCCGACGCGGTGTGGCTGGCCGCGCTGGCAGGCTTCGTTTCGGCGCGCGCGGTGTTCGTCGCAGGCGCCGCCGGCGCCTACCTCGCGTCGCCGTGGAGCGTGCTCGACATCCGCGACGGCGGCTGGTCGCCGTGGGCCGGGGTCGCCGCGGCGCTGGCCGTGCTCGCCTGGCGGGCGTGGCGTGCGGCACCGCTGCGCCGAGCGCTGGGCGCCGCGGCGCTGGCCGCGGCGGCGTTCTGGGGCCTCGCGTCGACGCTGCTCGGCGTGCGCGACCGCCCGGCGCTGCCGGCGCTGGCGCTGAGCACCCCCGACGGCACTGCCGCGGAACTGCGCGCGCTGGTGCAGGGCCGACCGGCGGTGATCAACCTGTGGGCCAGCTGGTGCGCGCCGTGCCGCGTCGAACTGCCGGCGTTCGCGCAGGCGCAGCAGCGCACGCCCGGCGTGCGCTTCCTGTTCGTCAACCAGGGCGAGGATGCGGTCGTCGTGCGCCGGTTCCTGGCTGCGCAGCCGTTCACGCTCGACGACGTCTGGCTCGATGCTGCCTCGCGGCTGGGCCCGGCGATCGGTTCGTCAGGGCTGCCGACGACGCTGTTCGTCGACGCCCGGGGTCGCGTCGTCGAACGCCACTTCGGCATGCTCAGCGCCGCGTCGCTCGCCGGCCGGCTGCGCACGCTGCAGGCCACTTCGACCGCCCCTTCCGCGCCCGTGCGATGACCTCCGCCCCCGAACCGCCGCACCGGGTCGACGACGAGCTCGACCTGCTCGCCGGGCTGCTGCCACTCGAACGCGGCCTCGACATCGTCGAGCTCGGCTGCGGCAACGCGCGGCTGGCGCGCGCGCTGCTGCGCCGCTTTCCGGGTTGCCGCGTCACCGGGCTCGAGGTCGACGCACGTCAGCACGCGAAGAACCTGGCCGACCCACGGCCTGGGCTCGAGTTCGTCGCGGCCGGTGCGCAGGCGATCCCGCGCGCCGACGCAAGCTTCGACCTGGCACTGATGCTCAAGTCGCTGCACCATGTGCCCCTCGACGCGATGGACGCCGCGCTCGCCGAGACGCGGCGCGTGCTGCGCCCGCGCGGCTGGCTGGCCGTCTCGGAGCCGGTGTACGCCGGCGCGCTCAACGACGTCGTGCGCCTGTTCAACGACGAGGGCGCAGTGCGCGCCGCGGCGCAGGCCGCGCTCGACCGCGCACTGGCCGGCGGCGGCTGGGACGCCGTGCTCGAGCGGCGCTACGGCGTGCCGGTGCGCTTTCGCGACTTCGCCGACTTCGAACTCCGCATGGTCGACGTGACCTTCGCCGATCGCCACCTCGACGAGGCCACCCGCGCCGCGGTGCGCGCGCGCTTCGAGCCGCACCTGGGCGCCGACGGCGCCGCGTTCACCCGCCCGATGCACCTGCGCCTGCTGCGCCGTCGCGACGCCTGACCTCCGATGCCACCGATGCCCCGATCGACGCCTGCCGCCACGCGCATCGAGATCGAGTCGTTCTTCGACCCGGCCACCTCGACCTTCAGCCACCTCGTGCTCGACCGCGTGTCGATGCAGGCCGCGCTGATCGACAGCGTGCTCGACTACGACGCGGCGTCGGGGCGCACCTCGACTGCCGGCGCCGAGCGTCTGGTCGAGCGGGTGCGCGACCTCGGGGCCCGCGTGCAATGGCTGCTCGAGACACACGTGCACGCCGACCACCTGTCGGCCGCGCCGTACCTGCAGCGCACGGTCGGCGGGCGCATCGCGATCGGCAGCCGCATCGCGACGGTGCAGCACACCTTCGGCAGGCTGTTCAACGCCGGCACCGAGTTCGCGCGCGACGGCAGCCAGTTCGACCATCTGTTCGACGACGGCGACACGTTCGCGATCGGTGGCCTGCAGGCCACCGCGATGCACACCCCGGGGCACACGCCGGCGTGCATGACCTACGTCGTGCGCGACGGCGACGCCACGGTGGCCTTCGTCGGCGACACGCTGTTCATGCCCGACTACGGCACCGCGCGATGCGACTTCCCTGGCGGCGACGCGGCGACGCTGTACCGCTCGATCCGCAGGGTGCTGGCGCTGCCGCCGCAGACGAAGCTGTACCTGTGCCACGACTACCTGCCCGAGGCGTCGCCGCCGCGCCACGTGACGACGGTGGCGGCCCAGCGCCAGGGCAACGTGCACGTGCACGACGGCGTGAGCGAGGCCGAGTTCGTCGCGATGCGCACCGCGCGCGACAGGACGCTGGGCGTGCCCGCGCTGCTGCTGCCGTCGGTGCAGGTCAACATGCGCGCCGGCCGGCTGCCGCCGGCCGAAGACAACGGCGTGCGCTACCTGAAGATCCCGCTCGACACGATCTGACGCGAGACCCGGCGCGGGCCGCAGATCGGCGATAATACCCCCCTGGGAATAAGGAGGGTCGGAGTTGTTGCGACCGTTGCCGCGTGCGCACCTGTGGTGGCTGGTACCGATGGCCTACTTCGTCGGTGCGCGGCTCGGCGTGTCGCTGGCAGTGATGCCCGAAGGCATCGCGATCCTGTGGCCACCCAACAGCGTGCTGCTGGTGGCGATGCTGCTGGCGCGCCGCCGCGACGTGTTGCCGATCGCGCTGCTCGGCATCGCCGCCGAGGTCGCCGCCGACCTGCCGGCCTTCAGCCTCACCGAAGCGCTGGTGTTCGGCGTGGCCAACGCGCTCGAGGCGACGCTGGCGTGGGCGCTGCTGCGCCGCTGGGGCTTCGACGTGCACATGCGGTCGCTGGCCGACCTGCGCAAGTTCCTGCTCGCCGCGCCGCTGGCCGGCGCTCTGACCGCGGCGGCGCTGGGCGCGGCGGCCTACACGCAGTTCCGCGGCGGCCACACCGGCTACCTCGACTTCGTTCGCGTCTGGTGGCTCGGCGACGCGCTGGGGCTGCTGATCTTCACCCCGCTGCTGCTGAGCCTGGCCGTCGGGTCGGCGACGCCGATCGCCGACGCGCGCGCGCCGCAGCGCTTCGGCCGCGTCGACGCCGCGGTCGTCGTCGTCGGCGCGGCGCTGACCGCGGTGCTCGCCACGTCGCGCAGCGGCGCGGTGCTCGGCGGGCACGCGGCACCGGTGCTGGTGCTGCCCTGCATCGTCTACCTCGCGGCGCGATTCGACCTGCGCGCCGCGAGCGCCGCGGTCGCCGCGGTCGCACTGGCCCTTGCGTGGGCGACGACCCAGGACCGCCACCCGTTCGGCGAGCTGCAGGCCGTCGAGGCGACGATGCGCGCGCAGGAGTTCATCGCCACGATGAGCCTGCTTGCACTCGGGCTCGCCGCGCTGCTGGGCCGGCTGCGCGCCGAGCGGCAGGCGCTGCACACCGCCAACCGGCGCCTCGACCAGCTGAACCTCGAGCTCGAGGCGCGCGTGGCCGAGCGCACGGCGCGCCTCGACGAGGTCAACGCCCGACTCGAGCAGCTCGCGATGACCGACCCGCTGACCGGGCTGTTCAACCGCCGCGCCTTCGACGCCGTCGCGCACGCTGCGGTGGAGAACGCGCGCCGCCACCGCCGCCCGCTGGCGCTGGTGATGATCGACATCGACCACTTCAAGGCGGTCAACGACCGCCACGGTCACGCCGGCGGCGACGAGGTGCTGCGGCAGGTCGCCGCCGCGCTGCAGGGCCTGCTGCGCGGCGCCGACTGGCTGGCGCGGCTCGGCGGCGAGGAGTTCGTCGTGCTCGCGCCCGAGACCGACCTCGACAGCGCGCTGGCGCTGGCGCAGCGCATGCGCGACGCACTGCGGGCGCTGGCGGTGCCGCTGCACGGCACGACGCAGCCGGTGACCGCGAGCTTCGGCGTGACCGTGCTCGGCACCCACGGCGATGACCTCGGCGCGATGCTGCGCCGTGCCGACCAGGCGCTGTACGCGAGCAAGCGCGGCGGGCGTGACCGGGTAGCCGCGGTCGCGCCGGTCGGCGGGCCGGGTGCCGCTGCGCACGTGAGCCCCAACGCGCCGGCATGAACGCGCCGGGCCGTCCCCAGGTGCGCGTCCTCGGGGCCCGCCGTGCACGGCGCCGTCCCGTGAGGCAATCCGGCGCCCGACCGGCCTATGATTCGCGGGTCCCGAAACCCCGATCGCCCCGCAACGCAAGGCCCGAACCATGTACACGCGCATCCTCGTTCCCGTCGACGGCTCCAAGTTCTCCGAACAGCTGATCGCTCCCGCGGCGCAGGTCGCGCGCGCCACCGGCGCCGAGCTCGCGCTGCTGCGCGTCGTCGACCGCGACGACGAGCATTCCGCCGCGACGCACTACGTCGAGGCGCTGGCCGCGCCGGTGGGCGCGAAGGCGCTGTGCATGCGCGCCCCGGAGGCGGGGGTCGCGGCGGCGATCCGAGACGAGGCGCGGCGCGTCGCCGGCACGCTGGTGGCGATGTGCTCGCACGGCCACAGCGGCGCGATGCAGGTGATGTTCGGCAGCGTCGCGCTGCAGGTGCTGCGCGAACTCGGCGAGCCGCTGGTCGTGTTCCGCCCGCACCCCGACGGGCCGATGGCGCTGTCCAAGGTCAATCGCGTGGTGCTGCCGCTCGACGGCAGCGCGCTGTCGGAGAGCATCATCCCGCAGGCGGCGGCGCTGGCGAAGTGGCTCGGCGCCAAGGTGGTCGTCGTCTCGGTCATCGACCCGTCGGTGCAGCTCGACCCGAACGTGCCGGCAGGCGACGTGCAGGAGTCGGGCTACGTGCGCTCGCGCGCCCGCGAGATCGCCGATCACCACGGCGTGCCGGTCGGCTGGGAGGTGCTGCACGGCGAGCCGCAGAAGGCGATCCCGCCGTTCGTGAGCGGCCTCGGCGACGCGATGCTGGCGATGACCACGCACGGGCGCACCGGGCTGCGCGGCGTGATGGCCGGCAGCGTCACTGCGCAGTGCCTGCGCGACGCCCGCGTGCCGGTGTTCGTGCGCCTGCCCTGACCGCGGCGCCGCGGGCGCCGGTTCAGACGCGCCCGCGGAAGCGCGCCAGCGCCTCGGGCAGCGCGTGACGCATGTGCAGCGACAGGCCCAGCGCCGCCAGGTGCCTGTCGTCGCGCCCGAGGATCGTGTGCGACAGCGGCAGGAACTCGCGCTCCTCGAACGACGCGTGCTCCTCGTAGCGGCGCACCAGCGCGTCCACCGCTTCGGCGTCGAGGTCGGCGTCGCGACCCCGGGCGACGTCGCGCAGCGCCGGTTCGAGCCGTGCCCAGCGGGCCTCGATGTCGCGGTGCTCGCGGGTCAGCCGCTCGACGACCTGCTGCACCTGCCGCTGCTCGTCGCCCGACTGCGCGCTGGCCAGCACCGCCGGGAACAGTTCCTTCTCCTCCTGGGCGTGATGCTCGTAGATCACGTCGCGGAAGAAGGCGACGGTGTCGGTGGCGGTCTGACGCGCCTGCGCCGCGGCACGCGCCAGCGCCGGCAGCCCGGCCAGCGTGTGCAGGTGCGACAGGATGCCGGCGTGGCAGTCCGAGAACTGGTCCAGCGGGTCTTCGCCGCCGGCGGGGGAGTCCGATGCGTGGGAAGTGGTCATGAATGCCTCGCCTTCGTGTGTCAGCCGATCGTGACCTTCGGCAGCCAGGTCGACAGCGCCGGCACCGCGGCGATGAGCACCAGGCAGGCCAGCACGGCGGCCAGGAAGGGCACCGTCGCCTTGAACAGCGGGCCCATGCGAATGTCGGCTGCGACCATCGCAATGTACAGGCCGGGGCCGACCGGCGGCGTCACCAGTCCCACCACGGTCGCCACGGTGCACACGACGCCGAAGTGGATCGGGTCGATGCCCAGCCCGGTGACCACCGGCATCAGCAGCGGCACGACGACGATCAGCACGCTGATGCTCTCGAGGAACATGCCCAGCACCAGCAGCATGACGATGACCAGCAGCAGGAACAGCGTCGGCGAGCTGGTCAGCCCCGACATGAACTCGACCAGCAGGTCGGGAACGCCCTGGAACGCCAGCGCCCAGCTCAGCACCGACGCCGCGGCGATCAGCCCGGTGATCGTGGCGGTGCTCAGCGAGACGGCGAGGAAGATCGGCCCGAGGTCGCGCAGCTTCAGCTCGCGATAGGCGAAGCCGAGCACCAGCGCGATGATCGACGCCACCGCGCCCGACTCGGTGGGCGTCATCACGCCGGCCATGATGCCGACGATGACCACCAGCGGGATCAGCGCCGGCGCCAGCCCTTCGAACAGGATGCGCCCCTTGGCGCCGAGCTCTCGGCCGGCGCCCGACGGCAGTCCCTTGACGACGCCGACCACGAAGATCACCAGCGCCAGCGCGGCGACGATCAGCAACCCCGGCACGATGCCGGCGATGAACAGCGGCGCGATCGGCTGCACCGCGACGACGCCGTAGATGATCATCAGCATCGACGGCGGGATGATCGGCCCGAGCAACCCGGCGGACACCGTCACCGCGCCGGAGAAAGCGCGGTCGTAGCCCTTGCGCTCCATCTCGGGGATCATCACCTTGCTCATCACGCCGATCTGCGCCACCGCCGATCCGAGGATCGACGCGGCCATCGCGTTGGTCGCCAGGTTCGCGTAGGCCAGGCCGCCCTTCAGGCCACCGACCAGCACCTCGGCCACCGCGACCAGGCGCTGCGTCAGCCCGGCCTTGTTCATGATCTCGCCGACCAGCATGAACAGCGGGATCGCGAGCAGGCTGTTGATCTCGAGCGCGCCGTAGATCTGGATCGGGATCGAGTCGTACAGCGCGGCGAGGTCGTTCGTGGCGAGGAAGGCGATCGCCCCGGCGAGGATGACGCCGAAGATCGGCAGGCCCGCGAACAGCAGGCCGAAGAACACCGCCAGCGTGATCATGCGCGCGCTCCGCCGGGCTGCGCCAGGCCCTGCAGGTGACGCACGATCGCCGCCACCTGGTGCAGCACCATGCAGCTCAGGCCCACCGGCAGCACCGCGTACGTGTACCAGCGCGGCAGCTGCGTGGTGGCCGACAGTTCCATGCGCACGTCGGGCCGCGCGATCCAGTCCCACGCGAGCCAGGCGATGAAGGCCACGACCGCCAGCATGACGCCGCCGAGCACGGCCATCAGCGCATGGCGGGCGCGCGCCGACAGTGCGCGCGGCAGGAAGTCGATGCTGACCAGGTCACCGCGGCGCGTCAGCAGCGACAGGCCGAACACGCTGGCGAACACCAGCAGCTGCACCGAGATCTCCTCGGCCCAGAACAGCGGCGCGCCGAAGAAGTAGCGCAACACCACCTGGGTCATCATGATCGCGGTGATGCCGCCGGTCAGCAGCACCACCACGACCTGCTCGACGGCGGCCAGGGCGGCGTCGGCGCGCTCGACGATCGTCGATGCGGGCATCCTCGTCTCCTCGTTGTCGGGCGGCCGGGGACCGCGTCAGAGGTCCTTGACCTGCTTGTAGAAGTCGGCGATCAGCGGGTTCTTCGCGACGTACTTGTCGCGCACCGGCGCGGCGACGGCCTGGAATGCCTTGACGTCGAACGCGATCACCTTGGTGCCGTCGGCCTGCGCCTTCTTCAGGTTGCTGAGCTCGGCGTCGGCGGCCACCTGCATGCCCCACTTCTCGGCGTCGGCGACGACCTTGCGGATCGTCTCGCGCTCGGCGTCGGTGCGCGCGTCCCACCACTTCTTCGACACCGCGATCACCGCCGGGAACGCCATGTGGTTGGTCAGCGACAGGTTCGGCGCCTGTTGGTAGAACTTCAGGCCGACGAGCGCGTCGAGGTCGATGTCGACCGCGTCGAGCAGCTTGGTGGTCAGCGACGGTGCCACCTCGGACAGCGGCATCGCGGTCGGCGCGGCGCCGTTGGCGAGCCACCAGTCGTTGTAGACCGGGCTCGGGAACGAGCGCACCTTCTTGCCGGCGAGGTCCTTCGGCGTGGCCACGGGTTGCAGCGACAGCACCTGGCGCATGCCGGCGAAGGCGTAGCCGAGGCCGACCAGGCCGCTGGTCTCCAGGCGCTTGAGCATCTCGCGCGCGGCCGGCGTGCCCGCGGCGCGCGCTGCGTGCGGCACGTCCTTGAACACGTAAGGCAGCGACCAGCCGAGCAGCGACTCCTCGCGGTTGGCCAGCCCGCCGACCGTGAACAGCGAGAAGTGCACCGCGCCGGCCTGCATCAGGTTGACCACCTGCGCCTCGTTGCCCAGCTTCTGCAGCGGGCTGACGGCGACCTTCATCTTGCCGCCGGTGGCGGTGTCGAGGTCGGCGGCGATCTTCTCGGACACCTGGTGCCACACGTGCGTCGGCGGCGTGATGTGCGCGAGCTTGAGCGCCTGCGCCGAGGCGCCGGGCGCGCCGGCGACGGCGAAGGCGGCGACGACCGCCGAGGCGGCGCCGGACAGCGTCTTGAACGGGTTCTTCATCGAGGTCTCCTGGAGGTTCATGGAAAGGAGGCGGTGGGGGTGAATGGCGGAAGATGGCGCAGCCACGGCGTGCCTCAGGCCGCGTCGGGCTGCAGCGCCGGCGCGGCGCGGCGGAACGCGTCGAGACGCTGGCAGGCGGCGTCGACGGTGGCGATGCGCGGCCAGCGGGTCACATCGACCTGGAAGCGGCGCGCGCTCTCGACCTGCGGCACGAGGTAGACGTCGGCCAGCGTCGGCGTGCTGCCGAAGCAGAACTCGCCGCGGTCGGGGTCGGCGGCGAGCAGCGACTCGACGGCGTCGAAGCCGTCGGCGATCCAGCGGCCGCACCAGCGCAGCACGGCGGCCTCGTCGGCGCCGAAGTCGTGGCGCAGCGCCTCGAGGATGCGCCGGTTGTTGACCGGGTGGATGTCGCAGCCGACGATGGCCGCGAGTGCACGCACGCGGGCGCGCGCGTCGGGGTCGCGCGGCAGCAGCGGCGGCTCGGGGTGGCGTTCCTCGAGCCACTCGATGATCGCCGGCGACTGCGTCAGCACCCGGCCGTCGGCCTCGAGCGTGGGCACCAGGCCCTGCGGGTTCAGCGCCCTGTAGGCGTCGCCCAGGTGCTGTTCGCGCCGAAGGTCGACCGGCACCGTCTCGTAGGACAGGCCCTTGAGGTTCAGCGCGATGCGCAGCCGGTGCGACGTGCCGCTGCGAAAGAAACCGTGGAGCTTCACGCCGGCCACCCGTCAGGCGGGGTCGACCTGCACGCGGTGCGCATGCAGAGCCTCGAAGATCGGCGCGTCGCCGAAGCGGAACAGGTCGAGCGCCGCGTCGCCCTCGGCCTGGGCCGAGAACGGCACCCACGACGGCACGACGAACATGTCGCCACGCGCCACCGTCCAGCTGCGCTCGCCGACGCGCACCGTGCCGCGACCGTCGAACACCTGATACACCGACGAGCCGACCTCGCGCCAGGTGCGCGTGCGCGCGCCGGCGCGCAGGCGGTGCATCTCGGTGCGGATCGTCGGCAGCACGTCGCGGCCGTTGGTCGGGTTGGTGAAGCGCACCGCGGCGTGGCCGGGGCTCAGCGTCACGGCCTGGCCTTCCTGCTCCAGCGCGAGCTGCTCGGTGAGTGCGCGGTCGGTGTCGACCCATCGGTAGGCCAGCAAAGGCGTGGCCGGCAGCGCGTCGGGCTGCGACGCGGGCCGCAGGCCGGGGTAGCCCCACAGCCGCTCGGAGCGCGAGCGCACCGGCGTGGTCATCTCGGCCGGCGTCAGCTTGTCGCGGCCGAACTCGAAGAACTGCGACTCGGTGTAGTACGAAAACGGGATGTCCAGACCGTCGATCCACGCCATCGGCCGCGTCGCCGCGTTGTGATGGGCGTGCCAGTTCCAGCCCGACTGCGGCAGGAAGTCGCCGCGCGACATGCGGA
>CAZUBF010000108.1:0-12873 GCA_964618555.1 uncultured Azohydromonas sp.
CGCCGGCCTTGGCGCGCTTCTTCATGATCGCGAACATCAGCTCCTGCTTGCGCAGGCGGCTGACGTTGTCGATCTCCAGCGCCTCGCCCATCTTGATGAGTTCGGAGACGTGCTGGGCTTTCAGTTCGGACAGGTGCATGGGAACGATCCCTGGTGGCAAGACGAACCGGGCGGTCGGAAGATCGCCGTCGACGCGCCGCGGATGGCTGGGGCGCGGCGCACCCGTTCAGCGGGTCGTGGCCGGGTGATGCGGGGAAGGGGGCCGGCTGCTCGCCACCCGGGAGCCTGCGATCGGCTCCGGCGCGGGGGCGGAGGGGCTGTCGGTGGCCGCCGGCAGCGCTTGTGGCGCCCGCCGAACGACCTTGAGGCGAATTATAGGTGACCGTCGAGGAAGGCCGTCAACTGCGCCTTCGACATCGCGCCGACCTTGGTCGCGGCCAGCTGGCCGCCCTTGAACAGCATCAGCGTCGGGATGCCGCGGATGCCGAACTTCGCCGGTACCTCGCGGTTCTCGTCGACGTTCATCTTCGCGACGCGAAGGCGCCCGTCGTAGTCCTTCGACACCTCGTCGAGGATCGGCGCGATCATCTTGCACGGGCCGCACCACTCGGCCCAGTAGTCGACCAGCACCGGGCGGTCGGACTTCAGAACGTCGGTCTCGAACGACGCGTCGGAAACGTGGGTGATCAGGTCGCTGCTCATGGGGGGGTCCTCGGGGACGCCCTGCCGACGATCCCACTGCGGCGTGTGTCGCGCGAGGCCAGTGGGGGGAACAGACAAGGCAGAATGATTCTGACATAAAGCCCCGTCGCCCGCGGTGGCCGTGCCTGCTGCCGGCGACGTCGGCGTGCCGACGGTGTCGCGACGATCGCCGGCATCGCCGCAGCATGCCTCCCTGAACGTCCTTGACCCGCCTTCGCCTTCCCGCCTGCCCGGTCGACGCCGACTTCTGGCCGGCGCTGGCGCAGCGCGTGGCCGACGCGTTGCGCCAGCGCAGGGTGGCGGCGGCCGACGCGGTGGTGCTGCTGCCGCAGGCCGACCTGCTCGCGCCGGCACGAGCGGCGTTCGCTGCGCTCGGTGGCTGGCAGCCGCGGATCGAGACCACGCGCACGCTGGCCGGCACGCTGGGTCCGCCCCTGCCACGCGACGCGCGGGCGCCCAGCGGCGACGCCGTGGTCGATGCGCTGCGCGCCACAGCGCTGCTGCGCGAGACGTCTTGGGGGGTGGCCTGGGCGCGCGACGACCCGCGCGGCTTCACGCAGGCGGTGGCGTCGGTGGTCGAGGCGGCGCACGCGCTCGCGCAGGCTGCGGCGGTGCGTCGGGTCGGCGAGCGCTCGCGCTGGTGGGACGCGGCGCGCGAGCAGCTCGGCTGGATCGCCGACGCGGGGCAGACCGAACGCGCGCTGGCCCGCGTTGCGCTCGAGTGGGCCGCAACGGACGACGCGGCACCCACCGATCGCCTCTTCGATGATCGCCCCGGCGCCTGGGTGCTGGTGCACGGCGTCGGCGCCGACGACCCCCTGGAAGCCGTGGCCGCTGCGGCCGCCGACGCCGGGGCGCCGGTCATCGACGTGGACCTGCCGATCGCGACCGACGACGAGCCCGCGGTGTTCGACGCGGTTGCCGGCCTGCCGCCGCCGCGCAGCGTGATCTGCGCCGACTTCGAGTCCGAGTCCGAGGCCGCGGCCGCCGAGGTGCTGCGCGCGGTCGAGGGTGCGTCGGCGCCGGTCGCCCTGGTCGCGCTCGACCGCGCGCTGGTGCGTCGGGTGCACGCGTTGCTCGAGCGCGTGCCGCAGCTGCGCGTGCACGACGAGACCGGATGGCGACTGTCGACGACCAGCGCGGCGGCGCGAGTGATGGTGCTGCTGCGCGCCGCGGTCGCGGACGCCGGCGCCGACGCCTGGCTCGACGCGCTGAAGGCCGACGCGGCGCTGCCCGCGCCGGCACTGGCCGCGATCGAGCGAGCGTGGCGGCGTGGCGAGGCGCTCGACGACGCGCTGCACGCAAGGTGGCTCGCGCAGCGTGAGCGGTGGGCACCGCTGGCCGCGCCGGGGCGCCGTCCGCTGGCCGACTGGCTGCAGGCGCTGGCCCGGGTGCTCGGCGATCCGGGCGACGACGCCGCGGCAGTGCAGGTCGCAGCGGCGCTGCGCCTGGCCGACGCTGACGCCGACCTCGCGTGGGCCGACGCCGCACGCACGCGCCTGGATCGTGCGGGGTTCGTCGCCTGGGTCGACCAGGTGCTGGACGACGCCACGTACCGCCCCCCGCCGCCGCCGCAGCCCCACGTCGTCGTCACGCCGCTGGCGCGCGCGCTGTGGCGCCCGTTCGCCGCCGTCGTCTGCCCCGGTGCCGACGAACTGCACCTCGGGGGCGCCGCACCGGCACCGACGCTGTGGGGCGACGCGGTGGCCGCCGCGCTCGGCCTGCAGACCGCGGCGCAGCGACGGCACCAGCAGGCGTGCGCCTTCGCCGAGTTGCTTCGCGCGCCGCAGGTCGTGCTGCTGCGCCGCCAAAGCGATGCCGGCGAGCCGCGCGGCGCGAGCCCGCTGGTCGAGCGCGCCTGGCGTGCTCGACGACGCGCCGGCGCTGCGGTGCCGGCCGACGAGCTGCCGCGGCTGGCGCGCTTCGCCGTCGAGGCGCGGCCCGTCGGTCGCCCCGCGCCGACGCTGGCGCGCGCGCTGCCGCCGCGGCTGAGCGCGAGCGCGGTGCAGGCGCTGCGCGACTGTCCTTACCGCTTCTTCGCTTGCAGCGTGCTCGGCCTGCGCGAGGCCGACGAACTCGATGCCGAGCTGGCCAAGCGCGACTACGGCACCTGGCTGCACGCGGTGCTGCACGCATTCCACGACGGGCGGCGCGCCGCGCGCGACGCCGGCGCCGACCTCGCCGCGCTGCAAGCGCAGGCCGACGCCGCCGGCGACGCGCTCGGCCTCGACGCGGCGCAGCTGCTGCCGTTTCGTGCCGCGTTCGACGACCTCGCGCCGCGGTACGTCGCCTGGCTGCAGCAGCGCGACCGCGACGGCTGGCACTGGAGCGCCGGCGAGGTCGAGGCCGAACGCGCGGCCGACGCGCGGCTGCCGGTGGCGCTCGTCGGCCGCATCGACCGCATCGACGAAGGCCGCGGCGACGTGCGTCAGCTGATCGACTACAAGACCGGCTCGGCCGCGACGCTGAAGCAGGCCGTGCGCGAGCCGCTCGAGGACACGCAGCTCGCGGTGTACGCCGCGCTGGTCGGCGACGGCGAGCCGCCCGAGCTGAAGGCGATGTACCTGGCGCTCGACGATCGCGCCGCGCCCATCGAGGTCGTGCACCCCGACGTCGCGGCGACCGCGCGCGACTTCGTCGACGGGCTGGCCAGCGATCTGCGGGACCTGCGCGACGGGCTCGGCCTCGCGGCGCTGGGCGAGGGCGCGGTGTGCGAGCACTGCGAGGTGCGCGGCCTGTGCCGGCGCGACCACTGGGACGGCGGGCGATGAGCACCGGCGCGCCCGCGTACCACTGCAACGGCGCGCCGGCCACGCGCGAGACGTTCTACGCGGTGGCCTGCGACCCGCGGCGCAGCGTCGTCGTCGAGGCCTGCGCCGGCGCCGGCAAGACCTGGATGCTGGTCGCGCGCATCGTGCGCGCGCTGCTCGACGGCGCCGCGCCGCCTTCGGTGCTGGCGATCACCTTCACGCGCAAGGCGGCCGGCGAGATGCGCGAGCGGCTGCACGCCGTGCTGCGCGAACTGGCCGACGCGACGGCCGCGCGGCGCGTCGAGCTGCTGGTCGAACGAGGCATGACCGCGGCGGCGGCACGTGCCGCCGAACCCGACGCGGCGACGCTGCTCGACCGCGTGCTCGCCGGCGGGCGCGACGTCGAGCTGCGCACCTTCCACGCCTGGTTCGCGCAGCTGCTGCGCGCAGCGCCGCTGGACCTGCTGCGCGACGTCGGCCTGGCGCCGCAGATGGCGCTGGTCGAGGACCTCGACGACCTGCGTCCGGAGCTGTTCCGGCGCTTCCACCGCCGCGTCGCCGACGACGCCGCGCTGCGCGCCGACTACGGCCGACTGGTCGCACGCCGCGGGCGCGGCGTGCTGCGGCAGTGGCTCGAGGCCGCATGGTCCAGGCGGGTCGAGGTCGAACGTGCCGACGCGGCCGGGACGCTGGCCGACGCGGTGCCGCCGCCGGCGGCACTGTGGCCGCGCTGGGCCGGCTTCGCGCACCCGGCGCACGTGCTGGCCGACGACGCGGTGCGATCGCGCTGGCTGACGCTCGCGCGCGATCTGGCGGCGCTCGGCAAGGCCAAGCCGGCGCAGGCCGCGACGGCGATCGAGCAGGCGCTGTCGCTGGCCGATCCCTGCGCGACCTACGCGGCGCTGCGTCAGGCGCTGTTCACCGACGCCGGCGCGCCGCGCAAGCAGCTCGGCGACGGCGCGGCGCTCGCTGCCGGGGTGGCCGAGATCGAGGCGCTCGCCGAGGCCGTCGCGCAGCACGAGGGGCACGACGAACACCGCGCGATGGTCGGGTTCGCACGCGTGCTGCTCGACGAGTATGCGCAGCTCAAGCGCCGCCAGGGGCTCGTCGACATGGCCGACCTCGAACTGGTGGCGCTGCGGCTGCTCGGCGACCCGGTGCTGTCGGGCTGGGTGCAGGAGCGCCTGGACGCACGCGTGCGCCACCTGCTGATCGACGAGTTCCAGGACACCAGCCCGCTGCAGTGGCAGGCGCTGCAGTCTTGGCTTGCCGCCTACGCCGGCGCCGGCGGCGGGGGCGCGCCACCGTCGGTGTTCGTCGTCGGCGACCCGAAGCAGAGCATCTACCGCTTCCGCCGCGCCGAGCCCCGCGTGTTCGCCGCGGCGCGTGCCTTCGTCGTCGACGCGCTCGGCGGCGACGTGCTGGCGTGCGACCACACGCGCCGCAGCCATCCGGCGGTGGTCGACGTGGTCAATGCGGTGTTCACGCGCGCCGCGGTCGACGACGGCTACGACGGCTACGACGGCTTTCGCGCGCACACCACCGAGGTGGCGGGCGACCGCGACGCGAAGGCGTTGCAGCGCCTGCGGCGCGTGCCACGCGCCGAGCCCGGCGCCGTGGCGCGCGACCTCGCGACGTGGCGGCCGTCGCTGCGCGTGCCGCGCCGCGACGCCGAGCAGGCGCGGCGCGAACGCGAGGCGCAGGAGGTGGCCGACGCGGTGTGCGCGCTGCTTGCCGAAGGTCTCGCGCCGCGCGATGTGCTGGTGCTCAGCCGCAAGCGTGCATCGCTGCGGCTGGCCGCCGACGCGCTGCGCGCGCGCCACGTGGCCCACGCCGCACCCGAAGAGACGCTGCTGGGCAACGAGCCCGAGGCCACCGATCTCGTCGCCGTGCTCGACGTGCTGGCCTCGCCCGGGCACGACCTGTCGCTGGCGCGCGCGCTGAAGAGCCCGCTGTTCGACGCCGGCGACGACGACCTGCAGCGGCTGGCCGACGCCGCGTCGCGCGACCCCGCTGGCGGCTGGTGGGGTGCGCTGATGGCGCTCGAGACACCGTCGCCGGCGCTGGCGCGCGCGCGCACGCTGCTCGCCGGCTGGGCCGAAGTGGCGCACCGGCGCCCGCCCCACGACCTGCTCGACCGCATCGTCGGCGAGGGCGAGTTGCTGCCGCGGCTGGCCGCGCGCGTGCCGGCCGAGCGTTGGCTGGCCGCTCGCGGCGCGGTGCACGCGCTGCTGGGCGTCGCGCTCCAGCTCGACGGTGGCCGCTACGCCACCGCCTACGGTTTCGTGCGCGCGCTGCGAAGGCGCGCACTGAAGGTGCAGCCCGACGCCGACGTCGATGCGGTGCGGCTGCTGACCGTGCACGGCGCCAAGGGACTCGAGGCGCGCGCCGTGCTGCTGATGGACACCGACCCCGAGCGTCAGTCCGCCGAGACGGCGACCCTGCTCGTCGACTGGCCGGTCGAGCAGGCGCACCCGTCGAGCGTGGCCTTCGTCGCCAGCGAGGCGCGTTGCCCGCCGTCGCTGCGCACGCGTCTGGCCGACGAGCAGGCGCAGCGTGCGCGCGAGGAACTCAACGCGCTGTACGTCGCGCTGACGCGTGCGCGCGAGCGGTTGCTCATCAGCGCCACCGCACCGCGCAACGGCACCGAGCGCAGCGCGTGGAGCCGGCTCGAGGCCCTGGCCGCCGAATGGGCGCCGTCGACGTCGGCCATCGTGGCGCCGGCGCGCGCGGTGTCGGTGTCGCGGCTGCCGGTGCCGGCGCTGACGCCGCCGCGCGGTGCGCCGGGCGCGACGGTCGACGACACCGCCGCCCGACTCGGACTGGCGGTGCACCGGCTGCTCGAATGGTGCACGCGACCGGGCCCCGGCGGCGTCGCCGCACGCGCCGCACTGCGCGACGCCGCCGCCGCCGCGGCGCGCGAGTTCGCTCTGCCCGCGGCGATGACCATCGAAGTCGAGCGCACCGCGCGCGTGGTGCTCGACAGTCCCGCGTGCGCACGCTTCTTTGCCACCGAGCTGGCGTGGGCGGGCAACGAGGTGTCGCTGGTCGACGCCGAGGGCGTGTTGCGCATCGACCGCCTGGTGTGCCTGCCGGTCGCTTCGGGCGCACACGGTGCGCGCGAGTGGTGGGTGCTCGACTACAAGCTGGCGCAGGCCCCGGGCCAGGTCGGGGCCTACCGCGAGCAGCTCGCACGCTACCGCGCCGCGGTGCAGGCGCTGCAGCCCGGCGAAGCGGTGCGCGCCGCGTTCGTCACCGGCGGTGGCGCGCTGGTCGAGTTGTGAGACGGCGTTGCGTTCGAGCGCAGGGGCGTCGGCGGCGTCGGCCCGGGCGTGGCCCAACCGTGGGCGGCGTCGGTCCTGGGCTCGCGCCAAGTCTGCCCCGGTCGCACGAGCCGTAAGCCGCGTCGGCTTTCAGCACACTGGACGCCTGCGAGCGGTCGGCCGCAGGACACCGGCAGCGGGCGGTCGACGCGCTCGCCCGGCACGCGCGGCCGCAGCCGTCGGGCACGGATTCGCGCAGGAAGTGCGCGGCGTTCGCGCGCCTGTTCGGTGCATCGGCGCCCGGGCGGCGACGGTCCAATCGACGCCAACGCTGAGCCCGTCCGCGATGGCCGTTCCCGACCCCGTTTCGTCGCCCGCTGCGCCTGCGCCGTCGCCGGCGCTGCGCCGCTTCGGGCGGTTCGAGATGCGCCGGCTGCTGGGCCGCAGCGCGTGCAGCATGGTCTGGCTCGCGCACGACCCGCGCGGCGCGCAGGAGGTGATGCTGGTGCTGCCGCGGCAGGCGCTGCCGGCGGCGGAGGTGCAGCGCTGGCTGGCGTCGGCGCGCCGCGCCGCGCGGCTGCGCCACCCGCACCTCGCGCCGGTGGCCGAGGTCGGCGAGCTCGAGCACTGGCCGTACCTGGCGTACGAACGCCGGCTCGGCGTCACGCTGGCCGAGCGGGTGACGCCCGAGGCCGAGGCATGCGTCGACGCGGCCTCGTGGTGCGCCGACGCACTCGACGGTCTGGCGTTCGCGCACGAGGCAGGGGCCGCACACGGCGACCTGCAGTTGCACGCGCTGCTGCTCGACGACCACGGCCGCGCGATGGTGATGGGCCTGGAGATCGTCGCCGCGGTGCAAGACGACCGGGCCGACGCGGCGCCGGCGCGCACGCTGTCGGTCGATGCCGGCGAGCTGCGCGCGCAGCGCGACCGTGCACAGCGCGACGTGCTCGCGCTCGGCGTGCTGCTGCACCACCTGCTGGCCGGACGCGCCGCGCTCGACGAACCCGACGTCGCCGCAGTCATCGAGCGGCTGCCGCCGCGCGGTCGCGAGATCGTGCGGCTGCCGTTTTCGATCCCCCGCCCGGTGCCCGATGCGCTGCGCGCCATCGCCAACCGCGCCACCGACCGGCAGCCACGTCAGCGTTACCTCGCGGCGCGCACGCTGTCGCGCGCGCTGCGCGGCTGGATCGAGGCCGAGGGCCGGCACGACGGCGGCGCGCATGCGCTGCTGCTCGAGCGGGTGCGCCAGATCGGCGCGCTGCCGGCGACGCCGGGCGGGGCGGCGCGCGCGGCGCGGCTGGCGCTGCTCGAGCGCGAGCGCACCGACGAGCTGGCCGAGATCGTGTTGCGCGACCTCGCGCTGTCGTTCGAGCTGCTGCGCGTGGTCAACACGGCGCAGGTGCGCGGCACGCAGGTCTCGGGCAACGGCCCGGTGCTGACGGTGCGTCGCGCGATCGCGATGGTGGGTCTGGACGGCGTGCGCCGCGCGGCCAACGGGCTGCGCCCCTGGCCGGGACCGCTGTCGCCGGCCGCGGCGCGCGAGCTCGAGGCGCAGATCGACCGCAGCCGTCGCGCGGCGCGGCTCGCCCAGGCGCTGCGCCCCGCCGGCTACGACGCCGAGGTGGTGTTCCTGGTCACGCTGCTGCAGGACCTGGGGCGCCTGCTCGTGCAGTACCACTTCCCCGACGAGGCGGTGCAGATCCGCCGGCTGCAGCAGCCGCAGGTCGCGCAAGAGCCCGGCGAGCGCGACGAGCCCGGCATGAGCGAGCCGCAGGCGGCCTGCGCGGTGCTCGGCTGCGACATCGAGGGCATGGGCGGCGCCGTCGTGCGTCACTGGGGCATGGACGACGCGGTGCTGCACATGATGCGCCGGCTGCCGCTGACCGCGCCGGTGCGCCAGCCCGACCGCGACGACGACGTGCTGCGCGCGGTGGCCAGCGCGGCGCACGAGGCCATCGACACGCTCGCGCTGCCGCTGCGCCAGTCGCAGGCGGCGCTCGAGCGCGTCGCGCAGCGCTACGCGCGGCTGCTCGGCTTGGGGCTGCGAGACCTGCACGCGGCGCTGCAGGCGTCGGTCCACGAGCCCGGCGCGGTCGACGACGGCGTGGCGATGCGGCCGGCAGCCGCCGGGGTGGGTGCGTGAGCGCGCTGGCTACGCCGCACGCGGGCGCGGCCGCCGGCGTCGCCGTCGGTCGCTTCGTGCTCGGGCGCAAACTCGGCGAGGGCGCGCAGGCCACCGTCTGGCTCGGCCACGATACGCGGCTCGAGCGCGACGTCGCCGTCAAGCTGCTCGCACCCGGCGCCGACGACGCCGCACGCAGCCAGTGGCTGCACGAAGCGCGCGCCGTCGGCCAGCTGACGCACCCGCACATCGTGCCGGTGTTCGAGGCCGACGAGCACGACGGGCGCACCTACCTGGTGTTCGAGTACGTCGCCGGGCCGACGCTGTCGCAGCGACTGCGCGAGCAGGGGGCGCTGCCGCCGCGCGACGCCGCGGCACTGATGGTCGGGGTGCTCGACGCGCTGCGCGCCGCGCACGAGCGCGGCATCGTGCATCGCGACCTGAAGCCCTCGAACATCCTGCTCGACGCCGACGGGCGCGCGCGGGTGATGGACTTCGGCATCGCCGCGCGCATCGCCGACCCGCACGAGCGTCGCATCTACGGCACGCCGGGCTACATGTCGCCCGAGGCGGCGCGCGGGAAGGCGCCGGCGCCGTCGATGGACGTGTTCGGCGCCGGGGTCGTGCTCGCCGAGATGCTCAGCGCAGCGCCGCTGCTGCGCGAGCGCGACCCGATGCGCGCCATCGAGCGCGTGGCCACCGAGCAGCTCGAACTGCCCGACCCGCTCGGCGACCCGCCCGACGACGCGCTGCGCGCCATCGTGCGCCGGGCGATCGAGCGCGACCCGTCGCGCCGCTTCGCCGACGCCGGTGAGTTCCAGCGCGCGCTGGCGCAATGGCTGCAACCCCCGGTGGACGCCGGCGTCGACCCGCAGGCCAGCGGCACGCTCGAGTTCCTGCTGCGCCGCATGCGTCTGAAGCGCGACTTCCCGGCCTTGTCCGACGCCGTGGCGCGCATCCAGCGGCTCACGCGTTCGGAGAACGAGAACCTCGGCAACCTCGCCAGCGAGATCCTGAAGGACGTCGCGCTGACGAACAAGCTGCTGCGCATGGTCAATTCGGCGCACTTCAGCGTCGCCGGGCCGGTGACCACGGTGTCGCGTGCGGTGGCGCTCGTCGGCTTCTCGGCGATCCGCAACATGGCGCTGACGCTGGTGCTGCTCGAGCACATGCACGACAAGGGCCACGCCCAGCAGCTCAAGGAGGAGTTCCTGCGCGCGCTGATGGCCGGCACCCTGGCCGGCGAACTGGCTCCGGGCGTGCGCGACGGCGAGGAGGCGTTCCTCGGCGCGATGTTCCAGAACCTCGGGCGGCTGCTCACCGAGTTCTACTTCCGCGAGGAGGCGCAGCAGATCCGCGCGCTGATGCGCCCGGCCGCGGGCACGCCGCAGGCGCTGTCGCCGGCCGACGAGGACAGCGCCGCGATCCGCGTGCTGGGCATCAGCTTCGAGGACCTGGGGCTGGGCGTGGCCCGGGCCTGGGGGCTGCCCGAGTCGCTGCAGCGCTCGATGCGCCGCCCCGGGACCGAGGTGCCGATGCGCGCCGCCGAGCGCGGCCCCGAGCGCATGCGCTGGCTCGGCCAGGCGGTCAACGAGGTCGCCGACGCGCTGCTGTTCAGCGCCGACCCGGCCGCGCGCATCGAGGACGTGGCGCAGCGGCATGCGCGCGTGCTCGAACTGCGGCCCGGCGACCTGCAGCGTGCGGCCGAGCTGTCGCGCCAGCGCATGACGACGCTGGTCGACGCGATGCAGATCCGCCTGGGCACGAACGACCGCGCGCGGCGCCTGCTCGCGGTGCCCGACCAACCGCCGGCGCACGACACGCTGTCCGGCCACCAGCTGCAGGCCGTCGACGCGGCGGCGCCGACCGGCGCCAGCACGCCGCGCGAGGCGGCCGCCGACCTGCTGGCCGCCGGCATCCAGGACATCACGAACCACATGGTGTCCGAGCAGTTCCGCCTCAACGAGGTGCTGCGCATGGTGCTCGAGACGATGCTGCGTGCGCTCGGGCTGCGCCGGGTGGTGTTCGCGCTGCGCGACGCGAGGACCGACACGCTGGTCGGGCGCTTCGGCCTCGGCGAAGGCGCCGACGGCGTCGCCGCCGCGATGCGCGTGCCGCTGCGCATCGCGCCCGGCGCGGCGGCCGACCTGTTCACCGCGGTGTGCCTGAAAGGCGCCGACACGCTGATCGCCGATGCGAGCGCCGGCAACATCGCCGCGCGGCTGCCGGCATGGTTCCGCCACAAGGTCGACGCGCCGGCGTTCCTGCTGCTGCCGCTGATGCTGAAGAGCGCGCCGTTCGCGCTGATCTACGCCGACCCGGCGCAGGGCGCGACGATCGCGCTGGGCGAGAAGGAACTGAGCCTGCTGCGCACGCTGCGCAACCAGGCGGTGATGGCGTTCCGGCAGGCCGGCGGCTGAACGCCGGGACACATCGGCCACGGCCGGCGACACGCGTCGCGGGGGTGACGAGCCTTGCCCTCGGCACTGGTCACAACGGTTAGGGCTGCTTGGTTCCCCACCTGACCCGGTTGGCCGCGCTTCCATGCGAGGAGGCCCGTCGCGGTCCATTGTAGGTGAGGGGCACCGCGGCGTGCCGGCACGGGACGAGCGCCGGCTACAGTTCGTTGCGTCCGTCGCCGAAATCACCCCCACGATGCCCGCTTTCGACGCCCAAGCCGCCCGCGCCCTGGCCCGCCGCACGCACGGCGCGCGCGAGATCCTCGCCGAGATGAAGACCGCCGTCGCCGCCGCCTGCGAGCGCGGCGAGTTCGAGGCCTCGGTCAAGCTGCCCGACGCGCAGGTCGTACCCGCCGGCACGTCGAGCAACAACGCCGCGTTCCTCGTCGAGCACCTGCTCGCGCGCGACCTGCCGGCATGGGCCGAGTCGGTGCGCCACGCCGCGCACGCCGGCTACAACGTGCGCCCGTCGTGGTGCGGGCTCGACCATGGCGCCGGCTGCGACGGCGTGCTGCTGTCGTGGAGCCTGGTGCTCGACGAGCCCGAGACGACGCCGCAGCTGATGTCCGCCGCCTCGGCTTACCGGCTGGCGCAGGCTTCGCGCGCGCACCACCGCTGGGTCGAGCAGGCGCAGGACGCGGTGCGCCGCGCCGCGGTCAAGGGCGCGTCGCACTGCGTCGTGCACGACGAGGCCACCCCGGCGGGCGACGCCGCGTGGACGCGACGGCGCGAACTGCTCGAACAGGCGGGTTTCGCGACCGAGCTCGTGCCGGCGCAGGGCGGCGCGGCGCTGATGATCCGCTGGTGACGGGATCCGCCGCGCGAGTTCAGCGCAGCTGCAGCTCGTCAGCCCCGAAGACCAGCCCCAGCGGTTCGATCAGCACGCGCTTGTCCCCGGCCTCGACGCGCCCGGCGACCCACGCCTCGTGGCCCTGCGCGCGGGCGACGTCGACGCAGCGTTGCGCATCGGCCTCGGCGACGTACAGCGCGAAGCCGGCGCCCATGTTGAAGGTGCCGTAGGCCTCGCGGTCGTCGAGGCGCGCGTGCTGCTGGATGAAGCGCAGCACCGCCGGCACCTCGGGCAGCGTGTGCATGCGGTAGCCGAACGCGCCGGGGTGGCGCATCAGCTTGCGCCAGCCGTGGCCGGTGACGTTGGCCGCGTAGTGCACGTCGACGCCGGCGCGCGCCAGCGCCTCGGTGACCGGCGCGTACAGCGGCGTGGGCACCAGCAGCGCCTCGCCGTAGTTCAGCGTCCCGGTCACCGTGCTCAGGTAGCCCTGCGGCAGGCGCTCGACGAGCTTGCGCGCCAGCGTCAGCCCGTTGGCGTGGATGCCGCTGGCCGCGAGCAGCACGATCGCGTCGCCGGCGGCGAGGCGGTCACCGACGCTCAGGCGCGACTTCGGTTGCACGATGCCGGTGCACGACGCCGCGAGGTCGATGCG
Source organism: uncultured Azohydromonas sp. (assembly GCA_964618555.1). GTDB lineage: Bacteria > Pseudomonadota > Gammaproteobacteria > Burkholderiales > Burkholderiaceae_C > Calidifontimicrobium. The sequence continues at coordinate 12,742 of CAZUBF010000108.1, forward strand.
GCCGGGCTCGACGATGCCCGCCAGCGCCGGCGTCTCGCCGCCGCCCCAGGCCACGCCGCAGGCGTCGCAGGCGCGCTTCCAGCCGTCGACCAGCGCCTGCGCGCGCTGCGCGTCGGCGAACCACTCGCCGCC
>CAZUBF010000109.1:0-11649 GCA_964618555.1 uncultured Azohydromonas sp.
GGATCATCGCGTGCGACAGCGCCTCGATGCGCTCGCTGCGGCTGCCGTCGGGCTCGCCGAGCGTAAAGCGGTTGCCCTCGACGACCTTGACGACGCCGGGTGCGACCAGCTCGGCCGCCGGGTAGACGACGCTGCCGACGATGCGCTCGGGTTCGATGTGCTGCGCGATCACGCCGCCGGGGTCGACGCTGTCGAGCCCGCGCCCCTCGTGCGCGCCGGCGAGCTTGTGGAAGTACCACCACGGCACGCCGTTGATCATCGTGACCACCGTCGTGTGCGGTGCGAACAGCGCGGTCAGGTCGGGCAGCAGGTCGCGCACCTGGTGCGCCTTGACGGTCAGCAGCACCGCGTCCTGCGCCCCGGCGTCGGCGTAGCGCTCGACGGCGCGCACGCCGCGCGCGTGTTCCTCGCGGCCGTCCTCGAGGATCAGCCGGAAGCCGTGGGCGTTGATCGCCTCCAGGTTGCGCCGCCGCGCGATGAAGGTGACGTCCTCGCCCGCCAGCGCGAGCTTCGCGCCCAGGTAGCCGCCGATCGCGCCGGCGCCGACGACGGCGATCTTCACGGCGTCACCCGGCCGTCGGCCAGCGCCTCGCGCCGGCGCAGCGCCGTCTTGGCGGCGCCGAACAGCGGCCACACCAGCATCAGCACCGCCAGGCCCGCGATGCTCGTCACCAGCGGGTTGCTCCAGAAGATCGCGAGCGAACCCTGGCTGAGCAGCATCGCCTGGCGGAAGCTCGACTCGGCCATGTCGCCGAGCACCAGCGCCAGCACCAGCGGCGCCAGCGGGTACTTGAGCTTCTTGAACAGGTAGCCGAGCACGCCGAACACCAGCATCACGTAGACGTCGAAGATCGAATTGTTCACCGTGTAGGCGCCGATCGCGCAGATCACGATGATCACCGGCCCGATGATCGAGAAGGGGATGCGCAGGATCGCCGCCCACCACGGCACCGTGGTCAGCACCACGATCAGCCCGACGACGTTGCCGATGTACATGCTGGCGATCAGCCCCCAGACGAACTCCTTCTGCTCGACGAACAGCATCGGGCCGGGCTGCAGCCCCCAGATCAGCAGGCCGCCGAGCAGCACCGCGGCGGTCGGCGAGCCGGGGATGCCCAGCGTGAGCATCGGCAGCAGCGCCGACGTGCCGGCCGCGTGTGCGGCGGTCTCGGGCGCGACCACGCCCTCGATGCGGCCCTGGCCGAACTCGTCCGGCTGCTTCGACATGCGCCGCGCGATGCCGTAGCTCATGAACGACGCCGGCGTCGCACCGCCCGGCGTCACCCCCATCCAGCAACCCACCAGCACGCTGCGCAGGAACAGCTTCCAGTGGCGCAGCAGTTCGCGCCAGGTCTGCCACACGACCTGCAGCCTGATCTTCGCGCTCCTGCCCTTGAACGACAGTCCCTCCTCCATCGTGAGCAGGATCTCGCCGATGCCGAACAGGCCGATCACCGCGATCAGGAAGTCGAAGCCCTTGAGCAGTTCGGTGAAGCCGAAGGTCATGCGCAGGTTGCCGGTCACGGCGTCCATGCCCACCGCGGCGAGCGCGAAGCCGAGCATCATCGCGGCGATCGTCTTTGCCGGCGGTTCCTTGCTGAGTCCCACGAAGCTGCAGAAGGTCAGCAACTGCACCGCGAAGAACTCGGCGGGGCCGAACTTCAGCGCGAACTTCGCCACCAGGGGCGCGAGGAAGGTGATCAGCAGCACCGCGAAGATCGCGCCGACGAAGCTCGACGTGAACGCCGCCGTCAGCGCCTGCGCGGCCTTGCCCTGCTGCGCCATCGGGTAGCCGTCGAAGGTGGTGGCCACGCTCCACGGCTCGCCGGGGATGTTGAACAGGATCGACGTGATCGCCCCGCCGAACAGCGCGCCCCAGTAGATGCAGCTGAGCATGATGATCGCCGACGTCGGGTTCATGCTGAACGTCAGCGGCAGCAGGATCGCCACGCCGTTGGCGCCGCCCAGGCCGGGCAGCACGCCGATCAGCACGCCCAGCACGATGCCGATCAGCATGAAGCCGAGGTTCGGCAGCGTGGCGGCCACGGCGAAGCCGTGGAACAGGTTGTTCAGTTCTTCCACGGGGCGGCCTCAGAAGCCGAGCAGCGCTTCGATCGGGCCCTTGGGCAGCGGCACGAGGAACCAGCGTTCGAACACGACGAAGAAGGCCAGCGGCACGCCGACCGCGACGGCGGCCGTCAGCGGCAGCCGGTGGTGGCCGTGGCGCACCATGAAGAAGGCGATCAGCACCGTCGACGCGAGGTAGATGCCCGCGGCCGGGATCAGCACCACGTAGACCGCCATCGGCCACAGCACGGTGAGCACGCTGCGGATCTGGGCGCGCTCGGCGAACAGCTCGAAGCGGCGCCAGCGCGCGAGCTGCGCCCACGCCGTCCACGCACCTGCGGCGAATATCGCCAGCCCGATGTAGAAGGGGAAGTAGCCCGACTGCGGTCCGTCGTCGGCCCAGCCGGCGCCGACGCGCCGGCTGTCGAACATCACGACCGCCGCGACGGCCATGAAGCCGAGCGCGACGAGCAACTCGGGCCAGCGCACGCCGACGCCGGCGCCGTCGGCGGTTTCCTGTGTGCGTTGCGCCATGTCGGCCTGCCTTCGCGGTGACGGTCAGCCGGCGATGAAGCCGGCCTCCTTCATCAGCACCCGGTGCTGCTGCTCGGTGCGTGCGAGCCAGTCGAAGTAGGCCTGGCCGGTCATCGTGGTGGGGTTGAACGCGCCCTTGGCCATGAAGTCCTTCCACTCGGGCGTGGCGCGCACCTTGTCGAGCAGCTCGACGTAGAACTTCACCTGCTCCGGCGTGGCGCCCGGCGGCATGAAGATCCCGCGCAGCATCGTGTACTCGACCGGGATGCCGGCCGACGAGCAGGTCGGCAGGTCGCCCCAGGACTGGCTGTCGGTGACCTTGTCCCTGTACGGCAGCGGCTTGGCGTCGAACACGCACAGCGCGCGCAGCTTGCCGGCGCGCCAGTGGCTCTCGGCCTCGATCGGGTTGTTGACGGTCGCGTCGACGTGCTTGCCCACCAGCTGCGTGGCCACCTGCCCGCCGCCGGGGTAGGGGATGTAGCTCATCTTCTTGCCGGCGGCCTTCTCGAGCGCGACGGTGATGATCTGGTCTTCCTGCTTGCTGCCGGTGCCGGCCATCTTCAGGCTGCGGTCGGGGCCGGACTTCAGCGCGTCGAAGAACTGCTTGGGCGTCTGGTAGGGCGACTCGGCGTTGACCCACAGCACGAAATTGTCGAGCGCGAGCATCGACACCGGCGTCAGGTCGCGCCAGTTGAACGGCACCGCGGTGCCCAGCGGCGTGGTGAACAGGTTCGACAGCGTGATGACGATCTTGTGTGGGTTGCCCTTGTCGTCCTTGACGTTGAGGAAACCCTCGGCACCGGCGCCGCCGCCTTTGTTCACGACGACGATCGGCTGCTTCATCAGGCCGTGCTTGGCGACCACGCCCTGGACGAAGCGCGCCATCTGGTCGGCGCCTCCGCCGGTGCCGGCGGGCACGACAAACTCGACCGGCTTCGTCGGCTCCCAGGCCAGGGCATGCGTGGCGGCGAACATCGCGGCCGCGGCGGTGAACAGCGTACGGATCATGGCGTCTTCCAGGTGGCTTGCGACAGCCGGCCAATGTAGAGACGCCGCTGCATAGCGGCAACTTAGAGTTGCTGCCGGCTGCGCATAAGCGATGGCTTAGTGCCGGAGATCCGGTGCTGCGGGTTTACCCGGTGAGTCCGAGCTTGGCGGCCAACCCGATGCGCTGCAGCTTGCCGGTGGCGCCCTTCGGGATCTCGGCCATGAAGAGGATCTTCTTCGGCACCTTGAAGTCGGCTGCGCGCGCGGCGACGAACTGCTGCAGGTCGCGCTCGGTCGCGGCCTGGCCCTCGCGCAGCACGACGACGGCGGCCACCTCCTCGCCGAGCTTGGCGTGCGGCATGCCGAAGCACACCACCTGCGCCACCGCCGGGTGGTCCATCAGGATCTCGTCGACCTCCCGGGGGCTGACCTTCTCGCCACCGCGGTTGATGATCTCCTTGAGTCGCCCGGTGATGCTGACGTAACCGTCGGCGTCCATCTGGCCCTGGTCGCCGGTGCGGAACCAGCCGTCGCGGAACGCCTCGGCGTTGGCCGTCGGGTTGTTCTCGTAGCCGGCGGTCACGTTGGGGCCGCGGATCACGATCTCGCCGGTGGCGCCGCGTGGCAGCAGCGTGCCGTCGTCGCCCATGATCGCGATCTCGGGGCCGGCGGCGACGCCGACGGTGCCCGGCTTGCGCGCCGCCGGCGGCAGCGGGTTGCTCGCCATCTGGTGCGTCGCCTCGGTCATGCCGTAGGCCTCGATCAGCGGTGCGCCGAAGACCTGTTCGAGTTCGGCGATGACCTGCGGCGGGATCGAGCTCGAACTGCTGCGCACGAAGCGCAGCGGGTGGCGCGCGATGACCTCGCGGTTCTTGTCGGCGCGCGCGAGGATCGTCTGGTGCATCGTCGGCACCGCCGTGTACCAGGTCGGCCGGGCCTCGTCCATCCAGGCGAAGAACTTCAGCGCGTTGAATCCCGGCGTGCAGAACACCTGCGAGCCGGCGGCCAGCGGCGCCAGCACGCCGGCGATCAGACCGTGGATGTGGAACAGCGGCATGATGTTCAGCCCGCAGTCGGCTGGCGTGAACTGCAGCGTGCGCGCGATGTGCTGCGCCGACGCGGCCAGGTTGCGCTGCGACAGCGGCACGATCTTCGGCCGCGACGTCGTGCCCGAGGTGTGCAGCAGCATCGACACGTCGTCGGCCTGCGCAGGGCCCGGCAGCGCCGCGGCGGGGCCGGCGTACGGCGTGCGCGGCTCGAGCGTGAAGGCGCCCGCCGGCGCCCCATCGGGCACCACCAGGTCGAGCACGCGCACGCCGTGCCGGGCCGCGACCTCGATCGCCGGGGTCGAACTGCCACGCTCGACGATCAGCGCCTTCGCGCCGAGGTCCGACAGGTAGAAGTCGAACTCGTCGGCACGGTACGCGGGGTTCAGCGGCGCGCTGGTCACCGCGCTGGCACAGGCGACGAAGCAGCTGGCCATCTCCGGTCCGTTGGCCAGCACGATGGCCACGCGGTCGTTGCGGCCCAGCCCGAGCGCGTTCAGCCGCGCGGTGGTGGCGGCGATCAGCGCGCGCACACCGGCGAAGTCCAGCGTCGCGCGGCCCGGGGCCGAGAGGGCGGGAGCCGCGTCGGCGCCGGTGGCGAGCAGCGGGTGCAGGGTTGGGTGCATGGAAGGCGGGCGCGCGGCGGCGCGCGGACAACGAAAAAGGGCGCCAGTTATACCGCGGCCGCGCGTCGGGCCGCCGGCGGGCGCGGTCAGCGCGCCGCGGGTGCCGCGACGCCGCGGCGTTCGGCCATCTCGCGGCCCATCGCCTGCAGCGCACCGGCGCGCCGTTCCGCCAGACGCTGCGCGGCGGGAAAGGCCTGACCGTCCTCGCGCTCGAGGTGACCTTCGTGCGCGCGCACGAAGGCGTCGGCGGCGTCGCGCAGCGCGGCCGCGTCGACCGCGTCGCCGGCGTGAAGCGCCTGCAGCCGCGGCGCGAGCGCCGCCCAGGCGCCGCGGATGCGCGCGTGGTCGTCGAGGATGTGCCGCGCCAGCGCCTGCAGCGCCGCGTCGCCGCTGTCCTCGAGCAGCGGCAGCACGTGGCGCTCCTCGTCCTCGTGGTGTGCCGGCGCGGCGAGCGAAAAGTAGCGCCAGACGTCGTGCGCCGCGCCGCGCGCGGCGTCGTCGCTGCCGTGCGTCGCGACGTGCGCGGCGAGCCGCTGCAGCAGGTCGAGGCTGCGCCGCACGCGGTCGTGGCATGCGTCGAGCACGGCGAACGGCTGGTCGAATCCGGCGGCCGGGCTGTGCACGCCAGGCAGCGCCGCAGAGGAGGTGCGGTGCGCGTTCATGCGGCGATTGTGGCTGTCGCGAGAACCCATGCGCACCGCCGGGACGCATCTGCGCCGGCCCGTTGATCTGGCGCAATCCCCCGTCGCAGGCGCCACGCCACCATGCGTGCACGGGGCGCGGCGGGCGCTGCGCCACTCCTTGTTCACGCGACCGCCACCATGCCATGAGCCGGCCGACCCGCCCGCGGGGCGGGAACCGACGCACGCAGCCCGAAGGTAGAACGATGACCACCGATTCCGGCACCCTGTTGTCTGCGACGGCACCGACGCGAGCGGCGCCGCAGCTGTCGACGGCCGACCCGATGTCGGCCTTGCCCGGCACGCGCCGCGGCGCCTACGGTCATGGCGAGCGCGTGCCGCCGGCGCGGCGCATCGCGCCGGCGCTGACGGCGCTCGGCGTGTCGTCGGTCGACGCGCACGCGCTCGAGCGCGAGGCGCGCACGCGGCTGGTCGCGCAGGGGCAGGCGATCTTCCAGCGCACCGAGATGGCGCACACCGTGGTCGTGCTGCTGCAGGGCGACGTTGCGCTGGGCATCGCCACCGCCGACGGCCAGTTCCGCCCCGAGCGGCTGGTGCACGCGCCGGCCTGGCTCGATCTCGCGTCGGCGTGGCTGGACACCACCCACGCGCTCGACGCGCGCGCCCTGAGCCCGGTGACCGTGGCCGAGTGGCCGATCGACGTCGTGCTCGCGCTGTTCGAACGGCGCGCGTCGCTGGCACGGCTGCTCGCCGCCGCGCTGGCGCAGCAGGTGCGTGACCTGACGCTGAACACCCACGAGTTGATGCACAAGGACGCGCCGGCTCGGCTGGCCGCGTGGCTGCACCAGCGCTGCGCACCGCGCCCCGGCAAGCCGGGGCAGGGCGTGGTGCAACTGCACGAGCGCAAGCGCGACATCGCGTCGCAGCTCGCGATCACGCCCGAGACGCTGTCGCGGCTGATGCGCAGCTTCATGCAGCAGGGCGTGATCGACGTCAGCGGCTACACGGTCAACGTGATCGACCAGAAGGCGCTGGGCGAACTCGCGCAGGGCGAGACGGTCGCCGCGCCCTGAACGTGCCTGGCGCCGCGGCCGGTCGCCCGTGGCCGGCCGGCGCAGGGCCCGCGGTTCAGGCGCGGTGCTCGAGCACCAGCAGGCCCGATGCGGTGTTCGAGATCGGGATGTGGTAGTTGCGGTGCAACTCGGTCACCGTGCCGGGCAGCGCGCCGCGCGCGGCGAGCCACATCAACAGCTCGATGCCCTGCGTGCCCACCTCCTTGACGAGGTCGTTGATCGACAGGCGCGTGGCCCACAGCGGGTCGCGCGTCAGGCTGTCGATGAACTGCAGGTCGAACGCCTTGTTGACGTGGCCGGCGCGCGTGCCTTCGAGCTGGTGCGACAGCCCGCCGGTGCCCAGCACCAGCACGCGCGCGTCGGCATCCCAGGCGTGCACCGCGCGCCCCACGGCCTGTCCCAGGCGGTGGCAGCGCGCCGCCGACGGCAGCGGGAACAGCACGGTGTTGATGCACACCGGCACCACCCGCACCGGCCAGCGCTGGTCGGGCCACAGCAGCGCCATCGGCAGCGTGAAGGCGTGGTCGACGAGCATCTCCTGGCAGGTGACCATGTCGAAGTCGTCGGCCACCAGCGACTCGACGAGGTGCCAGGACAGGTCCTCGTCGCCGGCGAACGGCGGCAACTGCGGCAGGCCCCAGCCCTCGTCGGCATTGCGGTACTCGGGCGCGGCGCCGATCGCGAAGGTCGGCATCTTGTCGAGGAAGAAGTTGAGCCCGTGGTCGTTGTAGAACACCACCGCGACATCGGGGCGCACCTCGGCCAGCCAGCGGCGCACCGGGGCGAAGCCGTCGAAGAACGGCTTCCAGTACGGGTCGTCCTGCAAACCCTTGGAGATCGCGCCGCCGATCGCGGGCACGTGCGAGGTCATGACGCTGCCGACGATGCGGGCCATGGTGCGTGCTCCCCGGGCCTCAGCCGCGGCCGGCGGCGACCAGCCGGGCCTTGAACGCTTCCTTGCTCATGCCGGTCTGCTGCGCGCCGATGTCCTGCATGTCCAGGCCGAAGATGCCGGCGAACTTCGCCAGGTAGTAGGCGTTGCCGCCGGCGGCGAGCAGCGCGAGCACGTTGCGCTGGCGGATCGCCTCGCGCTGCTCGGCGTTCAGGCCGTACTTCGCGCAGTAGGCATCCTCGTCGGCGATGAACGCGGCGCGCGCGCCCGCGTCGTTGAACGAGAAGCACATCTTGTTCAGCGCATAGCCCTTGCGCGCCATGCGCCCGTCGAACAGCGTCGTGCCGGGGATGTCGTCCTGGACCTGGCGTGGGCTCATGACCGTCGGGCCGCCGGCAAGGGCGGCGAATACGAACGTGGTCGCAGTGTGCCGGCCGACGGCCGCACGTGGCTTGTTGCAAGTCAAGCGCGGCTGCGCCTGCGCAGCCCCCACCGCCGCGCCTACAAGCGCAGCACGAACAACGTGATCGACGGGAACGCCACCAGCACGACGACGCGCAGCAGGTCGCTGAGCACGAACGGCATCACGCCGCGGTAGGTGTCCTTCATCGGGATGTCGGGCGCCATCGACTGGATCACGAACAGGTTCATGCCCACCGGCGGCGTGATCAACCCGACCTCGACGACGATCAGCACGAGGATGCCGAACCAGATCGCCGTTTCCTCCGGCGTGAGCCCGAAGTCGAGCCCCGAGACCATCGGGAAGAAGATCGGGATCGTCAGCAGGATCATCGACAGCGAGTCCATCACGCAGCCGAAGACCAGGTAGAAGAGCAGGATCGCCCACAGCACCTGGTACGGGCCGAAGCCCTGTTGGCCGACCCACGACGCCAGTTCCTGCGGCATCTGCGACAGCGCGAGGAAGGTGTTGTACGCCGCCGCGCCGAGCACGATCATGAACACCATCGCGGTGCCGGCGGCGGTGGATTCGAACGACTGGCGCAGGTTCGCGCGCGACAGCCCGCCGCGCCGCCACGCCAGCAAGCCCGTGCCCACGGCGCCGACCGCGGCGCCCTCGGTGGGCGTGAACACGCCGCTGTAGATGCCGCCGATCACCGCGATGAAGATCAGCAGCACCGGCCAGATCGCCACCAGCGCGTCCCAGCGCTGTGCCCAGGGCATCGGCTGGACCAGGCCCGCCGACCCGGGCCTGAACCGCACCACCAGACTGATCACGAGCATGTAGCCGAGCGCCGCGAGGATGCCCGGCACGAACGCCGCGGCGAACAGCTTGGCGATGTTCTGCTCGGCGAGGATCGCGTAGATCACGAGCACGATCGACGGCGGGATCAGGATGCCCAGCGTGCCGCCGGCGGCGAGCAGGCCGGTCGACAGGCCGCCGGCGTAGCCGGCCTTGCGCAGTTCGGGCAGCGAAACCTGCGCCATCGTCGCCGCGGTGGCCATCGACGAGCCGCAGATCGAGCCGAACCCGGCGCACGCGCCGATCGCGGCCATGCCCACGCCGCCGCGGCGGTGGCCGATGAACGCCTCGGCCGCCTTGAACAGCGCCTGCGACATGCCGCCCACCGCGGCGAACTGCCCCATGAGCAGGAACAGCGGCACGATCGACAGCGAGTGGCTGGAGAACTGGCTGTACGCCAGCGTCTTCATCTGGTTGAGCAACGGCGCCGCGCTGCCGTACACCAGCCACGACCCGCCCAGGCCCAGCACCAGCATCGACAGCCCGATCGGCACGCGCAGCAGGATGAGCACCAGCAGCATCGGCATCGACCAGATGGCCAAGGTGATCGGTTCCATCAGTGCTGCCCCCCGCCGGTTCCCAGGTCCATCGGTGGTGCCGCGAGGCCGAAGTCCTCGGCCAGGCGCAGCAGGTAGACGATGCAGCCGACGACGGCGAAGGGGAACGACGCCGCGTAGCCCCACCACACGGGCATCTGCAGGATGAACGTGACCTCGGCGTTGTCGCGGTAGTCCATCATGCTCACGCCCATGCGCCAAACCAGCAGCAGCCAGCACACCAGCATCAGCGCGTCGGCCACGATCTCCAGCGCACGTTTCATCGGCGCCGGGAAGTAGGGCCACAGCAGGTCCACCGACGCGTGCCCACGTTTCAGGTGGGCCCACGGCAGGAAGCTGAACACGGCCAGCGCGGTGCCGGCCTCGACGAGTTCGAAGTCGCCGGGCACCGGGCCGAGGCCGACGCCGCTGAGCGCGCGGCCGACGATGCTGGCCACGCTGAGCACCGCGATCAACGTCAGCACTGCGCCGCCGAACCAGGTCAGCACCCGGCTCAGGTCGTAGATGAGTCGGCTCATGTCGAAAGGGGCGGCCTCGCGGCCGCCCCGGTCAGGGTGGGTCGGGCCCGCGTCACTTCTTCGCGTGCTGCGCGATCAGCGCCTCGGCGTCGGCCAGCAGCTTCGGGCCGTCGATGCCCTTGGCGGCGACCTCCTTGAGCCAGGCGTCGCGCACGCCGGCGGCGGCGCGCTGCCAGCGCGCCGTCTCGGCGGCGTCGAGCATGACGATGCTGTTGCCCGCCTGCTGCGCCAGCGCGAGGCCGGCCTTGTCGCCGTCGTCCATCGCACGGCCGAACAGCGCCGCGGTAGCCGCGCCGCTGTTGTCGTCGATGACCTTCTTCAGGTCAGCGGGCAGCGCGTCGTACTTGGCCTTGTTCATGACGAAGCCGAAAGTCTGCGTGTACAGGCCCTTGTCGCCGCTGAAGGCGGTGTGGTTCTTGACGATCTGCTGCACCTTCAGCGCCGGCACGACCTCCCACGGGATCGTCGTCGAGGCGATCACGCCCTTGGACAGCGCATCGCCGACCTGCGGCACCGGCAGGCCCACCGGGGTGGCGCCGAGCTGCTCGAGCATGATGTTGATGATGCGCGAGCCGCCGCGCACCTTCATGCCCTTGAGGTCCTCGAGCTTGGCGATCGGGTCCTTGCTGTGGAACAGACCCGGGCCGTGCGTGTGCACCGCGATCAGCTTGACGTCCTTGAACTCGTCCATCGCGTGCTTCTCGACGTAGGCCTGGTACGCGCGCGACGACGCCTCGGCCGACCCGGTCATGAACGGCAGCTCGAACACCTCGGCCTTCGGGAACCGCCCCGGCGTGTAGCCGAGCACGGTCCAGATGACGTCGACGACGCCGTCCTTGGCCTGGTCGAACAGCTCGGGCGGGCGACCGCCGAGCTGCATGCTCGGGAAGTGCTGCACCTTGATGCGCCCGCCGCTTTCCTTCTCGATCTTCTCGGCCCACGGCACGATGGCCTTGGTCGGGACCGGCGCCTGCGGCGGCAGGAACTGGTGGATGCGCAGCGTGATCGTCTGCGCGAAAGCGGCCGGGGCCAGCGCCATCGTCGCGGCGGCGCCGAGCGTGCCGAGGAATGCCTTGCGGGTGACCTTCATCGTGATGTCTCCTTGGGGTGGGTGGTGGGTACGACGGGGAACTCGGGGCTCAGCCGGCGGCCAGCTGCTGCTCGAGGCGGTCCAGCACCTGGTAGCAAGGCAGCACCTGGGCGACGCTGGCGTTGGGCTCGCGGCCCTCGCGGATGGCGGCGAAGAACTCGCGGTCCTGCAGCTCGATGCCGTTCATCGACACGGCGACGCCCGAGACGTCGATCTTCTCGTCCTTGCCGGTGAACAGGTCGTCATAACGTGCGATGTAGGTGCCGGTGTCGCCGATGTAGCGGAAGAAGGTGCCCAGCGGGCCGTCGTTGTTGAACGACAGCGACAGGGTACAGAGTGCGCCGCTGGCCGCCTTGA
>CAZUBF010000109.1:11759-12864 GCA_964618555.1 uncultured Azohydromonas sp.
CACCGTGTGCGCCGCGTGGTGCCACAGCAGGTGGTCGGTCCAGCTGCGCGGCTGTCCGAGCGCGTTCGCGTTCGTGCGCCGGAAGAAGTAGGTCTGCACATCCATCTGCTGGATGTGGAACTCGCCGGCGACGATGCGCCGGCGCACCCACTGGTGGCTGGGGTTGAAGCGGCGCGTGTGCCCGCACATCGCGACCAGCCCGGTCTGCTTCTGGCGCCGCACGACGGCCTCGCCGTCGGCGAGCCGGTCGCACAGCGGGATCTCGACCTGCACGTGCTTGCCGGCGTCCAGGCAGGCCAGCGCCTGCGACGCGTGCATCTGCGTCGGCGTGCACAGGATGACGGCGTCGACCTCCTTGATCTTCAGGCTGTCGGCCAGGTCGGTGGCGACGTGCGCGATGCCGTACTTGTCGGCCACCTCCTGCGTCTTGGCCGCGTCGCGGCCGACGACCGAGACGACCTTGACGTCGGGGATGCCGCGGATGCCGTCGAGGTGCTTGACGCCGAACGCGCCGGCGCCGGCCAGTGCGACTTGGATGGTCATGTCAGTTCTCCAGGATCAGGTGCCCCACCGCCGTGTTCGACGCCGGCACGTGGTAGAAGCGGTGAGCCACCCGCGGCGGCGCGCCGCCGGCGACGTCGGACATCGCGCCGCGCGCGATCAGCCACATGACCAGCTCGATGCCCTCGCTGCCGGCCTCGCGCACGTATTCGATGTGCGGCACCTGCGCGAGGCCCGCGGGCTCGTCGATCAGGCGGTCGAGGAAGCGGTTGTCCCACTCGGCGTTGATCAGCCCGGCGCGGGGGCCCTGCAGCTGGTGGCTCATGCCGCCGGTGCCCCAGATCTGCACGTTGAGCGGCTCGTCGAACGACTCGACGGCCTTGCGGATCGCCTGCCCGAGGGCGAAGCAGCGCCGTCCCGACGGCACCGGGTACTGCACGACGTTGACCGCGAACGGGATCACCTTGAACGGCCAGGCGCCGGCGTGCGGGTCGAGCACGCCGCACATCAGGCTCAGCGGCACGGTCAGGCCGTGGTCGACGTCCATCTTGTTGACGATGGTCAGGTCGAAGTCGTCCTGGATCACGCTCTGCGCGATGTGCGA
>CAZUBF010000110.1:0-12838 GCA_964618555.1 uncultured Azohydromonas sp.
TCCAGCTGCTGATGGCGGGCTACTTCGTCTGCGGCTTCCAGGTGGTGTTCATCGGCGTGCACCTGCCGAGCTACCTGAAGGACCAGGGCATGTCGCCGCAGGTCGCCACCGTGGCGCTGGCACTGATCGGCCTGTTCAACGTGTTCGGCACCTACGGCGCCGGGGTGCTCGGGCAGAAGCTGGCGAAGAGACACATCCTCGCGTCGATCTACCTGCTGCGCTCGGTGGCCATCGTCGGTTTCCTCGCGCTGCCGCTGACACCGACGAGCGTGTACGTGTTTTCGGCCGTGATCGGGCTGCTGTGGCTGTCGACGGTGCCGCCGACGAACGCGGTGGTGGCGCAGATCTTCGGCGTGCAGTACCTGTCGATGCTCGGTGGCTTCGTGTTCCTCAGTCACCAGATCGGCTCGTTCCTCGGCGTGTGGCTCGGCGGCCTGCTGTACGACCGCACCGGCAGCTACGACGTCGTCTGGTGGATCGCGGTCGCGCTCGGCGTGATGGCCGCTGCGGTGAACCTGCCGATCCGCGAGCAGGCGATCGCGCGACCGGCGCCGGCGGGGGCCTGAACGATGTCGCTGCGACGCGCGCTGGCGTGGGTGGTGGTGCTCGCCACACTCGTGGCGGTGTTCGCCGCGTACCTGCAGCCCGGGTTGATGCGCGACGTGGCCGATTTCCTCTGGTCGTGTTTCTGAGCCCGCCCCGAAGCGCCTGCGCCCCCCGGCCTCGTGCGAGCCGCCGACCGTGGCCCGGCGCGGCGCTTGCCCGTCGGCGAAGGTTCACGTCGCGGACGCGATGTGAGGCCGCAGCCGAAGCGGGTTCCACGGCGGCCACCCGGTGCCACCGGGGCCCTGCCAAGTGCTCGCCGCTCGGCGGCGTGGACCGCTGAGTTGCACGCCGGCTCGGGAACGCGCGACACCGTCTCGCCGTGGGTGCGCCGGTGGAGCGCGCTCGTGCCCGCCGGCGCTCGCGTGCTCGACGTCGCCTGCGGCGGCGGTCGCCACGTGCGCTGGTTCGCCGCTCGCGGGTGCGACGTCACCGGCGTGGATCGCGACGCCGCCGCGCTCGACCCGCTGCGCGGCGTCGCACGCGTGGTCGTCGCCGACCTCGAAGCCGGTGCCTGGCCGCTGCGCGGCGAGACCTTCGACCTGGTCGTCGTCACGAACTACCTGTGGCGGCCGCTGCTGCCCACCGTCGTCGCCAGCGTCGCCGAAGGCGGTGCGCTGATCTACGAGACCTTCGCCGTCGGCAACCAGAGCATCGGCCGGCCGGCGAACCCCGACTTCCTGCTGCGCCGCGGCGAACTGCTGCAGGCCACCGCGGATCTGCGCGTGGTCGCCTTCGAGGACGGCTATCTCGACGATCCGCCGCGTTTCGTGCAGCGCATCGCCGCGGTGCGCGAAGGTGCACCGACCGATGCGCCGGTGCGTTACCCGCTGTAGACACGCACAGCGGGCTGGCCGCCGGGACCCGCTCGCTAGAATGCCGCTTTCCGAGGACCCACGATGAAACCGATCACCGGAAGCATCGTCGCGCTGGTGACGCCGATGCACGACGACGGACGCGTCGACCACGACGCGCTGCGTCGCCTGATCGACTGGCACATCGCCGAAGGCACGGCCTGCATCGGCGTCGTCGGCACCACCGGCGAGTCGCCGACGCTCGACGTCGAGGAGCACTGCGAGGTGGTGCGCGTCGCGGTCGAGCACGCGGCCGGGCGCGTGCCGGTCATGGCCGGCACCGGCGGCAACTCGACCGCCGAGGCGATCGAACTGACGCGGTACGCGAAGCAGGTCGGCGCCGACTGCTCGCTGCAGGTCGTGCCGTACTACAACAAGCCGACCCAGGAAGGCATGGTCCGGCACTTCCGCGCCGTCGCCGAGGCGGTCGACCTGCCGGTGGTGCTGTACAACGTGCCCGGGCGCACGGTCGCCGACATGCAGCACGACACCGTGCTGCGGCTGGCGCAGGTGCCCGGCATCGTCGGCATCAAGGAAGCCACCGGCGACATCGCGCGTGCGGCGTGGCTGATCCGCGAGGCCCCGAAGGGCTTCGCGATCTACTCCGGCGACGACCCGACCGCCGTGGCACTGATGCTGCTCGGCGGCCACGGCAACATCAGCGTCACCGCGAACGTCGCGCCGCGCCTGATGCACGAGCTGTGCACCGCGGCGCTGGCCGGCGACGCGAAGCGCGCCGCCGAGATCCACATGAGGCTGCTGCCGCTGCACAAGCAGTTGTTCGTCGAACCCAACCCGGTGCCGGTCAAGTGGGCACTGGCGCGGCTGGGACGCTGCGGCGGCGCGCTGCGCCTGCCGCTGGTGCCGCTGACCGACGCCGCGCAACCGCTGGTCGAGCGCGCGCTGCGCGACGGCGGCCTGCTTTGAACGGCGCGGTGCGCGGTCGCATCAAGGCCCGCACCGCCGTCCCCCCCGGCTCCTGACGATCGCCGACCACCGGCCGACCCGCACCCATGCTCCACGACAAGCCCCGTCACCTGCCCTCGCTGCGCTCGATCACGCTGGCTGCCGCCGCGATGGCGCTCACCGCGTGCACGGCCACCAGCGAACTGCTCGGCGGCGACCGCATCGACTACCGCAGCAAGGCGGTGAAGACGACGCCGCTCGAGGTGCCTCCGGACCTGACGCAGCTCACCCGCGACGCCCGCTACCAGCCGCAGGCGGGCAGCGTGACCGCCAGCACCTACCAGTCGGCGGCGGCCGCAGCGGTGGCGTCGCCGACGGCCGCGACCGCGGCGACGACGGTGGCGGTGCAGCAGCGAGGCGATCTGCGCGTCGAGCGCAGCGGCGACCAGCGCTGGCTCGTCACGCCACTGCCGCCCGAGGTGCTCTGGCCGCGCCTGAAGACCTTCTGGGAGGAGCGCGGCTTCGCGATCGCCTACCAGAACGCCGACGCCGGCGTGATGGAAACCGAGTGGGCCGAGAACCGCGCGAAGATCCCGACCGACATCATCCGCAGCACGATCGGCCGGGTCCTCGACGTGCTGTACTCCACCGCCGAACGCGACAAGTTCCGCACCCGCATCGAGCGCCGGCCCGAGGGCGGAAGCGAGGTCTACATCAGCCATCGCGGCATGGTCGAGGTGTTCACATCGCCCGAGCGCGACCAGACCAAGTGGACGACGCGCCCCAGCGAACCGCAGCTCGAAGCCGACTTCATCGCCCGGCTGATGGTCGCGCTCGGCAGCAGCGAGCCGCAGGCACGCGCCGCCGTGGCCGAGGCACCGCAGCGCCCCGAGCGCGCGCGCGTGCTCACCGGGCAGGCCGGCGCGGCGCTGCAGGTCGACGAGCCGTTCGACCGCGCGTGGCGCCGCGTCGGCGTCGCGCTCGACCGCGCCGGGTTCACCGTCGAGGACCGCGACCGTGCCGGCGGCCTGTACTTCGTGCGTTACGTCGACCCGAAGGACGCCGCCAAGTCGGAGCCCGGCTTCTTCAGCCGACTGTTCGGCCGCGGCGGCGACGGCCCGAGCGGCCCGGCGCGCTATCGCATCGCCGTCAAGGGCGACGGCAGCGACCGCACCACGGTGTCGGTGCTCGACGCCGCGGGTGCCCCCGCGGCCGGCGAGGTCGGGCAGCGCATCGTCACCGTGCTGGTCGAAGACCTGAAGTGAACCACGGGCGACGCGCTTTCGGCGCTCCCTCGAGAAGGGCCGCCGCCAGCGCAGCACGCAGCGCCGGATGCGCGCCGCCCGATGGTCGCGGGTTCACGCGGCGCGCATCGGGCCCCGCACGGTGGAGCCGCTGAAGTGAACTGCCGCCGTGCCTTCGGCCCAGTCCACCGTGGACCGGGCTGTTCGGATGCATGCCCGGTTCGTGCCTTCGCAGGGGTGCGACGGTTCCCCGCAGCCCGGTCCCCGGGGTGAACCGGCCCGCGTGATGCGTTTCTGCAGCCTCGGCAGCGGCAGCAGCGGCAACGCGACGCTGATCGAAGCCGACGACGGCGCGCGCACGACGCGCGTGCTGGTCGACTGCGGCTTTTCAATGCGCGAGCTCGCGCGAAGGCTCGCCCGGCGCGGCGTGGCCATCGAGTCGATCGACGCCGTGTTCGTGACCCACGAGCACGGCGACCACGTCGGGTGCGCGCTCGCGCTGGCGCGTCGCCACGGCACCGCGCTGTGGGCGAGCGAAGGCACCTGGGCCGCGATCGGCGTCGACGACGCGCCGGCGTCGCTGCATCACGCACGCGACGGCACCCCGATCGCCGTCGGCGCGCTCGAGTTGCGCCCCTTCTCCGTGCCGCACGACGCGAACGAACCGCTGCAGCTGACGTGCAGCGACGGTCAACGTCGTCTCGGGTTGCTGACGGACCTCGGGCACGCCGACGACGACATCGCGATGCAACTGGCCGGCTGCGACGCGCTCCTGCTCGAGTGCAACCACGACCGCGAGATGCTCGCACAGGGCCCGTACCCGGCGTTCCTGAAACGCCGCATCGGCGGTGACCGCGGCCACCTGGCCAACGACCAGGCCGCCGGCGTGCTGCAGCGTGTCGCGCACCGCGCGTTGCGCCACGTGGTGGCGGCGCACCTGAGCCAGCAGAACAACCGGCCCGACCTCGCCGCGGCGGCGCTCGCCGCGTCGCTGGGCGTGTCGGCCATCGAGGTCGTGGTCGCCGATGCCACGCAAGGCTGCCGGTGGCTCGACCTCCACTGACGATCGGGTGCCGCAAAGCAGCAAGCCACCCGGAGAGGGTGGCTTGGGTTCGATCGCGCGGCACGGCGCGATCCCGAAACGACCGCGCCGACACGCGCGGCGCTGCGTGCGCAGGCGCCGGGGCGCCCGCGCCGCGGCTTACTTGTTGACGGCCGACGACGCGGCGTCGAGCGCCTTGTTGGCGGCGTCCTTCGCCGCGCCCATCGCCTGGTCAGCAGCCTGCTTCGCCGCGTCGGCCGTGGCCGCCGCCGCTTCGCTGGCCGCGCTCGCCGCAGCGCCGACGGCTTCCGAAGCCGCCGCCACCGCTTCCGAAGCGGCAGCCGCTGCCTGCGAAGCCGCTTCGGCGACCGGCGCGGGGGCGACAACGGGCGCCGGCGCGGGCGCCTCTTCCTTCTTGCCGCAGGCGGTCAGCGCCACGGCAGCAAACAGGGATGCCCACAGGAGCGACTTGTTCATCGATGTCCTCGAAATGTTTTGACGGTGTGTGATGGATGGAACCTGCACCGGACCACGCCACGCGAACGCGTGCCCGTGCTGACCCGACATTCTACTGAAGACCCGGGGAAACCCTAGAGTCCCAGGGTCGTCGCCGCAAATGACGGCAACGACTGTTGCATCAACGCATCGACCAGTTCCCGGCGTTGACGCCAATCGTCGGCGTCGTCGATCTTCACCCCGCGCCAGCGCAGGCGGTCGAGCAACTCGAGCGCATGCGGCGCAGGTGCGACGAACAGCGTCGGCATCTGCGACGCGTCGATCGCCACTTCCCGGCCGAGCACGCGGTGCGCCTGATAGCGCCGCCACGCGACGAAGCGCGGACGACGCCGCACCAGTTCGTCGAAGCCGCAGGCCAGCAGCGTCAGCTCGCGCCCGGGGCGTTCGAGCCACGCCGCCAGCGCGGCGATCAGCGCCGGATCGTCGAGCGGCCAGTCGGCGAAGTCGGGGTCGCACCACCACCATTGCGCAGGGCCAGCCGCCGCGTCGGGCGCAGACGCCAGCGCGATGACGGCATCGCGGAACGACGATCGCCCGTCGATGCGGGCGGCGTGGGCTTCGCTCATGGGTGGTCTCCGGTGGCGTCGGTGTCGCTGGCGTCGAACGGCGTCAGCCAACCCGCGTCGACCCATCCTGCCAACAGTTCGCGCGCCGTCGCCGACAACTTCGCGGCGTCGACGGCAGCAAGCGTACCGCGGTCGGCCAGCCGGCGAAGCAGCGTCGCGTCGCGACCGGCGGTGCGAAAGGCTTCGCCGTTGACGAACACGTGGTGACGGTCGTACAGCATGCGCGTGCGCCGGTCCAGGCGCAGGCCCTGGCCGCGGCGCCAGCGCACCGCGTGCTCGAACCAGACCTGCGGCTTCGGCTCGCTCAGCCACGCGCCGAGCGCGGCTTCGAACGCGCGCTCCTCGGCCAGCGCGCGGCGCAGCAGCGTGCGCGCGTGCGCTGCCAGTGCCGCCGGCACCTGCGCCGGCGTCGAGGTGGCCGGCTGCGACGGATCGCGGTACAGCCGTTCGTCGTCGGCGACGTCGTCGGCCAGGCGCAGCAGCAGTTCATGCACCAGTTCGCCGTGGCGTGGGGCGCGAAAGCCGACCGAACAGGTCATGCACTCGCCGACCGCGACGCCATCGTGAGCCCATCCGGGCGGCAGGTACAACACGTCGCCGGGCTCGAGCACCGCCTCGTGTGCGGGCGCGAAGCGCCGAAGGACCTTCAGCGGCACGCCGGGCACGAGCGACGCGTCGTCGACGCGGCCCCAGCGCCAGCGCCGCAGCCCGTGCACCTGAACCAGGAACACGTCGTACGAGTCGACGTGCGCACCGACGCCGCCGCCGTCGGTGGCGTACGAGATCATCAGGTCGTCGAGCCGCGCCTGCGGCACGAAGCGAAAGCGCGCCAGCAGCGCGTGCGCGGCGTCGACCTGGGTGTCCAGCCCCTGCACGAGCAGGGTCCAGCCGCCGCGCGCCAGCGGCGGCAGTGCGCGGCGCGGCAGCGGGCCATGGCGCAGCGTCCAACGCGCACCGTCGCGCACGACCAGACGCGACTCGACGTCGTCGCGCGCCGCCAGCACAAACAGTTCGGCGCGCGTGACCGGCGCGCCGACGCCGGGCAGCGCCTGGCGCACCAGCAGCGGCCTCTTCTGCCAGTGGCGGCGCATGAACACGGCCGGGCTCAGGCCGCCCAGCAGCGCGGCCGGCATGTCGATCGGGAGGGTCGCCATCAGACCGATTGTGTGCCGGCTTGTGACATCATCCTGCGATGGTCATCACCGCCCCGTGCGTCGTCAGCCTGACCTGGACGCTGTCGAACGCGCAGAACGAGCCGCTGGACGAACTCGCCGACCCCGTCGAGTTCTTCGTCGGCGGCGACGACCTGCTGCCGATGGTCGAGCAGTCGCTGCTCGGCCACGAGGCGGGCTACGAGGCGCAGTTGCACCTCGAGCCCGAGCACGCCTTCGGCGACTACGACCCGGGCCTCGTGTGCTTCGAGCAACGGTCGCTGTTCCCCGACAACGTCGAGGCCGGCATGGCCTTCGAGGGCCTGCCCGACGGCGCGGCCACGCCCGGCATGCCGGCCGACCGCGTGTACACGGTCACCGAGGTCTACCCGTCGCACGTCGTGCTCGACGGCAACCACCCGCTGGCCGGCATGGCGCTGCGCCTGCACCTGAAGGTGCGCGACGTGCGCGAAGCCACCGCCGCCGAGGTCGAGTGCGGCAGCGTCGGCGCCGCCGCGGTGACGCTGCTGCAGCCCGTGGCCGGCTCGACGCTGCACTGATCCCGGACCGGGTCGCACCGGCGTGACCGCCCCGGCCCCCCCACGCACGCCTCGACGACGCGGCGCCGTCGTGCAGCGCGGCCCATGAACCGCACGGTCGCCCTCGCCGCCACCGCGGCCGTCGCCGCCGTGCTGGCCATCGTCTCGGCGCCTTGGGCGCTGGGGCAGCCATGGCTGAACTTCGTCTTCAAGCCGCTGGCCACGCTGGCGGTGATCGCGTACGCCCACGGCCGCGGCCACGACGCGCCGGCGGTGCGGCGCTGGGTGCTCGCGGGACTGGTGCTGTCGCTGGCCGGCGACGTCGCGCTGCTGTGGCCGGCGCGCGGCTTCGTGCCCGGGCTGGTTGCGTTCCTGCTCGCGCACGTGGCGTACCTGGTGGCGTTCACGCGCACGGCACGGTTGGCCGCGCGTGTCGCGCCGTTCGTGGTGTACGCGGTGGTGGCCGGAGGCATCCTCGCGCTGCTGTGGCCGCACGTGCCGCCGGCACTGCGCGCACCGGTGCTGGCCTACGTCGTGGCGCTGGCCACGATGGCGGCGCAGGCCACGGTGCTGTGGCGTGTCGGCGCGCCACGCGCAGGCGTGTTGGCGCTCGGCGGCGCGCTGTTCGTCGCCTCCGACGCGCTGCTGGCGACGAACCGCTTCGCCAGTGCGGTGCCGATGTCGTCGCTGTGGATCCTCGCGACCTACTGGAGCGCACAGTGGTGCATCGCGAGCTGGCTCGCCCCGGCACGACGCACCAGCGGCTGATCGCACGGCGCGCCACGGCGCCTGGCGACAATGCGTCCATGCCCATCGACTGGCGCGCATTCGCTGGCTGGACCGCGGCGTGGCTGCTGCTCACGCTGGTCGGCGCGACGCTGCTCGTGCGGCTGGACATCGCCGCGCGCCGCGCCGACTTCGCCGCCGACGCCGCTGACGTGCACCGCCAGCTCGGACAGCGCGCCGCGCAGCACGACGCGATCCTGGCCACGCTGACGCTGCTCGACGCGGCCGACGCGGCGTCGGACGCCGAGCGGCCGTGGACCCGCCTGCCGGCGCTGTACCCGCAACTGCTCGACGTGGTGCGCAAAGACACCCGCCATCCGTGGCCGGCGCGCGGGCTCGACGACGCCGAGGCCGCGTCGCGCGCGCTGCCGGCTCCGCTGCGGCGCGCGGTGCTCGGCCCCGTCGATGCCCCTGCGGCCCGGTACTGGCTGGTCGTCGCCGGCCCGACGGCGAGTTACGCGATGCTCGTCGACGCGCGCCGCATGGCCGCCGACGACACGCCGCTGCATCGCGACGCGACGGTGCGTGCGACGCTGCACCACCGGACGGGCTCGCTGGTGCTGCAGCCGGGCCCGCCACCGGCGCAGCGACCGCAGGGGCTGACGGCCGGATTCACGTTCGCACAGACACTGGCCACGGCGAGCCAGCCGTTCGAACTGCAGCTGCAGCGCGCCACCGGGCCGGCCGAGTGGCCGTGGCCGCGGCTGTTCGCTTGGGCGCTGGCGAGCGCGGCAGCGGTGGCGGCGCTCGCGCAGTGGCGTTCGGCACGCGTCGAGCGCCGGCGTGGGGCCGCGCTCGCGCGCCTGGCGAACGCCGGTCGACTGAACGCGCTCGGCGAACTCGCCGCCGGCCTGTCGCACGAGCTGAACCAGCCGCTGACGGCGACGCTCGCCGGCACGCAGACGGCGCTTCGCGTGCTGCGCGACGACGGCGGCGGCGGCGTCGACGGCGACGACCTGGCAACGGCGCGCGAGGCACTGCGGCTGGCAGCGGCGCAGGCGCGGCGCGCGTCCGACGTGCTGGCGCGCCTGCGCCGCCTGGTGCAGCCGGCGCGTGCCGACGCACCGCACCGGCCGGTGTCGCTGCACGCGGTGGTGCGCGATCTGGTCGACCTGCTGGGACCCGAGCTGCGCCGGCGTGGCGTCGCGGTCGAGCTGCGTGGCAACGCACCGCCGGTGCGCGGCGACGCCGTCGCGCTCGAGCAGATCGTGCACAACCTGCTGGACAACGCGATGCACGCGCTCGAAGGCAGCGCCGCCGCACGCGCGATCGTCGTGACGCTCGACCACGACGAGCGCCGCGCACGGCTGAGCGTGCGCGACAACGGCCCCGGCATCGCCGCCGATGCGCTGCCCCGGGTGTTCGAGCCGTTCTTCACCACCCGCGGCGACGGCCTCGGTCTCGGGCTGCCGCTGTGCGAGTCGCTGGCGCAGTCGATGGACGGCACGCTGACCGCGCGCGACGTGGCACCGCACGGCGCCGAGTTCGTGCTCTCGCTGCCGCTGGCGGACCCCTGCGCCTAACGCGACCACGATGCATCCGGTTTCGCCACTGATCCACCTCGTCGACGACGACGACGCGGTGCGCGCCGCGCTGTCGCTGCTGATCGGCACCGTCGGGCTGCGCGTCGCGCCGTGGGCCGATCCGCTGCAGTTCCTCGAACGCTTCGACCGCGACGCCGTCGGCGCGGTCGTGCTCGACGTGCGCATGCCCGGCATGTCGGGCCTGGCGGTGCTCGAACAGCTGCGGCGCGAAGGCGCCGACCAACCGTTGATCCTGCTCACTGCGCACGGCACCGTCGACATGTGCCGGCGGGCCTTCAAGGGCGGAGCCGCCGAATTCCTCGAGAAGCCGGTCGACGACGAACAACTGCTCGACGCGGTGCAGGCCGCGGTGCGCGCTCACGTGCGCTCGCGGCAGCGCGACGCCGCCGGTCGCGAAGCGCACGAGCGCTACGCGCTGCTGTCGCCGCGCGAGCGCGAGGTGCTCGCGCTGGTGGTCGCCGGGCTCAGCAGCAAGGAGATCGCGCGTGCGCTGGCGCTGTCACCGCGCACCGTCGAGACGCACCGCCTGCATCTGTCGGCCAAGCTGCAGGTCCAGACGCTGGCGCAGCTGATCCGCGGCTACGCGAGCCTGGTCGACGCCGACGGCGCCGCGTAGTTCTACGCAGGCGGTGCGCGATTCGCGCGGATGGTGGTCGGACGATGCGCCGCGAAGAATGCCGGCACGGCCCCGAGCCCGGCCGCAGCCCACCCAGGAGAACCGCATGATCCGCTTTCCGCACACCCTCGCCGCCGCGCTGCTCGCAGCCGCCTCGATTGCCCATGCGCAGGCGGTGCGCACCGAGCGCACGATGTCGCTCGAACTCGCCAACCGACTCGCCGCCGCCACCGTCGCCGCGTGCCAGGCCAACGGCCATGCGGTGACGGCCGCGGTCGTCGACCGCGCCGGCCAGCTGCGCGCGCTGCAGCGCGCCGACGCGGCCGGTGCGCACACCGTCGCCGCGGCCCAGGCCAAGGCCTACACGTCGGCGTCGGCGCGCAACACGACCCTGGCGATGATGGACGCTTCGCAGAAGAACCCCGGCGCAGCGAACCTGGTGCACATCCCCGGTTTCCTGCTGCTCGGCGGCGGCGTGCCGGTGAAGGCCGGCAACGACGTCATCGGCGCGGTCGGCGTCGGCGGCGCCCCCGGTGGCCACCTCGACGAGCAGTGCGCCGTCGCGGCCATCGACCAGGCCAAGGACTCGCTGCAGTGAACCGCACGCCGGCCCGCCATCGCCGCACCGGCGCCGCCGCCGGCGCGGCGTCGAGATCTTCGATCGCCGTGCGCCTCACCCGCCCTGTGCGGGCCGTCGTCGCCGCGGCGCTGCTGGCCGCCACCGCGATGCACGCCCCACCCGCCGCCGCGCAGGTGCCGCCGACGCCGGCCGAGGTGGCGGCGTACCGTGGCCTTCACGCCGCGGCCCATCATGGCGACCTCGCGGCGATCTCCCGGCTGGCCGGGTCGAAGGCCGCGCTCGAGGCGCGCGACGCGCACGGGCGAACGCCGTTGCACGTGGCCACCTTCGCGCGCCGGCGCGACGCGGTGCGCGCGCTGCTGGCCGCCGGCGCCGACGGCGCCGCGCTCGAGTCCGGCCGCTACGACGCGGTGACCATCGCCGCGGTGGCCGACGACGAAGCGACGCTGCACGTGCTGCTCGAACACGGCGCCAGCGCCGCGCTGGTGACCAGCCGGTACGACGGCACCGCGCTGATCGCCGCGGCGCATCTCGGGCACGACGGCGTCGTGCGCCGCCTGATCTCCGCCGGCGCGCCGCTGGACCACGTCAACAACCTGCACTGGACGGCGCTGGTCGAGGCCATCGTGCTCGGCGACGGCGGTGCGCGCCACCAGGCCACGGTCGCCGCGCTGCTCGACGCCGGCGCGAGCACCCGCCTCGCCGACCGTGCCGGCCGCACGCCGCTGCAGCTCGCGCGTGCGCACGGCCACGACGCGATCGTGCGCCTGCTGCTTGCCGCCGGGGCGCGGTGACGACCGGCGCAGAATCGGGTCCCGTGGCACGGCACGACACCGGGCCACCACGGAGGCAGCGTCAGGTGGGTGCGCGGTTCGGGTCCGGCTTCTTCGCGCGCCGCTGGCGCGGCCAAGTCTCGCTCGGCCGGCTGTTCTGGCGCGACATGCTGCTGTGGGCGACGCTGCTGAACTTCGCGGCGACGCTTGCGGCGCTCGGCGCGGTCGCTGCGAAGGCGCCGACGTGGCTGGCGCTGGCGCTGCACTTCGCTCCGGTCCCGTACAACGTGTTCATCGTCGCCGCGGTGTGGCGCTCGCGCGCCAGCGCGCCGCTCACGCGCGCCGCCTCGGTTGCTTGGTTCGCGGCGATGCTCGCGCTCTAGCGCCGCCGCGCCGCGGCACCGACGTCTACGCCGCGGCCAGCGCTTGCGCCAGGTCGGCGCGCAGATCGTCGATGTGCTCGATGCCCACGCACAGGCGCACCGTGTCCTCGGTGACTCCGGCGGCGGCCAGTTCCTGCGGCGACAGCTGGCGGTGCGTCGTCGACGCCGGATGCGTCGCCAGCGAGCGCACGTCGCCGATGTTGACCAGCCGCGTGAACAGCTGCAGCGCGTCGAGGAAACGTTCGCCGGCGGCGCGTCCGCCCTTGACGCCGAAGGTCAGCAGGCCCGACGCGCGACCGCGCATCAGACGGCGCACCAGCGCGTGGTCGGGGTGGTCGGCCAGGCCGGCATAGTTGACCCAGCCGACCTTGTCGTGGTCGCGCAGGAACTCGGCGACGGCGAGCGTGTTGTCGCAGATGCGGTCCATGCGCAGCGCCAGCGTCTCGATGCCCTGCAGGATCAGGAACGCGTTGAACGGCGAGATCGCCGCGCCCATGTTGCGCAGCGGCACGACGCGCGCGCGGCCGATGTACGCCGCCGGGCCGAGCGCCTCGGTGTAGACCACGCCGTGGTAGCTGACGTCGGGCTCGTTGAGCCGGCGAAAGCGCGCCTTGTGATCGGCCCACGGGAAGCGGCCCGAGTCGACGATCGCGCCGCCGACGCTGTTGCCGTGCCCGCCGAGGTACTTGGTCAGCGAGTGCACGACGATGTCGGCGCCGTGCTCGAAGGGCCGGC
>CAZUBF010000111.1:0-12681 GCA_964618555.1 uncultured Azohydromonas sp.
GCGGAAGCTCAGGCCGTCGTCGGTGAGCAGCAGCGAGTCGACGTCGACGGGCTCGTTGATGGCTTCCTGCAGCGCCGCCTGTTCGTCGAGCAGGCGCTGCCGCGGCTCGGGCGCTGGCCGCGCCAGCGTGGGCCGGGCACGGCCGTGCGGCCGCAGCGGTGCCACCGGACCCACGGCATCGGCAAAGGCGCGCCGTTGCCGCTCGGCGGCGGCGCGAGCCACCTGCTCGCGTGCAGCCTGCTCGGCAGCCAGCCGTTCGCGTTCACGCAGCGCCGCGCGCAGCAGTTCCAGTTCGGCCAGGCCGCGCGCCTTCACAACAGCCCCCGCTCGGCCATCGACACCACCTGGCCCTGGCCGACCACCAGGTGGTCGAGCACGCGCACGTCGACGAGCTGCAGCGCGGCCTTCAGCGACTGCGTCAGGAACTCGTCGGCGCGCGACGGTTCGGCCACACCCGAGGGATGATTGTGCGCCAGCACCACGGCGCCGGCGTTCAGCGCCAGCGCGCGCTTGGCCACCTCGCGCGGGTAGACGCTGGTCTGCGTGAGCGTGCCGCGGAACATGTCCTCGACGCGCAGCAGGCGGTGCTGGCCGTCGAGGAACATGACGACGAACACCTCGTGCTCGCGGCCGCGCAGGTGCAGCGACAGGTAGTCCTTGACGCGATCCGGGCTGTCGAACACCGGGCGCGACTGCATCTGTTCGGCCAGCGCGCGGCGGGCCATCTCGATCACCGCCAGCAGCTCGGCGCGCTTGGCCGGGCCCAGGCCCTTGATGCCGGCCAGGTCGGCCGGCGTGGCGTGCAGCAGGCCGGCGTAGCCGTTGAAGCGCGTCAGCACCGCGTCGGCCAGCACCAGCACGCCCTGGCCCCGGTATCCGGTGCGCAGCAGCAGGGCCAGCAGCTCGGCGTCGACGAGCGACGCCGCGCCGCGGGCGAGCAGCTTTTCGCGCGGGCGCTGGTCGGCGGGCAGGTCCTTCATGGCGGCATCGGGGGCAGGGGCACGCAGCGGTTGGCGGCATGGGCGCCGGTAGAATCGAAGGCAGTCTATTCGACGGCGAACACCCTCGTGAACCTCATCCAGCCCGGCTCGTTCCTGACCCTGCACTACCGCCTGGCCGGGCCCGACGGCGCCGATGTCGTGAACACCTTCGACGACAAGCCGGCGACCTTGTCGCTGGGCACCGGACAGCTGGCGCCGGCGATCGAAGCGCACCTGATCGGCCTGCCCGAAGGCGCCCGCGAGGCCTTCGACCTGCCCGCCGGCAGCGCCTTCGGCGAACGCAACCCGGCGTTGCTGCAGCGCGTGAAACTCAGCCTGCTGCGCGCACTGGGCGACCCCGAGGAGCCCTACGCGGTGGGCGACGTGGTGCAGTTCCCCACCCCCGACGGCCAGGGCCGCTACGCCGGCGTGGTGCGCGAGCTCGGGCCCGACTGGCTGCTGTTCGACTTCAACCACCCGCTGGCCGGCCAGAAGGTGCGCTTCGAGGTCCAGGTGCTGGGGGTGCTGTGACGGCCAGGCTCGAGGAAGTCCTGCTGGCCGAACCGCGCGGCTTCTGCGCCGGCGTCGACCGCGCCATCGAGATCGTTGAGCGCGCGCTCAAGAAACACGGCGCGCCGATCTACGTGCGCCACGAGATCGTGCACAACACCTACGTCGTCAACGACCTGAAGGCCAAGGGCGCGATCTTCATCGAGGACCTGGCCGACGTGCCGCCCGGCGCCACGCTGGTGTTCAGCGCCCACGGCGTGCCGAAGGCGGTGCGCGCCGAGGCGGCGCGTCGCGGCTTCCAGGTGTTCGACGCCACCTGCCCGCTGGTGACCAAGGTGCACGTCGAGGTGGCCAAGCTCGCCAGGGAGGGCTACGAGTTCGTGATGATCGGCCACAAGGGGCACCCCGAGGTCGAGGGCACGATGGGGCAGCTCAGCGAGGGCATCTACCTCGTCGAGGACGTCGCCGACGTCGAGCGCGTGCGCCCGCGCGGCGACAAGCTGGCGGTGGTCACGCAGACCACGCTGAGCGTCGACGACGCGGCCGAGATCCTCGCCGCGGTCAAGCGCCGCTTCCCGCACGTGCGCGAGCCGAAGAAGCAGGACATCTGCTACGCCACGCAGAACCGGCAGGACGCCGTCAAGCTGCTGGCGCCGCAGGTCGACATCGTGATCGTCGTCGGCAGCCCGACCAGCAGCAACAGCAACCGCCTGCGCGAGCTCGCCGAGCGCCTGGGCACGCCGGCGCACCTGGTCGACTCGGCCGACGACCTGCAGCCCGCGTGGTTCGACGGCCGTCCCCGCGTCGGCCTGACCGCCGGCGCGTCGGCGCCCGACATCCTGGTGCAGCAGGTCATCGCGCGGCTGCGCGAGCTCGGCGCGGTGAGCCTGCGCACGCTGGACGGCGTGCGCGAGACGGTGCGCTTCCCGCTGCCCAAGGGCCTGGGCGACCGCAGCATGGCGCAGTCGGCGGCGGCGGCGGGCGCGTCGGCGTCGCGATCCTGAACACCGCCGCGGCCCGCGACGACGGCGCCCGCGGGCGCCGTCGCCGTTCATAGAATTCCCTCCTGCCCCCGAGGACCCTCATGCTCGACATCCACCTGCTGCGCCGCGACCTGCCGGCCGTCATCGCCAAGCTCGACGCGCGCAAGCGCCCGCAGCCGTTCCTCGACGTCGAGCGCTTCTCCGCGCTCGAAGGCGAACGCAAGCGCCTGCAGACCTTCACCGAGGAGCTGCAGGCGCGGCGCAACACGCTGAGCAAGCGCATCGGGCAACACAAGGCCAAGGGCGAGGACGTGTCGGTGCTGATGACCGAGGTCGGCGGCATCGGCGACGAGCTGAAGGCCGGCGCCGAGCGGCTCGACGCGCTGCAGGCCGAGCTGCAGGCGCTGCTGATGCACCTGCCCAACCTGCCGCAGGACGGCGTGCCGATGGGCGCCGACGAGACCGCCAACGCCGAGGTGCGCCGCTGGGGACGGCCGCGCGACTTCGACTTCGCGGTGCGCGACCACGTCGACCTCGGTGCCCCGCTGGGGCTGGACTTCGATACTGCGGCCAGGCTCAGCGGCGCGCGCTTCAGCCTGCTGCGCGGGACGATGGCGCGGCTGCACCGCGCGCTCGCCCAGTTCATGCTCGACGTGCAGACCACCGAGCACGGCTACACCGAGTGCTACACGCCGTACATCGTCAACCGCGAGGCGCTCGAGGGCACCGGGCAGCTGCCGAAGTTCAAGGACGACATGTTCTGGGTCTACCGCGGCCGGGGCCCGGCAGACGCGGCCGCCGGCGGCGGCGACGACGCTCACGAGCAGTACCTGATCTCGACCAGCGAGATCAGCCTGACGAACACCGTGCGCGAGCAGATCCTCGACGCCGCGCAGCTGCCGATCAGGCTCACCGCGCACAGCCCGTGCTTCCGCAGCGAGGCCGGCAGCGCCGGGCGCGACACGCGCGGCCTGATCCGCCAGCACCAGTTCGACAAGGTCGAGATGGTGCAGATCACCCAGCCCGAGCACAGCGACGCGGCGCTCGAGCAGATGGTCGGCCACGCCGAGGCGATCCTGCAGCGGCTCGAGCTGCCGTACCGCGTGGTGCTGCTGTGCACCGGCGACATGGGCTTCGGCAGCGCGAAGACCTACGACCTCGAGGTCTGGCTGCCGGCGCAGGGGACCTTCCGCGAGATCAGCTCGTGCAGCAACTGCGAGGCCTTCCAGGCGCGGCGCATGCAGGCGCGGTATCGCAACGCGCAGGGCAGGACCGAGTTCGTGCACACGCTCAACGGCTCGGGCCTGGCGGTGGGGCGCACGCTGGTGGCGGTGCTCGAGAACCACCAGAACGCCGACGGCTCGGTCACGGTGCCGGCGGCGTTGCGGCCCTACCTGGGGGGCATGGACAGGCTGCGGCCGTGATGCGCGACGCCGCGCTCGACGCGCTCGCCGACCGCATGCTCGAGGCGCACGAACGCGCCGCGACGGTGCCGTTGCCCAGCGATTCCGAGCCCGGCTTCGACGTGGCGGCCGCGTTCGCCGTGGCCACGCGCATGCGCGAGCGGCGCATCGCCGCGGGCCGCCGGCCGCGCGGCTGGAAGATCGGCTTCACCAACCGCAGCATCTGGCCGCGTTACAACGTCTACGCGCCGATCTGGGCGAACGTGTGGGAGCACACCGCGACGCTGCTCGACGGCACCGACGCCGCCGACGACCTGCACGGCCTGGTGCAGCCGCGCGTCGAGCCCGAGGTCGTGTTCGGCCTGAAGGCAGTGCCCGAGCCCGGCATGGACAACGCGGCGCTCGCGCGCTGCGTCGAGTGGGTGGCGCACGGCTTCGAGATCGTGCACACGCACTTCGCCGGCTGGCGCTTCACGCTGGCCGACTGCATGGTCGACGACGCACTGCACGGTCGGCTGTACGTCGGCCCGCGCGTGCCGGCGTCGCGCTTCGCCGACCTGGCGGCCGAGACGCGTGCGCTGCACGTCGAGCTGCTGTGCGACGGCGAGGTCGTCGATCGCGGCGACGGCAGCGCCGTGCTCGACGGTCCGCTCGACGCGCTGCGTCAGTGGATCGATGCGATGGCCGCGTCGCCCGCGCCGTGGCCAGTGCGCGCGGGCGACATCGTCACCACCGGCACGATCACCGACGCCTGGCCGCTGCGGCACGGCCAGCGCTGGGCCAGCGCGCTGTCGCACCCGCTGCTGCCGGGGCTGCAACTGCAGATCGCATAGAATTCGAGGCTCGCCCACGCGACACGCATTCCCGGAAAGGTGGCAGAGTGGTCGAATGCGCCGGACTCGAAATCCGGTATGCGGGTTTCCCGCATCGAGGGTTCGAATCCCTCCCTTTCCGCCAGATAGCGATTCGCCAAGGTTCGCAGAGAGCCGCTTAGGTACCCTAAAGCCCCGTCGCACGGGGCTTTTTGTTCGCCGAGGTTCGCCGAGCGTCTTTGACATCCGGCCACGTGTGGGGGCATCCTCGGGGGCATTCGGCGGGACGGCTGGGGGCATCGGCCCCGGTGACCCGCCCACGGAGGATGCGCGATGCCCCTGACCGACCTCGATTGCCGAAATGCCACGTGCCCCGAGGGGCGCCCCTATGTGCGCCTGACCGACGCGGCCGGCCTTTACCTCGAAGTGACCCGCAGCGGGGCGAAGCTGTGGCGCTGGAAGTACCGATTCGCCGGCCGCGAGAAGCGCCTCGCCCTCGGGCAATACCCAGCCGTGCCCCTGGCGAGCCGCAAGGCCGGGCCGACCGATGCCCCCAGCCCTGGGGGCATCGTGAAGGGGGCACGCCAGCTCCGCGACGAGGCGCGGGCGCTGCTGCTGGCAGGCACTGACCCCGGCGAGGTCAAGCGCGAGGCGAAGCGGGCGATCATGGCCGCGCAGGAAACCGCCTTCGAGCCGGTGGCCCGCTCCTGGTGGCAGCAGTGGCGGGCGACCAAGACCCAGCGCTACGCGTCGCACGTGCTCGCCCGGCTCGAAGCCGACGTGTTCCCGGAGATCGGGCATCGCCCCGTGCGCACGCTGGCCGCGTCGCACTTCGTGGCGATGGCGAAGAAGATCGAGGCCCGCGGCGCCGCCGAGCTGGCGCGGCGAAACCTGCAAGTCTGCGGGATGGTGATGCGCTACGCGGTGGCGCACGACCTGGCGGAGCGCAACCCCGTTGCCGACGTGAAGCCCGCCGACGTGTTGCGGCCGCGTGTGGTGACGAACTTCGCCCGGGTCGGCGCCGCCGAACTGCCCGAGCTGCTGCGCAAGATGGCCGGCTATGACGGCAGCCCCTACACCCGCGCTGCGCTGGCGCTGCTCGCCCTGACCTTCGTTCGCACGTCCGAGCTGATCGAGGCCCGATGGCAGGAATTCGACCTCGACGCCGCCGAGTGGACGATTCCGCCCGAGCGCACCGGCCGCAAGGGCGCGAAGGGCAAGCGCCGGCCGCACCTGGTGCCCCTGAGCGCACAAGCTCTCGAAGTGCTCGGCGTGCTGAGGGCGACCCGCGGCGCCGACCGCTGCACGGGCGCTGCCCTGGTGTTCCCCGGCGAGCGCGACCACGAGAAGCCCATGTCCAACGGTGCGATCCTGATGGCGCTCAAGCGCATGGGCTACCGCGGCCGGATGACGGGTCACGGCTTCCGCGGCATCGCCTCGACGTGGGCGAACGAATCGGGCTTCCGGTGGGACGTGATCGAGGCGCAGCTCTCGCACGCGCCGGGCGACCGCACGCGGGCCGCCTACAACCACGCGGCCTACCTCGACGAGCGGCGCGAACTGATGCAGGCATGGGCGAACTACCTCGACGCCGTGCGCCAGTCGGGGAAGGTGATCCCGTTCCGGCACGCACGGGCGAAGGTGGCTGCGTGAAGACGGCGCGTTGCGAGCCGGGCGCGAAAGCCGGTGCGGGAAGTGCGGAAGTGCGGAAAGCGAGGAACGGTGCGGGTTTGCGGGGCATGAGCAAGTGCGGAAGAAGTGCGGAAGAAGTGCGGAATCTCTCTCTGTTCCTTCCCCTTCCTGCCTCTGACCCCGCCGCTTGCATGACGGCACGGGCGCCGGCCCTTGGCCTGGTGCTCGATCGGCCGCGGGTTTCGCGCGAATCGAACCCTGCCGCCGCCGCGCTCAAGGGGCCGGCGCTGCGCGAGCATGAAGACGCCACGATCGCCGCGGCGCTTGGCATCCTCGACGCACGGCTGCGCAAGGCCGGCGCCGTCTTTAAGACACCGAACGATGTACGGGCCTTCCTGCGGTTGCACCTGGCGGACCTCGATCGCGAAGTGTTCTCGGCGATGTACCTCGACACTCGACTGCGGCTGATCACCTTCGAGGCGGTATCGGTGGGGACGCTGAGTCAAACGAGCGTCTACCCGCGCGAGCTGGTGCGCCGGGCGCTCGAAGTGAACGCCGCCGCCGTGATCCTGGCGCACAACCACCCCAGCGGCGATGCAGAGCCGTCGAAGGCCGACGAGGCGCTGACGATATGCATCCGCGACGCGCTGGGCTTGGTTGACGTGCGCGTGCTCGATCACGTGGTGATCGGCGCACGTGACGCGGTATCGTTCGCCGAGCGGGGGCTGTTGTGGAGCTGAGAGTTCCGCCGCGCCTAGCCCGAGGCCGATCCCCGAGGGCGAACACCGGGACCCTTCCCCGGCCGGCGCGGCGACCCGAACGAAGGGCGCACGCGAAGGGGTGCGAAGTGGCGCGAGCGACGAAGGCGCTTGAGGCGTGGAGCGACCTGTTCGACGCCGAATACATGAATCACGCGTGCGAGGCGATCGCCGAGGCGGCCCGCACCTGGTCCCGGCCCGAGGCGATGGCGGCGACGATCCGCGCACACCTGCTCGGGCCACTCGACGCCTACATGGCGGACCACGACCGCCGTGGCCGCAGACGAACCGCGAGCGTCGTCGCCGCATTCGATCTGCGCTCGGCCGCGGCGATGCTGGCGATGGAACTGGAGTGCGGGTCCAGTGGTCGGGTGGCCGCGGCGATGGTGCCCGGCCTGCGTCTCGCGTGGCTTGAATTCATCGCCTACGGCGCCGGGCCGCTGGTCTATGACGGACTGAGGAAGGCGAGGGCGCAACGCTGGGCCGCCGCGAAGAAGCCGCGCGGCGCTGCCGCGAAGCTGACGCCCGAGGCCCTGGCGAAGCGCATGAAGGCGGCAGGACTTGTGACCCTGAGCCAAGAACTCGCGCAGAGAATCGGCGACGAGTACGGGGTGAGCGAGCGCACCGTCTTCCGCCGACTGAAGGCGGCGCAAGCGCTGGGGCTCTTGCCCGAGCGCAATGCCGACTGACACAGCGACCGTTGCGACAGTGACAGCCGCGAGCGTGCGCGGCAAGGTGGCGCGTCTTCCATTGGAGGCACGCCGATGCACATTGATCCGCAAGAGTCCGCGCCCGCCTTTGCGGGCGACCCCGACCGACTGATTCGCCTCGCGGGCGCCCTGTCCCTCGTCGGGCTCGGGCGCAGCGCATGGCTTGAGCTGGTGCGCACTGGCAAGGCGCCCGCGCCGATCAAGCTGGGGCGGGCGACTGCCTGGCGCGAAGCCGAAGTGCGCGAATGGGTGCGCGAGCGCGTGCGCCAGCATCGCGGCGCCGGCCGGTGATGTACCCCTGGCACACGCCCGGGGCGCTCCTCGCCACCGGCTACGCCGTCATCCGGCAAGTGTGGCCGGCGACGATGGCGAGCTTCGCCCTCGACGGCAACAGGTATCGCGCCCGCTTCGAGCTGCCGGGCCGGCTGATCGTGTCCCGTTGGCATGACGGCGTGACCCTGGCCCGCTCGAAGCCCGGCCGGCCGACCGTGCCCGAGAAGGGGCCGCGGCGATGAAGGCGGCCGACCCACGCACCGCGCAGGCCGAACGCGCGGCCGACTTCATGGAGCGCCATCCGCACGGCGTGACCGCGGCCGACCTCGAAGCCTCGTGCGACCTCGGCAGCGCAACGAAGGTGCTTTCCGACATGGCCGGCCCTTTGGGGTACGGCATCCGCCGCGACTGGCGCCGCGTGCCGTGCGCCTTCGGCAAAGGCGAGCGCCGCCGCCGCGTCTACGTGCTCACCTCGCGCCCGACGCCGGGCGCACAGTTCGCCCTCGACCTCGAATGACCGCACCCCCGACGCTTGAGGCTGTCCGCGCTGCGCTGGCCTGCATTCCGCCCGACTGCGGGCATGACGACCGCGTGCGCCTGGCCTTCGCGGTGTTCGATGCGGTGGGCGAGGCCGGCGCCGATGCATGGCTGAGCTGGGCCGCTGCCCGCTCGAAACCCGATGCCGCGGAAGACCGGGCGACCTGGCGCAGCGCACGAAAGCCCGGACCCGTGAGGGCGGCGACGCTCTTCGGCGTGGCGAAGGATCACGGCTACAAGCCCGGCCCGCTGCCGAAGCCGACCGCCGCCGAGCTGAAGGCGCAGGCCGCGGCCCGCCGCGCTGCGGCCGAACGCGACGAGCGCGAGCGCCGCGAGCGCCAGCGGGCCGCCGCGATCGAGGCCGCGAAGCTGTGGGCGAGCGCCGCGGACGTGACCAACCCGGCCGCGGTGCCGTACTTGGCACGGAAGAAGGTCGGCGCCCACGGCGTGCGCTGCCTGGCCGATGGCACCTTGTGCGTGCCCCTGCGCGATGCGGCCGGCGAGCTGGTCAACGTGCAGCGCATCGTGCCCGAGCGCCCACGCGGCGGCAGCCCCGAAAAGCTCTTCACGAAGGGCGCCCGCAAGACCGGCGCCTTCCACCCGATCGGCGACCCCGAAGGCGCCGCGTGGCTGCTGCTCGGCGAGGGCTACGCCACGGCGGCGACCTGCCACGAAGCGACGGGGCGGCCGGCGATCGTGTGCTTCGATGCCGGCAACCTGGCGCACGTGGTCCGCGCCGTGCGCGGGCGCTGGCCCGCGGCCCGCCTGGCGCTGTGTGCCGACGACGACGGCGCCACCGAAGCCCGCACCGGGAAGAACCCCGGCCGCGAAAAGGCGACCGACGCCGCCCGACTGGCCGGCAAGGGCCGCGGCCTGGTGATCCTGCCTGCCGGGCTGCCGGCCGATGGCTCGGGCGGAAGCGACTTCAACGACCTCGCCGCCATCGCCGGGCCGGCCGCGGTGCGCGAGGTGATCGAGGGCGCGATTGCGGCCGCTGAGGCTGCCGAGGCGGCGAGCCGGGGGCAGGGTAGCGGCGACGGGCCGAAAGGCCCGCCAGCGGGCCGCCACGGGCCGCCGCGGGGTGATGGTGACGACGACGCGGCGGGGCCGCGTGACCGCTTTCGCGTTGACGAGGCCGGGACCTGGTTCGATCCGCCTTTGGACGACGGCGGCGAGGCCCGGCCGGTGCGCGTGTGCGACCCGCTGCACGTGACCGCGCTCGCCCGCGACGCGCACGATGCCGGCGCTTCGCTGCTGCTCGAATTCGGCGCCTTCGGCAAGGCGCGGCGCTGGCTGATGCCCCTCGAAACGCTGGCCGGCGACGGCGCCGCGTACCGGGCCGCGCTGCTGTCGCAAGGCTTCATGACGCCGAGTGATACGAAGCGCCGCGCCCTGTTGACCGCGTACCTTCAGAGTCGGCGCCCGCGCGACCTGGTGCGCCTGGTCGATCGGGTCGGCTGGCATGGCGCGGTGTACGTGCTACCCCGCGAAACCATCGGCGACGCCGACGGCGAGCGCGTGATGTTCACGAGCGAGGGGCCGATAGAAGGCGCCTTCGAGCATCGCGGCAGCCTCGACCAATGGAAGGACCGCATTGCGCGGCTGTGCGCCGGCAATTCGCGGCTGATGTTCGCGGCGAGCTGCGGCTTCGCGGGGCCGCTGCTCGCGTGGGCGCCGGGCACCGATGGCGGCGGGTTTCACTTCGTCGGCGATTCGTCGTCGGGCAAGACGACGTGCCTTCGCGTGGCCGCGTCCGTGTGGGGCGGGCGGGACTTCCTCGCGCGATGGCGGGCCACGTCGAACGGGCTCGAAGCGCTGGCCGCGCAGCACTCGGACTGCGTGCTGTGCCTCGACGAAATCGGCCAGCTTGACCCGCGCGAGGCGGGCGAGGCGGCTTACTTGTTGGGCAACGGGCAAGGCAAGACCCGCGCCGGCCGCACGGGCGCGGCCCGTCCGCGGCTGAGCTGGCGAATCCTGGTGCTGAGCGCGGGCGAGGCCGGGCTCGCCGAGTGCATGACCGAAGCCGGCAAGCGCACGCGAGCGGGTCAAGAGCTGCGACTGATCGACCTTCCGGCCGATGCCGGCGCCGGCCGCGGCATCTTCGAGGCGCTGCACGAATTCGAGGGCGGCGGCGACCTGGCGCGGCACCTCACGCGGGCCAGCGAAACGACCTACGGCACGGCCGGCCGCGCCTGGCTCGAATGGCTGACCGACAACACCGAAGGGCTGGCCCGCACGCTGCGCGAGCGCATGGACGCGATCGAGCGGGCGATGGTGCCCGAGGCCGCGGCCGGGCAAGTGCAGCGGGTGGGCCGCCGCTTCGCCGTCGTGGCCGCGGCTGGCGAGTTGGCGAGCGCGGCGGGCCTGACCGGCTGGCCGGCCGGCGCCGCCACCGACGCCGCTCGCCGATGCTTCGAGGCGTGGATTGCAGCGCGGCCGGGTGGCATCGGGCAGAGCGAAGAGGCGCAGATCATGCGGCAGGTTCGCCAGTGGTTCGGCATGCACGGCGAAGCGCGCTTCACGGACTGGAGCCGCGCCGACGACGACCACGCACCGAAGACGATGAACCGCGCCGGCTGGCGCCGCGCGGTGAAGACGACGACCGGGCTTGATGAGCTGATCGGCTGGGAGTGGTTCTGTCTGCCCGACGTGTTCCGCGTCGAGGCGTGCCGCGGGTTTCAGGAGCGGGCCGTCTTGCGCGTGCTCGCCGAGCGTGGGCACCTGGTGCGCGAGGGCAAGCACTACGGCTCGCGGGCATCGCCGCCCGGTGCCGAGAAGGTCACGGTCTACCGGGTGCGCTCTTCGATCCTGGGGGACACCGATGAATGACCGCGCCCGGCCCGGCGAGGGGCCGCCGCACGGCTGTCCTTCGCGCGTGCCCCGCGCGGGGCCGAACGCCAGCGAACGAACGCGGACGGGTCTTTCCGCACTTCCGCACTGCATTCCGCACTTCGACCCCTCGCTAAGTCCTTGTCGGAGTTCACTTTCCGCACTTCCGCACTTTCCGCACTTGCATTTGCAGGGGACCGCAAGCGGCGCCGGCCCGCGCGTGGTCCTTCAACCGTTCGCCGGCATGGAGTGACAACGTGACGCACCCCCTGATCCGCCTCGCCCGCAGGCAACAAGCCCGAGCCCTCGGGCACCTCGGCACCGATACCGCGCCACCCCGCGCACCAAAGCCCCGTGCCACGGCGCCCGGGCCGTCTGTGGCCCGCCAGCCCGCGGCCGATCTGCTGCAGGCAGCCGGCGCCGACGCGCTGGCCTTCCTGGCGGAGCAACGCCAGCGGTTCGCGGTGCTCAATTCGCTCGGCGTCTTTGCCCTTCCCCGCCACCTGCGCCGCGGGGGTGTGCGATGAGCAGCCCGGCAGTGTTGTCCGACGCCGCTCGAGATGCACTGGCGGCCCTGGCCGCGAGCCCGCTCGCCGCCGAGTTGGCGGCGAAGGTTGACGGTGAGCGAGCGGCGCGTCGCTGCGAGGTGATCGAGGCAATGCACCGCGACGCAGCGGCGGCGAAGGCCGAAGCCGAGGCGATGGGGAACGCCGCGCTCGCGCAGCGCGACGACGTGGCGCGGCGCCGCGCCGACTACCTAGCGGCCCTCGGCAGGCAGCGCGAGCTTGAGGGCGCCGCGAGCGCCGCGACGCATCAAGCCGAACGGGCCGTGTTGCGGGCGGATCGGGATCTCGCCGAGCTGGGCGGCGATCGCCTCGACGCGGCGCTGTACTTGGTGCGCGTCGCCGCGCGGCAGAGCCAAGCGCTGATCGACCACCGCGTCACCCGCGACCACTACGGCAACGTCGCTGACGTGCGCGAGGCCGACCCCTCGCACTCCGCCCGGTGGCGGCGCATGACAGCACTCGCCGCAGAGCTTGAGGCAATGCGCTATGACCCCGCGGTGACGCCGGCCGCGATCGAGGCGCGGTGCCGCGAGGCGCTGGCCGAGGTCGATCGCACGGTGCCCGCGCCGCTGCCCGACGCGGCGCGGGCACACCCCGTGCTGCCGGCCCTGCGTTGACGCCGGCGGCCAGCGGGGGTGGGGGGGGGGGGATCCCTCCCCCCCCCTCCAAACGGACCGCTCGGCTCCCC
>CAZUBF010000112.1:0-6326 GCA_964618555.1 uncultured Azohydromonas sp.
TCATCCTGATGGAGTCCATCGTCATCGTCGCGATGGTCGTGCTCGGCGGCATGGGACACGTTCCGGGCGTGGTCCTCGGCGCCGTGCTGCTGTACGCGATCCCCGAGACGCTGCGCGAGATCGCGCGGCCGATCCAGCTGGCGGTGTTCGGCACCGAGCTGGTGGCGCCCGAGGCGCTGCGGATGCTGCTGTTCGGGCTGTCGCTGGTGCTGATCATGCTGTATCGGCCCACCGGCCTGTGGCCGGCGCCGAAGCACGGCATCAACCCGGTGCAGCGCAAGCCATCCGGCGCACCCGACGCGGCCGCCGCGGGCAGGGGTTGAGCGCGATGGGCGAGGCCCGCACGCTGTTGTCGGTATCCGGCGTCGACAAGCGCTTCGGCGGCCTGCAGGCGCTGTCGGACGTCGGCCTGGAGATCCGGCGGGGCGAGATCTACGGGCTGATCGGCCCCAACGGCGCCGGCAAGACGACGTTCTTCAACGTCATCACCGGGCTGTACACGCCCGACAGCGGCAGTTTCCGGCTCGGGGGCGAGCCGTACGTGCCCACCGCGGTGCACGAGGTGGCGAAGGCCGGCATCGCGCGCACGTTCCAGAACATCCGCCTGTTCGCCGAGATGACCGCGCTGGAGAACGTGATGGTCGGACGCCACGTGCGCACGCGCTCGGGCGTGGTCGGCGCGATCTTCCGCACCGCCGGCTTCAAGGCCGAGGAGCAGGCGATCGCCGATCGCGCCCGCGAACTGCTCGATTACGTGGGCATCGGCCGCTACGCCGACTACCGCGCGCGCACGCTCAGCTACGGCGACCAGCGGCGCCTGGAGATCGCGCGCGCGCTGGCCACCGACCCGAAGCTGATCGCGCTCGACGAGCCGGCGGCGGGCATGAACGCCACCGAAAAGGTCGTGCTGCGCGAGCTGATCGACCGCATCCGCAACGACGGGCGCACGATCCTGCTGATCGAGCACGACGTGAAGCTGGTGATGGGGCTGTGCGACCGCGTCACGGTGCTCGACTACGGCAAGCAGATCGCCGAGGGCACGCCGGCCGACGTGCAGAAGGACGCGAAGGTGATCGAGGCCTACCTCGGCGCCGGAGGACATTGACCACCCCCGAAACGCCTGCGTCGCTCCCCCTCGGGGGGGCGACGCCAGCGGGCCGGCAAGGCCGGCCCCGCGGCGTGCGCTTGGACGGCATCGCCTTGGAGCGGCAATGAGTACGACGATGTTGAAGGTGACGGGCCTGAAGGTGGCCTACGGCGGCATCCAGGCGGTCAAGGGGATCGACTTCGAGGTGCGCGATGGCGAGCTCGTGAGCCTGATCGGCGCCAACGGCGCCGGCAAGACGACCACGCTGAAGGCCATCACCGGCACGCAGCCGGTGGCCGCCGGCGACATCGAGTACCTCGGGCGCAGCGTCCGCGGCCAGGGAGCGTGGGATCTGGTCAGGCAGGGGCTGGTGATGGTGCCCGAGGGGCGCGGCACGTTCACGCGCATGACGATCACCGAGAACCTGCAGATGGGCGCCTTCGTGCGACGCGACGGCGAGATCGACGCCGACATCGACAAGGTGTTCTCGATCTTCCCGCGCCTGAAGGAGCGTGCCCGGCAGCTCGCCGGAACCATGAGCGGCGGCGAGCAGCAGATGCTGGCGATGGGTCGCGCGCTGATGGCGCGGCCGAAGGTGCTGCTGATGGACGAGCCGTCGATGGGCCTGTCGCCGATCATGGTCGACAAGATCTTCGAGGTCGTCGCCGACATCCACGCGCAGGGCACGACGATCCTGCTGGTCGAGCAGAACGCCAGCCGCGCGCTGCAGCTGGCCGACCGCGGCTACGTGATGGACTCGGGCGAGGTCACGATGACCGGCGACGCGAAGGCGCTGCTGGCCGACCCGCGCGTGCGCGCCGCGTACCTCGGCGAGTGAAGAGTCTTCGCGCCGACCATCCCACGTTCGTGGGGGGACTGGTGACGGCGTGTGAACGGCGCTTACTCAACGATCCTCGGGTGGCCGGTCCGGCGGGCGGGGCGGCGTGACCTCGTGGAGGATCGAGATGAACAACACGAAGAGTGCGTGGCCGCGCGTCGCGATGGCGCTGGCGGCGCTGGCGCTGGGCGGCTGCGTGGCCACCGCGCCGAAGATGGGCGAGTCCAAGGGCACGGTGACCGGCGCGGCCGGCGGCGCCGCGGCCGAGGGCGAGAACAAGCAGCTCGTCAAGTGCGACGAGACGCTGGGGACGCTGGCGCTTCAGGAGGACGTGAACGCCCCCTGGTACTACCAGTTGCGCCAGTACCAGCTCGGCTCGACGGTTCCGGTGCTGCGGCTGATGATCCAGCAGAGCAACTGCTTCGTGATCGTCGAACGCGGCGGCGCGATGCGCAACATGATGGCCGAGCGCCAGCTGCAGCAAAGCGGCGAGATGCGCGCCGGCAGCAACTTCGGCCAGGGCCAGATGGTGGCGGCCGACTACACCATGAGCCCGGCCATCCAGTTCTCGGGCAAGACCGGCAACGTCGGCGGCTTCCTCGGCGGCCGCCTGGGGTTGCTCGGCGCCGTGGCCGGCAACATGGGCACCAACGAGGCGTCGACGACGCTGCTGCTGATCGACAACCGTTCGGGCGTGCAGATCTCCGCGGCCGAGGGCAGCGCGAAGAACTTCGACTTCGGCTTCTTCGGCGCCGCGTTCACCGGCGGGCTGGCCGGCGGCG
Source organism: uncultured Azohydromonas sp. (assembly GCA_964618555.1). GTDB lineage: Bacteria > Pseudomonadota > Gammaproteobacteria > Burkholderiales > Burkholderiaceae_C > Calidifontimicrobium. The sequence continues at coordinate 2,708 of CAZUBF010000112.1, forward strand.
GGGGCGGTTACGCGAACACGCCGCAGGGCAAGGTGATCGTCACCGCGTTCGCCGACTCGTACAACCAGATGGTGCAGGCGCTGCGCAGCTACCGGGCGCAGACGGTGCGCGGCGGCCTGGGCACCGGCGGGCGGCTCGGCGTCGACGGTGGCACGACACCGGCGTCGAAGGAGATCAAGAAGAAGTAGCGCCTGCGCGACCCGCGCATCGCGAAGACGGGAGCCTGCGGCTCCCGTCGCCGTTTCGGCGCCGCGCGCCGACTCAGGCGCCGTGCTTGTCGGCTTCCGACGTGAAGCTGTCGGCGTAGAACTCGTCGCCCGGCAGGCCGCAGCGCGCGACGAAGTCGCGCCGCGCCGCATCGACCATCACCGGCGCGCCGCAGGCGTAGACCTGATGCCCCGAGAGGTCGGGCAGATCGGCCATCACGGCCTCGTGCACGAAGCCGGTGCGCCCGCTCCAGGCGTCGTCGGCACGCGACTCGGACAGCACCGGCACGTACGCGAGGTTCGGCATCTCGGCCGCGGCCTGCAGCGCCCAGTCGTGCAGGTACAGATCGGCGCGGGTGCGACAGCCCCAGTACAGCACGGCGGGGCGCTCGATGCCCTTCATCCGCATGTGCTCGACGATGGCCTTGATCGGCGCGAAGCCGGTGCCGCTGGCCAGCAGCACGATCGGCCTGGCGCCGTCCTCGCGCAGGAAGAAGCTGCCGAACGGGCCTTCGACGCGCAGGATCTCCTTTTCTTTCATCGCGCCGAACACGTGGTCGGTGAACTTGCCGCCGGGCATGTGGCGGATGTGCAGCTCGACCGCCGGCTGCTGCTGCAGCGTGTGCGGCGCGTTGGCCATGCTGTAGCTGCGCCGCGCGCCGTCGCGCAGGATGAACTCGAGGTACTGGCCGGCGCGGTACTTGAACGCGACGTTGGCCGGCAGCTGCAGCGTCACGATGGCCACGTCGGGCGCCGCGCGCTCGATGCGCTGCACGCGCGCGGGCATCTTCTGCACCGGGAACTCGCCGGCGCCGGGCACGCTGCGCGCCTCGACGACGCAGTCGGTCTGTGGCGTCGCGCAGCAGGTCAGGATGTAGCCGGCCTCCTCTTCGGCCACCGAAAGCGCCTTCAGCTGGTGCGCGCCGTGGATCACGCGGCCTTCGAGCAGCCGGCTCTTGCACGAACCGCAGGCGCCGTCGCGGCAGCCGTACGGCAGACCGACGCCGGCGCGGATCGCCGCGGGCAGGATGGCTTCGTCGCGGGCCACGTCGAACGCGGCGCCGGACGGCTGGATCGTCACTTTGAAGGTCATGGGCGGGCAGGGCCGGCGGCACTTACACTGCGCGGCCGCGGGACGGGGCAAAGGCGCGATTGTGCCCGCTGCACCCCGGCCGACCGTCCCCGACCCCGATGACCCCGCCTCGCCCGTGCCGTCGCCCCACGCTGCTGATCGTCGGCTGCGGCGACGTCGGCCTGCGCGTGCTGCGGCTGCTTCGCGGGCAGTGGCGCGTGCTTGCGCTGACCTCGACGCCGTCGCGGCGCGACGCGCTGCGCGCCGCGGGCGCGGTGCCGCTGGTCGGCGACCTCGACGACGCCGCGTCGCTCGGGCGGCTCGGCGCGCTGGCCGACGCGGTGCTGCACCTGGCGCCGCCCGCGGCCCGCGGTACGGGCGACGCGCGCACCGCGCACCTGCTGCGCGCACTGTGGCGTGGCGGCCGCGTGCGCCGGCTGGTGTACGCGAGCACCACCGGTGTGTACGGCGACTGCGGCGGCGCACGCTTCGACGAGACGCGCACACCGCACCCCGTGACCGACCGCGCGCGCCGGCGCGTCGACGCCGAGGCCCGCGTGCGCTGGTTCGGGCGTGCCGCCGGCGTGAGTGTGGGCGTGCTGCGCATCCCGGGCATCTACGCGCTCGACCGCGCGGGCGGGGATCCGCGCGAGCGCGTGCGCCGCGGCGCGCCGCTGCTGGTGCCCGACGACGACGTCTACACCAACCACGTGCACGCCGACGACCTCGCGCGCGCTTGCGTCGCTGCGCTGCACCGCGGCGCACCGCAGCGCGTGTACCACGTCTGCGACGACGCCGAGTCGCGCATGGGCGAGCACTTCGATCTCGTCGCCGACCTTGCCGGACTGCCGCGTGCGCCCCGCCTGAGTCGCACCGAGGCGGCGGCGCAACTGTCGCCGATGCAGATGAGCTTCCTGTCGGAGTCGCGCCGGCTCGACAACCGGCGCCTGAAGCGCGAACTGCGCGTGCGGCTGCGCTATCCGACGGTGGCCGAGGCGCTCGCGCCGCAGGCGCGCCTGCCCTGAGCGGCCGGCCGGCGGCTCACGGGAGAACGCCGGGCCGCGACCCGCCTTCTTGACCCACGGGCGCCCGCCCGGCCCTGGGGGTGCTCAGACGCCCCGCGGGCGGCGCAGCGTCGACTGGCGGTCGACGCTGCGCAACCGCAACGTGTGCGTCTCTTCGCCGCGGCGCACCTCGAGTCGCACCTCGCGCTCGGGCTCGCCGCCGGACCACAGCGCCTTCCACAGCGCGTCGAGCGTCCTCACGTCGGCGCCGTCGATGCGCACGATGCGGTCGCCGACACGCACGCCCCCGGCTTCGGCCGGGCTGTCCTCGTTGACGCGCATCACGCGCACCTGGCCACGCTGCTCGACGCAGTTCAGCCCCAGCCAGGCGCGGCGGCTGGCCGGCGACGTGCCGCGCGCCAGCAGTTCGCCCAGCACCGGGCGCAGCAGTTCGACCGGCACGAACATGTTGCCCGGGGCGCTGCGCGGGTCGTCGGCCGGCAGCGTGTCGGCCACCGCGAGCGAGCCGATGCCCAGCAGTTCGCCTTTCAGGTTGAACAGCCCGGCGCCACTGTGGCGCGGCAGTGGCGGCGCGGTGAACAGCGCGTGCTCGATGTGGTACTCCCAGTAGCCGGAAAAAGGCCGCTGCGACATCAGCCGCGCGACGCCGACCACCGCATCGCTGCCCCCGGTGGACACCATCAGCGTGTCGTCGGTGGCGGCGCGTCGGCCGGCCAGCGGCACCGGCTCGACGCGCAGCGGCACCAGCGGGCGCAGCAGCCCGAACCCGGTGGCCAGGTCGTAGGCGATGACGCGCGCCGGCACCTCGCGCCCGGGCTCGACCTCGATGCGCACCTGCTCGGCCTCGAGCACCACGTACCCGATGGTCAGCACGAGCCCGTCGGCGTCGATGACCACGCCCGAGCCCTCGCGCTGCCGCCCCAGCGTGGGCAGCGAGCGCGCGTCGTCGACTGCGGTGGCACGCACGCCCACCGTGGCGCGCGCGGCGCGCTCGAGCGCGCGCGTGGTGACCTCGTCGATCGCCTGGGTGGCGCGACGCCCGTCGCCGCCGGCGGCCGCCAGCGCAGACAGCGCGAGGCACGACGCCGCGATGGCACGGCAGAACGCGCGGATCAGCAGATCGGACCAGCCAGCCATCGCCCGCACTCGCTCGTGCACGATGTGCGCAGCATGCGACAGCGCGGCCGCCCTGATCAACGCAGGGGCATTGGCGGGGTCGCGGGCACCCGCGCGCGGTTCAGCGCCGGCGCGCGCGGCCGAAAGGCGGCTGGCCGCGCCAGTAGCGGATCATCAGGAAGCCGCCGAGCATGCCGCCG
>CAZUBF010000112.1:6336-12422 GCA_964618555.1 uncultured Azohydromonas sp.
CGAAGTGCGCCACGCCGCTGCGCCCCGTCAGCCCGAGCACGAACTCGAGCGCGCCGAACACGATCACGAAGGTGCGCGCCTTCATCGGGATCGGCGGGAACAGCGGCACGATGGTGCGGTTCGGGAACAGCATGCCGAAGGCCAGCAGCAGCCCGTACAGCGCGCCGGACGCGCCGACCGTGGGGTAGGGCGAGCCCATCAGGAAGGTCACGGCGAGTTGCGCGGCCGCCGCGGTCAGCAGGCTGGCCAGCAGGAACTGCAGGTACCTTCGCTGACCCCACAGCCGCTCGATCTCGCTGCCGAACATCCACAGGCCGAGCATGTTGAACAGCAGGTGCGTCATGTCGCCGTGCAGGAATCCGTAGGTGACGACCTGCCAGGGCATGAAGCGTCCGCTTTGCAGCGGCCACAGCGCGAGCAGTGCCTCGAACGGCCCGAACACGCCGGGCAGCAGCATGCCGGCAAAGAAGATCGCCACGCAGGCCAGTAGCAGGGTCTTGGTGACGGGTGGGATCGGCGGCATGGGGTGCGGATGGCGGCGGGTGCGACCGGCGGGCTCGCGAAGGGCTGCGGCGCGGTGGTCGGCGCTCTCGGTGGTGCCCGGGGCCGGACTCGAACCGGCACGGATTGCTCCGGGGGATTTTGAGTCCCCTGCGTCTACCGATTTCGCCACCCGGGCCGGGGACTGCGGTGGCAGTTGCGCGCAGACGATTATCACACGCACCCCGCGCGGGCCCCGGCCCGCGCTGCGACAATCCGCGGGTGACGAGCCGACCCGCGACCATGCCCGCCTACCCGACCCTCGAAGACGCCATCGGCCGCACACCGTTGGTGCGACTGCAGCGTGTGCCCGGCGCCGACAACGACCGCCGCGGCAACGTGATCCTCGGCAAGCTCGAGGGCAACAACCCCGCCGGCAGCGTCAAGGACCGGCCGGCGATCAGCATGATCCGCCGCGCCGAGGAGCGTGGGCAGATCAAGCCGGGCGACACGCTCATCGAGGCCACCAGCGGCAACACCGGCATCGCGCTGGCGATGGCCGCCGCGATCCGCGGCTACCGCATGGTGCTGATCATGCCCGAGGACCTGTCGATCGAGCGCGCGCAGACGATGAAGGCGTTCGGCGCCGAGCTGGTCCTCACGCCGAAGAGCGGCGGCATGGAGTACGCGCGCGACCTCGCCGAGCAGATGCAGAAGGACGGCAAGGGACTCGTGCTCGACCAGTTCGCGAACGCCGACAACCCGCGCGTGCACTACGAGACCACCGGCCCCGAGATCTGGCGCGACACCGAGGGCCGGATCACGCACTTCGTCAGCGCGATGGGCACCACCGGCACGATCACCGGCGTGTCGCGCTACCTGAAGGAGTGCAACCCCGCGGTGCGCATCGTCGGTGCGCAGCCCGCCGAGGGGTCGCGCATCCCGGGCATCCGCAAGTGGCCCGAGGCCTACCTGCCGAGGATCTACGACCCGAAGGCGGTCGACGACCTGGTGCTCGTGACCCAGGCCGATGCCGAGGAGATGGCGCGACGCCTGGCGCGCGAGGAAGGGCTGTTCGCCGGCATTTCTGCGGCCGGCGCGTGCTGGGTGGCGCTGCAGATCGCGCAGCAGGTCGACAACGCGACGATCGTCTTCGTCGTCTGCGACCGCGGCGACCGCTACCTGTCCACCGGCGTGTTCCCCGCCTGAGCGCCCGTGAGCGATTTCCGTTTCTGCCCGCGCTGCGCGACGCCGCTGGCGCCGATCGCGGCCGCCGAGGACGGCGGCGACAAGACGCGGCTGCGCTGCCCGGCCTGCGGGTTCACGCACTGGAACAACCCGACGCCGGTGCTCGCGGCGGTGATCGAGTGCGCCGACCGCGACGGGCAGGTGCTGCTGGCGCGCAACGCGGCGTGGAGCACCCGCATGTTCGGGCTGATCACCGGCTTCATGGAGGCCGGGGAGACGCCGCAGGAGGGCATCGTGCGCGAGGTCGAGGAGGAGACCTCGCTGCAGGTCGACGCGCTCGAGCTGATCGGCGTGTACGACTTCCAGCGCATGAACCAGGTGATCATCGCGTACCACGCGCGCTCGCGCGGCGAGATCCGCCTGTCGCCCGAACTGGCCGAGTACCGGCTGTTCGCGCCGGCGGCGGTGCGCTGCTGGCGCGCCGGCACCGGCTTTGCGCTGGCCGACTGGCTGCGCGCGCGAGGCATCGAGCCGCAGTTTCTCGAGCCGGCCCGCGGCTAGCGCTCATCGTCCATCGATCGGGATCGACCATGTCCGCACACCTCCAGGCGCACCGCGAGATCGACACCCGCGGCCTGAACTGCCCGCTGCCGATCCTCAAGGCGAAGAAGGCGCTGTCCGAGATGGCCAGCGGAGAGGTGCTGAAGGTCGTGGCGACCGACCCGGGTTCGGTGCGCGACTTCAAGGCCTTTGCGCGCCAGACCGGCAACGAACTGCTCGAGCAGGTGCAGACCGCCGACGAGTTCGTGCACTACCTGCGGCGGCGCTGAGTTTGCCGCGCGATGGGGCCGGGCGCGGTGAGGCCGCGGCCCGCCGTGCCGAGCGTCACGGGTCCAGGTCGCGCAGGAAGTCGCGAAAGCCGGGGCCCAGTTCCGGGTGCGCCAGCGCGAGTTCGACGTTGGCCTGCAGGAACCCCTCCTTGCTGCCACAGTCGTAGCGTTTGCCCTGGTAGCGATAGGCGAACACCTTCTCGCGCCGCAGCAAGGACGCGATGCCATCGGTGAGCTGGATCTCGCCGCCGATGCCACGCGGCTGGGTCTCGATCTCGTGGAACACGCCGGGCGTCAGGATGTAGCGCCCGGCCACGCCCAGGCGCGACGGCGCCGCTTCCGGCGCCGGCTTCTCGACGATGCGCTCGACGTCGACCAGGCGGTCGTTGACCTCGGTGCCGGCGACGATGCCGTAGCGGCGCGTGTGCTCGGCCGGCACGTCCTGCACCGCGAGGATCGACGCGCGCCACTCGCCGAACTGCTCGACCATCTGCGCGAGCACCGGCGGATCGCCGACCATCAGGTCGTCGGCCAGCAGCACCGCGAAAGGCTCGTTGCCGACCAGCCGGCGACCGCACAGCACCGCGTGCCCCAGGCCCAGGGCCTGCGGCTGGCGCACGTAAATGCAGTCCATGTCGTCCGGCTTGACGCTGCGCACCACGTCGAGCAGCGCCTGCTTTCCCGCCTGTTCGAGGGCTACCTCGAGTTCGAAAGTCATGTCAAAGTGATCCTCGATCGGCCGCTTGTGGCGGCCGGTGACGAAGATCATCTCGCGCACGCCGGCGGCGTAGGCTTCTTCGACGGCATACTGGATCAGCGGCTTGTCGACCACCGGCAGCATCTCCTTCGGTTGCGCCTTGGTCGCGGGCAGGAAGCGGGTGCCGAGCCCGGCGACCGGGAAGATCGCCTTGTTGACTGTCATCGATGCGGGTGTTCCTGCAGGGGGAGAGGGGATTCTGTCACGCGACGCGCGACGCGCTCGCTGACCGAAGGCCGCGAATCGCATGGACGTGCTGATCGTCGAACCGATCGACGCGCAGGTGATGCAGTGGCTGCAGCAGCGTCACGCGGTGCGCTACGCCCCCGAACTGGTGCGCGACCCCCGTGCGTTCCGCCAGGCGCTGTTCAACGTGCGCGCGCTGGTCATGCCGCCGGCGGTCGCGCTCGACGCGACGATGCTGCACTACGCGCCGGTGCTGCGCGCCGTCGGCGTGGTCGGCAACGGCGTCGAGGCGATCGACACCGCCGCGTGCCAGCGCGCCGGCGTCGAGATCGTGCGCAGCGGCGCCGCGAGCGCAGCGGCCGAGGCCGAGTTCGTGATCGGCGCGCTGCTCGCGCTGCTGCGCCGCGTGCCGGTGGTCACCGAGGACGGCGCGCAGGTCGGGCGCGAGCTCGGCGGAGTCACCGTGGGCCTGGTCGGGCTGGTGCCGGCGACGCCGGCACTGGTGCCGCTGCTGGCGGCGTTCGGCTCGCGCGTGGTCGGCTACGACCCGGCGGTGCATGCCAACGACGGGCTGTGGGCGCGCTGGGGCGTGATGCCGTTGCCGCTGCGCGAACTCGTCGAGCGCAGCGACGCGCTGTGCGTGATGCTGCCGTACTTCAACCGTTACCGCGGCCTGCTGGGCGACCGGTTCCTGCCGTTCTGCAAGCCCGACCAGGTGCTGGTCAGCCTGTCGCGCTCGAGCCTGTTCGACGACGTTGCGCTGGCCGACGTGCTCGGCAGCGGGCGCATGGCCGCGGCGTGGCTCGACAGCGTCGAGCCGGGGCTGCTCGACGCCGGGCGGCCGCTGTCGGACATCGACACGCTGCAGGTCACGCCGCACGTGGCCGGCATCACACGCGAGTCGCGCCGGCGCGGCGCATGGATGGTCGCGCGCCGCATCGACGAACTGCTCGGCGAGCGCCCCGACGCGGCGCCCGCGTTCAGGCCGCCGGCAGACGAGCCGCCTGATCTCGCAGACGACGCAGCGTCTGCGTGAAGCCGGCCAGGCGCTGGCGCTCCTGCTCGACCACCGCCGCCGGCGCGCGTTCGACGAAGCTGGCGTTGCCGAGCTTGGCCTGCGCCTTCGCGACCTCGGCGTCGAGCCGGGCGATCTCGCGCTCGAGCCGTGCGCGTTCGGCCGCCAGGTCGACCTCGACGTGCAGCGCCACGCGCAGGTCGCCGATCACCGCCACCGGGGCGGCCTGCGTGGCCTGCGCGAACGCGGCCTCGGGTTCGACCAGCCGCACCTCGGCCAGCCGCGCCAGCGCGCGCAGCAGCGGCGCCGCCTCGGCGACGAAGGCGGCGTCGTCGCGGGCGCCGTGGGCGAGCAGCGGCACGCGCTCGCCGGCGGCGAGCCCCATCTCGCTGCGCAGCGCGCGGCAGGTGCCCACCAGCGCCTTCAGCCGCGCGACCCAGTCGTCGGCGGCGGCGTCGACGCGGTCGAGCTGCGCCTGCGGGTACGGTGCGACGACGATGCCGCCGTCGACCGAGCGTCCGGCCGCCGGCGCGACCTTCTCCCACAGCTCGGCGGTGACGAACGGCGTGATCGGGTGCAGCAGGCGCAGCACCGCCTCGAGCACGCGCAGCAGCGTGCGCCGCGTGGCGCGCTGCTGCGCCGGCGTGCCCTGCGCGAGCTGCACCTTGGCGATCTCGAGGTACCAGTCGCAGTACTCGTCCCAGACGAAGGCGTAGACCGCATTGGCGACGTTGTCGAGCCGGTAGTCGGCGAAGCCCTGCGCCACCGCGGCCTCGACGCGCTGCAGTTCGTTGACGATCCACTTGTCGGCGTGCGAGAAGTGCAGCGCGCCGTCGGGCCCGCAGTCGTGCGCACACTCCACCATGCCGCGCTCGACGTCCGACAGCCCGTCGACCTGCATCAGCACGAAGCGCGTCGCGTTCCACAGCTTGTTGCAGAAGTTGCGGTAGCCCTCGCAGCGCTTGGTGTCGAAGTTGACGTTGCGCCCGAGCGTGGCGTAACTTGCCATCGTGAAGCGCAGCGCGTCGGCGCCGAACGCCGGGATGCCGTCGGGGAACTCCTTCGTCGTCGCCTCGCGCACCTTCGGCGCGGTCTCGGGGCGGCGCAGTCCGGTGGTGCGCTTGGCCAGCAGCGGCTCGAGCGCGATGCCGTCGATCAGGTCGACCGGGTCGAGCACGTTGCCCTCGCTCTTGCTCATCTTGTGGCCGTGCGAGTCGCGCACCAGACCGTGGATGTAGACGTGGCGGAACGGCACCTTGCCGGTGAAGTGGGTCGTCATCATGATCATCCGCGCGACCCAGAAGAAGATGATGTCGAAACCGGTGACGAGCACGGTCGACGGCAGGAACAGGTCCTGCTCGACGGTCTTCGCCGGCCAGCCCAGCGTGGAGAAGGGGACGAGGGCCGACGAGTACCAGGTGTCGAGCACGTCGGGGTCGCGCTGCAGCGGGCCGGCGTAGCCGTCGGCGGTGGCCTTGGCGCGCGCCTCGGCCTCGTCGCGCGCGACGTAGACCTGGCCGTCGATGCCGTACCACGCCGGGATCTGGTGGCCCCACCACAGCTGGCGCGAGATGCACCAGTCCTGGATGTTGTGCATCCACTGGTTGTAGGTGTTGACCCACTGCTCGGG
>CAZUBF010000113.1:0-12367 GCA_964618555.1 uncultured Azohydromonas sp.
GTCCATCTCGGCCGTGGTCAGCGGGATCGGCGGCGGGTTGATCCACACGTCGCGTGCGCCGGGCCCGTCGCCGTGGCGCTGCACCAGCGCGCGCGCGTTGCCGGGGTTGGTCTCGAGGTGCAGCACGCGGCTCGCGTGCGCGTAGAGCACCGCGTCGGCCCGGACCTGCTCGTACGCCGGCAGGCGGATCACGGTGCGCTCGCGCGGCGTGGTCACGGCGCGTGCGCCGGCCTGGTGCAGCGGCCGGCGCACGATCGCGATCGGCGTGCCACCTTGCGCGCCCGGTGGCTCGCCGGGCGTGGCGCAGGCGCCGCCGCGTTCGGCCGCGGCCTGTTCGCTCGTCGCGTACGGGCTGACCAGCGCGTCGACGCGGCCCGGCGTGTCGACCTCGGTCGAGTCGACCTCGAACCAGCCCACGAGCGCCGCGTCGTCGGGGCGGCGCACGAACGCGGTGCCGCGCACGTCGGTGATGCGCGCCACCGGCTCGCGCCGCGCCAGCCGGTGCGCGATCTCGACGATGGCGCGTTCGGCGTTGCCGTACAGCAGCAGGTCGGCCTTCGCGTCGACGAGGACCGAGCGGCGCACCTTGTCCTGCCAGTAGTCGTAGTGCGCGATGCGGCGCAGGCTCGCCTCGATGCCGCCGATCACGATCGGCACGTCGGCGAAGGCCTCGCGGCAGCGCTGCGCGTAGACGATGCAGGCGCGGTCGGGGCGCCGGCCGCCCTCGCCGCCCGGCGTGTAGGCGTCGTCGCTGCGGATCTTGCGATCGGCGGTGTAGCGGTTGATCATCGAGTCCATGTTCCCGGCGGTGACGCCGAAGAACAGGGTCGGGCGGCCGAGCGCCTTGAACGCCTCGGCGCTCGTCCAGTCGGGCTGCGCGACGATGCCGACGCGAAAGCCCTGCGCCTCGAGCACGCGGCCGATCACCGCCATGCCGAAGCTCGGGTGGTCGACGTAGGCGTCGCCGGTGACGACGATCACGTCGCACGCGTCCCAGCCGAGCGCGTCCATCTCGGCGCGGCTGGTCGGCAGGAACGGCGCGGTGCCCAGGCGCTTGGCCCAGTACGGCCGGTAACCGGTCAGCGGCCGGGCGGCGCGCTCGGGGGTCGGGGTGGCGGTGCTCATGGCGGCAGGGAACGATTGTCGGCGCTCGGACCGCCGTGTGGCGCGCGCCGACAGTGAACACGCCCGGCGCACAAGGGCATGCGCGGCGCGCCGGAACCCGGACCGGCGGCAGCGATCCGAGCGGGAGCGGGATACATTCGCACCATGACCCCGTTCCCGTGGATCGACTCGACGGCGCTCAGGCCGGTGGCGCAGCGCGCCGGCGCCATTGCGCTGCTCGCGCTCGCCGCGCTGGCCGCCTCGCTGGCCACCGCGCAGGCGCTGCGCGACACGAGCACCGAGGCGCTGTCGCTGTACGGGGTGGTGCTCAAGGACGCCGACGCCGCGACCTTCATCGCCGCCGCACGCGCCGCCGGTGCCGTCGCGCTGCCCACGCCCGACGGTGCGCCGGCGCAGTTCGACGCCCGCGGCGCAGGCGTGCCGGCGCTCGAACGCCTGACGGTGATCGCGCACGAAGGCAGGCTGATCACCGCGCGCTTCACGGTCAAGAACTACGGCCAGGACAACGAGGCGCTGCGCCGCGCGCTGCTGGCCAAGTACGGCGTGCCGATGACGGTGTCGGCGAGGCCGCTGCCGGCGCAGGGCTTCGACGGGCGCACCAGCCCGCGCGGCGGGTACGCGTGGACGTTCTCCGAAGGCATGAAGCTGGTCTACGAGCACCCGCGCGTCGGCGAGGCGACGCTGTCGTACACCGACGAGGCGAAGGCGCAGGCGCTGGCCGCCGGCGCGCTGCCGGGCCCGGCGCTGCCGCGCGGCGAACTGCGCGACCGGCTCTGACACGCCGCCGGCACGGCGGCACGATGTCACACGGCGCGCGGCCGCATCGGCCCGCGACCGCGACCACGCCGCGCGCACCCTGAACCGGGGCGCCGTGGCGCCGATATGCACGGCAGCTGACAAGCCGTTGCCGTCGATGAACCCTGTCCCGACCGAATCGCTCGAGGGCCCGCGCCGCCTGCTGGTCGGCGTGTTCGTGCTCGCCAGCCTGTGGTACCTGCACTGGCGGCTGGGCACCTTCAACCCCGCCGCGCCGGTGTTTTCGCGCGTGATCTACGCCGCCGAGGTGTTCGGCTTCGTCACCGCGCTGCTGCACGTCTTCATGTGCTGGCGCCTGAGCGTGCGCCGCGCGGCGCCGGCGCGCGTCGAGCGCAGTGTCGACGTGTTCGTGCCGACGTACAACGAGTCGGTCGACCTGGTGCGCAAGACGCTGCTGGCCGCCATCGCGATGGACGGGCGCCACACCACCTGGCTGCTCGACGACGGACGCCGCCCCGAGATGGCGGCGCTGGCGCGCGAGCTCGGCTGCCGCTACCTGGCTCGCGCCGACAACACGCACGCCAAGGCCGGCAACCTGAACCACGCGCTGGCGCACAGCGACGGCGAACTGGTGGCGGTGTTCGACGCCGACCATGCGCCGCGGCGCGACTTCCTCGCCCGCACGCTGGGCTACTTCGACGACGAGCGCGTGGGCTTCGTTCAGACCCCGCAGGACTTCTACAACCTCGACTCGTACCAGCACCGCCGCGGCGGCGGCGGCCGCACGCTGTGGACCGAGCAGTCGCTGTTCTTCCGCGTCATCCAGCGCGGCAAGGACGCCTGGAACGCCGCGTTCTTCTGCGGCAGCTGCGCGGTCGTGCGCCGCAGCGCGCTGCGCGAGATCGGCGGGTTTGCCACCGGGACCGTCACCGAGGACCTGCACACCTCGCTGCGCCTGCACGCCAAGGGCTGGCGGTCGGTGTACCACGCCGAGGCGCTGGCCTTCGGGGTGGCGCCCGAGTCGATCGAGCCGTTCATCGGCCAGCGGGTGCGCTGGGGCCAGGGGGCGATGCACGTGTGGCGCCGCGAGGGCATCCTGACGCACCGGGGCCTGACCCTGACGCAGCGGCTGAACTACCTGGCGTCGGTGCTGACCTACTTCGACGGCTGGCAGAAGCTGGTGTTCTACGCCGCGCCGGTGATCGTGCTGACCACCGGCACGATGCCGCTGATCACCGGCACCGCCGACTTCCTGCTGCACTTCGTGCCGTACTACCTGCTGACCTTCTGGGTCTTCGAGGAGGTCGGCCGCGGCTACGGGCGCACCCTGTTCATCGAGCAATACAACATGGCGCGCTTCGCCGCGTTCGCCTGGGCCACGCTGGCCTGGCTGTTCCCGCGGCTGAAGTTCCGCGTCACGGCCAAGGGGGGCGAGAGGCAGCGCACGCTGCGGTTCACGCTGCCGCACTGGCTGGTGCTGGGGTTGAACCTGGGTGCGATCCCGGTGGGCATCGCGATGTACGTGCTGGCCGCGCCGCTGCCGCTCGACGGACTGGTCGCGAACACGCTGTGGGCCGGCATCAACGGCGCGCTGGCCCTGGCGGTGCTGTCGTTCACCGCCGTCAACCAGCGCCACATGCGGACGCGCTACCGCTTCCCGGTGCCGGTGGCCGCCGAGCTGATGCTGGCCGACGGCGCACGCGTCGCCGGCACGGTCGACGACCTGTCCGAGACCGGCCTGCGCTTCTACGGCGCGCTGCCGCCGCACCTCGCGGTGGGCGCGCCGGTCACCGGCCAGCTGGGGCTGCCCGACGGCGCTCTGGCGCTGTGGGGCGAGGTGCGCAGCGTGATCCCGCTGCCCGGATCGCCGCAGGTGGCCAAGGCGGTGGGTGTCAGCTTCTCGACCACCGACCAGGCGCGCCTTCGCCTCGAGCGCTTCCTGTACGGCTCGGACCTGCAGTGGCACGTCAACGGCTACTGCGACCAGGTGCACACGCCGCTGAGCCGGCTGCTGCCGCACCTCGTGCCCGGCCCGCGTGCGCACCCGCTGTCCGGGCGCCAGTGGAACTGCGCGCAGCTGCGCAGCGAAGCGGCGGCCCCGGCCGAGACGGCGCTGGTGGCGACCGCCACCGGCGGCGCCGAACGCCTGCTGATCAGCTACCGGCAGCTGCCCGAGCACCAGCCGCTGCTGCTCGACACCTTCCGCCGCACCGACGCACCGCGCGAGGCGGTGCAGCTTCAGCGCGTCGAGATCGATGCGCCCGGCGCGATGCTGCACGCCTACCGCGTCGCCCCTGCCGCGCTGCCGGTCGCCGCCCCCCCCGCCGATGCGGCGGCGCAAGAGACGCGCGAACTGCTCGTCCGGATGCGTCAGGGCCGCAACAGCCCGTCGACCTTCGAAGTCGATCCGACGACGTTATGAACGCTCGACGCCAGCCGGGCCTGCGCCCGGCATCGATCGGCCTGCCGGCCGCCGCGCTGGTGGCGGGCCTCGCCGCCGCACTGTCTGGCACGGCGTCGGCGCGCGGCCCCGATTTCGCGCAGTTCGACCTGTCGTCCGGCTCGTCGACGCTGGTGCTGGTGCGCGCGCTCGGCGAGCCGCGCGCCGCCGCGCCGGCGCCGCTGCTGACGGCCGCGGTCAGCCGCTGGGGCGACGGCCAGGCCGGCAGCGTCGCGTGGCTGAAGCGCGCGGCACCGCTGCAGGGCACGCACACCCTGATGCTCGGCGCCGGCGTCGGTGCCGACGGCTGGCGCAGCCGTTCGAACACGCGGCGCGACAGCGACGCCGGCGTGTCGCTGCGCGCGCAGGCCGAGGCCGTCGGCACGCTGGCCGGTGGGGGCTACTACGCGCTGGCGCAGGTCTCGACCTTTCGCGACACCTGGTTCGCGACGGCGCAGTTCGAGCCGCCCGGCGCACCGTGGGCGATCGAGCTGTCGCGCTTCGGCGAGCGCAGCTACCACGCGAGCACGGCGACGCTGCGCTTCGCCGTCGGCGCACCCGGCTGGTCGCTGCGGCTGGGTGCGGTGCGCGACGGCGAGGGCCGGCGCGTGGTGGTCGGCATCGGCTACAACGGCTTCTGACCCCGGCGTCGCCTGCGACCGCGAGCGGTTCGCGGCCGGGCTGCGCAGGTTGCCCGCCCGCTGCCGCCCAGCGCGACGACCTGGCGGAGCAGTGGTTCGACGCGCCGCGTCGGCGCCTCGCGTCTGCGCGGGCGGTGCGCGAAAGCGTGCACGGGTTCGCCGTCGCCGTGCTCGTCGGTGTTGCAACGCGGCGTGCGTAAACGGGGTGCCGACGATCGGCAGGTAGGCTCGGCCCATGGACGCCCCGATCGATGCGCGCCCGCGGCGCGGCGAGACACCCCCCGCGCCCGCCGCGGCGATCGAGGTCGAGGTCGTCATCGAGGTGCCGCGCGGCAGCTTCCTCAAGCGCGGCTGGGGCGGGCACGTCGACTTCGTCTCGCCGCTGCCGTGCCCGTACAACTACGGCGCCGTGCCGACGCACCTGGGCCTCGAGGGCGACCTGCTCGACGCGCTGGTGCTGGGCCCACGGCTGCGCCTGGGCCAGCGCATACGCGTGCGGGCATGGGCCGCGGCGACCCTGACCGACCGCGGCCTCGTCGACGACAAGCTGATCTGCAGCCTCCACCGGCCGAGCGCCGCCGAGATCGCCCGCGTGCTGAAGTTCCTGCGCTTCTACGCGCGCTGCAAGGGGCTGCTGAACCGTTTGCGCGGCCGCCGGGGCCGCAACGCCTGCGAAGGGCTGATCGGCGCCGACGCCGCGCTGGTGCGCGCACGGCCGGTGCCCGCACACTGGCGCGGCCCCCCGGTGCCGTTCTGACGCCGGTCGCGGCAGCGGCTCAGGACAACGCCAGCGCCGGCTCGTCGTCGTCCGCCTCCTCGCCGAGAAAGCCGCCGCTCTGGTGCGCCCACAGCCGCGCGTAGATGCCACCGCGTTCGAGCAGGCTGCGGTGCGTGCCCTCCTCGACGATGCGCCCCTTGTCCATCACGATCAGCCGGTCCATCGCGGCGATCGTCGACAGCCGGTGCGCGATGGCGACCACCGTCTTGCCCTCCATCAACGTGTACAGGCTGGCCTGGATCGCCTGCTCGACCTCGCTGTCGAGCGCGCTGGTGGCCTCGTCGAGCAGCAGGATCGGGGCGTCCTTGAGCATCACGCGCGCGATCGCGATGCGCTGGCGCTGCCCCCCCGAGAGCTTGACGCCGCGCTCGCCGACGTGCGCGTCGTAGCCGCTGCGGCCCTTCGGGTCGACCAGCGTCTGCACGAACTCGTGCGCCTCGGCGCGCCGGGCCGCCGCGGTCATCTGCGCGTCGTCGGCGTCGGGGCGGCCGTAGACGATGTTCTCGCGCACCGAGCGGTGCAGCAGCGACGTGTCCTGCGTGACCATGCCGATGCTCGCGCGCAGGCTGTCCTGCGTGACGCCGGCGATGTCCTGGCCGTCGATCAGGATGCGACCGCGCTCGACGTCGTAGAAGCGCAGCAGCAGGTTCACGACCGTGCTCTTGCCGGCGCCCGAGCGCCCGACCAGCCCGATCTTCTCGCCCGGGCGGATCACCAGCGACAGGTCGTCGATGACCTTGCGCTCGCCGCCGTAGGCGAAGTCGACGTGCTCGAAGCGGATCTCGCCGCGGCTGACTTCGAGCGGCCTCGCATCGGCGCGGTCGACCACGGTACGCCGCCGCGCCAGCGTGTTGATGCCGTCCTGCACCGTGCCGATGTTCTCGAACAGCGCGGCGAACTCCCACATGATCCAGTGCGAGATGCCGTTCAGGCGCAGCGCCATCGCGGTGGCCGCGGCGACCGCGCCGATGCCCACCCCGCCGCGCGTCCACAGCCACAGCGTGACGCCGGCGGTGGCGGCGATCAGCATCATGCTCAGCGTGTGGTTGACGACCTCGAAGCCGCTGACCAGCCGCATCTGCGCGTGCACCGAGCGCATGAACTCCTGCATCGCGCTCTTCGCGTAACCGGCCTCGCGGCGTGCGTGGCTGAACAGCTTGACGGTGGCGATGTTGGTGTACGCGTCGGTGATGCGCCCGGTCATCAGCGATCGCGCGTCGGCCTGCTCCTTGGCCACGCGGCCGAGCCGCGGCACGAAGTACCACAGCGCCAGGACGTACAGCGCGAGCCAGCCGAGGAACGGCACCAGCACCCACAGGTCGAACGACCCGACCACGGCGACCATCGTCACGAAGTAGATGACGACGAACACCAGGATGTCGGTGAGGATCATCCAGACGTCGCGCACCGCGAGCGCGGTCTGCATCACCTTGGTCGCGATGCGCCCGGCGAACTCGTCCTGGTAGAAGCCCAGGCTCTGGCCGAGCAGCAGGCGGTGGAAGTTCCAGCGCAGCCGCATCGGGAAGTTGCCGGCCAGCGCCTGGTGCTTGAGCATCGTCTGCGCGGCGACGACGATCGGGCTGGCCGTGAGGATCGCCGCCAGCAGCAACAGACTGGCGCGGTGCTCGTCCCACAGCGTGGCCGGCGTCGCGGCGCCGAGCCAGTCGACGACGCGGCCGAGCATCGCGAACAGCAGCGCCTCGAACGCGCCGATCACCGCGGTCAGCAGCGTCATGCCGAGGATCAGCGGGCGCATGCCCTCGGCGCAGGCCCACAGGAACGCGAAGAAGCCGCGCGGCGGCGCCGACGGCACCGCGTCGGGGTACGGCTGCACCAGCCGCTCGAAGCTGCGAAACACGAAGAGGGTCTCCGTCGTGGACACGCCGCGGGGCCGCCGGTCGCGGCGCAGGCGCCGCCGCGACGTCGCGCCCGGTGGGGCACGCGCCGCGGCAAAGCGTCGAAGGTTAGCCGAAAACCCCGCTGCCGCGTGTCAGCGCAGCCCGCGCCGCGGCGTGCGGTCGACCGGCTCGGGGCGCGCCGCCGGGTGCGAGCGCATCACCATCAGCGAGCGCAGCAGGTACAGCGCGTTGAGCAGCCGCGCTCCGCGCTCGACGCCGACCCCGGGCCAGGTGGCGATCTCGCGCAACGACGCGGTCTCGCGGCGCAGCCGCTCGAGCGCGGACGCCAGTGCGCCGGGCGCGGTCAAGCCCGCGGCCTGCACGTTGCCGATCGCGCGGTACGCCGCGGTGCCGCCGATCTCGGCGAGCAGCCGATCGCGTGGGCCGTGCAGCGCGAGCTGCCACAGCAGCGGTGCGAGAGGCCGGTACAGGTCCTCGCGGCCGACGCGGTCGCGCTGGTAGTGCCCCGGCGGCCGCAGCGCCGGCGGCTCGATGGCCAACAGCGCGACGTCGGCGAGCCCCGACGCGCCGCCGGGCTGCAGCGGATGCGGAGCGTGGTACAGATCCGACGCCGGGAACAACGTGACCGGCCAGACCAGACCGTCGTGACGCAGGTACAGCAGCGCCGACTCGCGGTGGCGCAGGCACGCGGCGACGATCTCGAGCACGTCGCCGCGTGCGGCGTCGGTGTCGTGGCGACGCAGGTCGGCCACCAGGGTGGTCGGCAGCACGGTCGGCCCGTCGAACTGCGCGTAGCCGCTGCTGCCGGTGTCGCGCTGGAAGCGCTCGAAGGCGCTGACCCGCCACAGCGACGAGTCGTCGAACGAGCGCTGCTGCCCCATGACCCCCTCCCCCGCACGCCCGACCGCGTCGCGCACCGGCCCCCCACAGCGTAGCCGCGCCATGGCGCCGCGGCCAGTGCCGGCAACAGAATCTGACAAACTGGCCGTGGGCCGAGCGACGCGGTTCAGCGTGTGCCAGCGCACCGCCAGGCGGTCACCGTCCGGGCACGGGCGCCCGCAGGTCGGGCCGCGGGAAGCTGCGACCGTCCTGCGCGGCCACGCCGGCGCGCTGGCCACGCCCCACGGGGTCCGACAGGGCCCCTTCGTGGCCCGAGGGGAAGTTGCCGAACGCGCCGCGCGGGTGTTCGCCGTCAGCCCGCGGCACGCAGCGCCGCGCGCAACTGGGCACCGAGTTCGGGCTTGTCGACGAACGGGTCGGTGGGGTTGCGTTGCTCCACGATGTCCTCGAGCCGCGTGCGCACGCTTTTCAGCGCGTGCGGGTGGCTGTAGACGTAGAAACGCCGCGCACGCAGCGCGTCGAACACCGCCTGCGCGACCTGCGCCGCGGTCACCTTGCCGCTGGTCACCGCCTTGTCGCTCATCGCCTGGGCGATCATCTGGCTGCGCGTCGCCGGCGCGCTCGGCCGGTCGGTCGGGCGGTTGCGCTCGCTGCGGTGGATGCCGGTGGGCACGAAATACGGGCACAGCACCGACGCGGTGACCTGGTCGGTGACCAGCGCGAGGTCCTGGTACAGGGTTTCCGACAGTGCCACCACCGCGTGCTTGGTGACGTTGTACACGCCCATGTTCGGCGGGCTCAGCAGCCCCGCCATCGACGCGGTGTTGACGATGTGGCCCTCGTAGCCGGGGTCGGCCTTCGCCGCCTCGAGCATCATCGGCGCGAACACGCGCACGCCGTGCGCCACCCCCATCAGGTTGACGCCGATCACCCATTCCCAGTCGTGCACCGAGTGTTCCCAGATCAGCCCGCCGGCGCCGACGCCCGCGTTGTTGAACACGAAGTGCGGCGCGCCGAAGTGCTCGCGCGTCGCCGCACCGAGCGCGTCGACGTCGGCGGCCTTCGACACGTCGACGCGAAGCGCCAGCACCGCCGCGCCGAGGTCGCGCACCTCGTGCGCCGACAGCTCGAGCGCGTCGGGCTGCACGTCGGCCATCACGACGTTCATGCCCTCGCGCGCGGCGATGCGCGCGGCCTCGAGGCCGAAACCCGACGCCGCGCCGGTGATGACCGCGGTGCGGCCCTTCAAGGTCTTCATCGCTGCTCTCCTGTCGCTGAGGGGATCGGGGATGCGGTCCGGGCGCCGCCCTGGCGCAGCATCTGCACGTGGGCGATGCCGTCCTCGAGGTACTCGTCGCCCGTCGCGGCGAAGCCGTGGCGCGCGTAGAAGCGCTGCAGGTGCGACTGCGCGCTGATGCGCACCGCACGCCCGGGCCAGGCGCGCTCGCAGCCGGCAACCCCCTCGGCGACCAGCGCGTGCCCGACGCCGGTGCCGCGCACCTCGGGCGCCGTGACGACGCGGCCGATCGACGGCTCGGCGTACCTGGCCCCGGCGTCGACGACGCGCAGGTAGGCGCGCAGCGCGCCCGTGGCGTCGCGCCCGAGCAGGTGCCACGCCGGCCGGTCGAGCCCGTCGGGGTCGAGGTACGGCCCCTGCTCGAGCACGAACACGCGGCAGCGCAGCTGCAGCGCGTCGTACAGGCCGTCGACGCCGAGGTCGGCGAAGCGGGACCAGGACCAACCGAGCATGGGTGTCAGATGAGCTTCACGAGCTGCTTGCCGAAGTTGCGGCCCTTGAGCAGCCCGAGGAAGGCTTCGGGCGCGCTGACCAGTCCCTGGGCGATCGACTCGCGGTACTTCAACCGACCGGCGGCGACCATCGCGCCGAGCTCGCCGAGCGCCGCGGGCCACAGCGGCATGTGCTCGCTGACGATGAAGCCCTGCAGCTTGAGCCGCGACACCAGGATCAGCGCCGGGTTGGCCATCGGGATCGGTTGTCCGTCGTAGCCGCTGATCATGCCGCACAGCGCGATGCGGCCGAAGGCGTTCATGCGCAGCATCACCGCGTCGAGCACGAGGCCGCCGACGTTCTCGAAGCAGCCGTCGATGCCGTCGGGGCACGCGGCCTTGAGCGCCTGCGCGAGCGACTTCAGGTCGCGGTGCGCCTTGTAGTCGACGCAGGCGTCGAAGCCGAGTTCGTCGGTGACGTAGGCGCACTTCTCGGGGCCTCCGGCGATGCCCACCGCACGGCACCCCTTGGCCTTGGCGAGTTGGCCGACGACGCCGCCGACGGCGCCGCTGGCGGCGCTGACGACCACCGTCTCGCCGGCCTTGGGCTCGACGATCGTGTGCAGCCCGACCCACGCGGTGACGCCCGGCATCCCGACCGCGCCGAGGTAGGCGGTCAGCGGCACGTGCGTGGTGTCGGCCTTGCGCAGCACCTCGCGCTGGTGCGCCTCGACCAGCTGGTACTGTTGCCAGCCGCCCATGCCGACGACCCTGTCGCCGACGGCGAAGCGCGGGTTGCGCGACGCGATCACCTCGCCGACGGTGCCGCCGATCATCACCTCGCCCAGCGGCTGCGGCTGCGCGTAGCTCTTGCCCTCGTTCATGCGTCCACGCATGTACGGGTCGAGGCTGAGGTAGTGGTTGCGCACGAGCACCTGGCCCTCGGCCAGTGCGTCGGGGTCGACGCTCGACTCGACGAGGCGGAAGTTGTCGAGCGTGGCCTCGCCGGTGGGGCGAGACGCGAGC
The DNA here is from genome assembly GCA_964618555.1 of uncultured Azohydromonas sp. Lineage (GTDB taxonomy): Bacteria > Pseudomonadota > Gammaproteobacteria > Burkholderiales > Burkholderiaceae_C > Calidifontimicrobium. Next base: position 11,194 of record CAZUBF010000113.1, read on the forward strand.
ACGATCTGCTGGTTGACGAGGGCGGTCATGGCGGGGGCTCCGTGGCGTGTGGGGTGCGCTGCAGGGTCTTCGGCGCACGGTCGCGCGCGGGTAAGGCGCGCAGATACTTGAAGGTGGCGGTGGCGTGGGCGCACAGCCGGCCTGGCTCGTCGGCCACCGAGGCTTCGCAGAAGGCCAGCGTGGCGGTGCGGTGCAGCAGTCGGCCTCGCGCGGCGAGCCGGCCCTCGGCCGGGCGCATGAACGTGGTCTTCATCTCGATCGTCACCACGCCGCGCGCCCGGCGCGGGTCGTCGGCGTCGACGCTGCGCGCCGCGTGCGCCATCGCGACGTCGAGCATCGTCATCAGCACGCCGCCGTGCGCCACGGCGAACGAGTTCAGATGCGCCTCGGCCAGGTCGACGCGGATCTCCGCGGCGCCGCCGCCGAAAGCGTGCAGCTCCAGCCCCAGCTCCTCGACGAACGGGATGCGCACCGGGAAGCGCAGCGCGGAGGTCACGGAACGACCCGGCCCGCAGGGAGGACGCGGCCGTCGTGCACAAGGCACGAAGCCCCGCGCAGGCGGGCCTTCGTGTCCACGCTCGTCCGGCCCGCGGCGCGGACGCCACGGGCGTTCGCGAGGCACGAAGCCCCGCGCAGGCGGGCCTTCGTGTCCACGCTCACCCCCCGTGCACGGCGCTGACGCCGCCGTCGACGGCGAGGATCTGCCCGGTGATGTGCTTGCCGGCGGCGCTCGCGAACAGCAGCGCGGCGCCCTTCAGGTCGTCGTCGTCGCCGAGGCGGCGCAGCGGCGCACGCGCCGACAGCGCGTCGGCGCCGAACTGCGAGATCACGCCCTTGGTCATCTTGCTCGGGAAGAACCCCGGCGCCAGCGCGTTGACGGTGATGCCGTACGGGCCCCACTCGCCCGCGAGGGTGCGCGTGAAGTTCACCGCCGCCCCCTTGCTCGCGCCGTAGGCGATGAACTTCATCTCCAGCGAGCCGCCCAGCCCGGCGATCGACGCGACGTTGATGATGCGCCCGAAGCGCCGCGGGATCATGCTCGCCTTGCCGGCGGCCTGCGAGAACAGGAACATGCTGCGGACGTTCAGGTCCATCACCTTGTCCCACGCCTCGAGCGGGTAGTCCTCGGCCGGCGCGCCCCAGGTGGCGCCGGCGTTGTTGACGAGGATGTCGA
>CAZUBF010000114.1:0-12330 GCA_964618555.1 uncultured Azohydromonas sp.
CGATGCCCTTGCCGCGCACGTAGATCAGCGTGTTGGCGGTGCCGAGGTCGATGGCGAGGTCCGTCGAGAAGTAGCGACGAATGGATTCGAACATGGGTGGCGCAGGAGGCGATGCGGTGGGCGGAGGGGCGACGCTCAGCGGCGCTGGGCGGCCGCGGCGCGGGGGGTCGACGGCATCGCGGGCGGTGGGTGGGGAGCGGTTCGGGCCGAACGCCGGCCGGGTGCAACCGGATACGAAAAAGCCCGCCGCCTGCGCCCGTGCGGTACGGTGGCACGCACGCCTGCGGTGGGCCCTGACTGGCGCGAGATAATACCCCATCGATCCTCGTGGACGACAGGCGCGCGGCCCCCGGCGGGCCGCGTCAGCACCGCAAATTCCCGATGTCACTGACCTCCGAAGACGTGAGCCGCATCGCGCACCTGGCGCGGCTCGAACTGCGTGCCGAAGAACGCGCCGCGATGCTCGCGCAGCTCAACGGCTTCTTCTCGATCGTCGAGCGGATGAGCGCGGTCGACACCGCCGGCATCGAGCCGCTGTACACGCCGCTGTCGGCGGTGGCGGCGGTCGAGCTGCGCCTGCGCGACGACGCGGTCAACGAATCCGACGCGCGCGAGGCCAACCAGCGCAGCGCGCCCGCGGTCGAGGACGGGCTGTACCTGGTGCCGAAGGTCATCGAGTGATCGACGGCGCACACCGCCTCGGCGTGGCCGAGATCGCCCGCGCGCTCGATTCCCGCGAGTTGTCGAGCGCCGAGTTGACGCAACACCTGCTTGCACGCATTGCAGCGCACGAACATCTCGGCGCGTTCCTCTGCGTCGATGCCGACGCGGCGATGGCCGCGGCGCGCCACGCCGACGCCCGGCGCGCTCGCGGCGATGCGTCGCCGCTGACCGGCGTGCCGATCGCCCACAAGGACGTCTTCGTCACGCGCGACCTGCCGACCACCGCCGGCTCGCGCATGCTCGCCGGCTACCGCAGCCCGTTCGACGCCACCGTCGTCGCGCGGCTGGGCGCCGGGTTGCCGGGCGAGGGCCCGGGGGCCGGCGCGGTGACGCTGGGCAAGCTCAACTGCGACGAGTTCGCGATGGGTTCGGCCAACGAGAACTCGGCCTTCGGCCCGGCGCGCAACCCCTGGGACACGGCGCGCGTGCCCGGCGGCTCCTCGGGGGGATCGGCGGCTGCCGTGGCGGCGCGGCTGCTGCCGGCGGCCACCGGCACCGACACCGGCGGCTCGATCCGCCAGCCGGCCAGCTTCTGCGGCGTCACCGGCATCAAGCCGACCTACGGCGTGTGCTCGCGCTACGGCATGATCGCGTTCGCCTCGAGCCTCGACCAGGCCGGCGTGCTCGCGCGCAGTGCCGAGGACTGCGCGCTGCTGCTGTCGGCGATGAGCGGCTTCGACGCGCGCGACAGCACCAGCGCGCAGCAGCCGCCGCAGGACTTCCGCGCGCAGATGCTGCGCCCGCGCGACGGCGCCGCCGCCGGCCGGCCGCTGGCCGGGCTGCGCATCGGGCTGCCGCGCGAGTTCTTCCCTGCGGCGCTGGCCGCCGACGTCGGTGGCGCGGTGCGCACCGCGCTGGCCGAGTTCGAGCGGCTCGGCGCGACGCTGGTCGACGTCAGCCTGCCGCGCACCGAGCTGTCGATCCCGGTGTACTACATCATCGCGCCGGCGGAGGCGAGCTCGAACCTGTCGCGCTTCGACGGCGTGCGCTACGGCCACCGTGCGGCGCAGTACGAGGACCTCGTCGACATGTACAAGAAGACCCGCGCCGAGGGGTTCGGGCCCGAGGTCAAGCGCCGCATCATGATCGGCACCTACGTGCTGTCACATGGTTACTACGACGCGTACTACCTGCAGGCGCAGAAGCTGCGGCGCATGATCGCCGACGACTTCCGCCAGTGCTTCGCGCAGTGCGACCTGATCGCCGGCCCGGTCGCGCCGACGGTGGCGTGGAAGCTCGGCGAGGGCGCCGACGACCCGGTCAAGGCCTACTTGGCCGACATCTTCACGCTGCCGGCCAGCCTGGCGGGGCTGCCCGGCATGAGCGTGCCTGCCGGATTCACCGCTTCGACCGACGGGGCGGCTCTGCCGGTGGGGCTGCAGCTGATCGGCAACCACTTCCAGGAAGGCGCGCTGCTGCACGCCGCGCACGCGTTCCAGCAGGCCACCGACTTCCATCGGCGCGCGCCGGCGGAGGCGGGCGTATGACCGCGCCGACGCTGGTGCGCGGGTGGGAGGTCGTGATCGGCCTCGAGACGCACGCGCAGCTGTCCACCGCGAGCAAGATCTTCAGCGGCGCGTCGACGCAGTTCGGCGCCGCGCCGAACACGCAGGCCTGCGCGGTCGACCTGGCGCTGCCGGGCACGCTGCCGGTGCTCAACCGCGGCGCGGTCGAGCGCGCGATCCGCTTCGGGCTCGCGGTGGGTGCGCGCATCGCGCCGCTGTCGATCTTCGCGCGCAAGAACTACTTCTACCCCGACCTGCCCAAGGGCTACCAGATCAGCCAGTACGAGATTCCCGTGGTGCAGGGCGGCCACATCGACTTCGTGCTCGACGGGCAGCCCCGCACGGTGCGCCTCACCCGCGCCCACCTGGAGGAGGACGCCGGCAAGAGCCTGCACGAGGACTTCCACGGCCTGACGGGCATCGACCTGAACCGCGCCGGCACCCCGCTGCTGGAGATCGTCTCCGAGCCCGACATGCGCTCCAGCGCCGAGGCCGCCGCCTATGCGAAGGCGCTGCACGCGCTGGTGGTGTGGCTGGGCATCTGCGACGGCAACATGCAGGAGGGCAGCTTTCGCTGCGATGCCAACGTGTCGGTGCGCAGGCCCGGGCAGCCGTTCGGCACTCGGCGCGAGATCAAGAACCTGAACAGCTTCCGCTTCCTGCAGCAGGCCATCGACTTCGAGGTGCAGTGGCAGATCGAGCGCCTCGAGGACGGCTTGGCCATCGAGCAGGCCACCGTGCTGTTCGACCCCGGCAACGGCGAGACGCGGGCGATGCGCACCAAGGAAGACGCGCACGACTACCGCTACTTCCCCGACCCCGACCTGCCGCCGCTGGCGATCGCGCCCGAGTGGGTCGATCGCGTGCGCGCCGCGATGCCCGAGCTGCCCGCGGCGATGGCCGAGCGATTCCAGCGCGACGACGGCCTGAGCGCCGACGCGGCGGCGCTGATGACGCAGGGCCTGGCCTTCGCGCGCTACTACGAGGCCGCGCGCGACGCCTGCGGCCAGCCGAAGACGGTGGCCAACTGGCTCGCCGGCGAGGTCAGCAAGCGGCTCAACGCCGAGGGCCGCGAGATCGACGCGGTGCCGGTGATGCCGGCGACCCTGGCCGCGCTGATCGGCCGCATCGCCGACGGCACGGTGTCGAACAACGCGGCGCGCCAGGTGTTCGACGCGCTGTGGAGCGGTGAAGGTGGCGACGTCGACGCGCTCATCGAGGCCAAGGGTCTGCGCCAGATGAACGATGCCGGCGCACTCGAGGCCATCGTCGACGAGGTGCTCGCCGCGAATCCGAAGTCGGTCGAGGAGTTCCGCGCCGGCAAGGACAAGGCCTTCAACGCCCTCGTCGGTCAGGTGATGAAGGCGAGCAAGGGCAAGGCCAACCCGGTGCAGGTCAACGAAGCGTTGCGCCGGCGCCTGGGCGTCTGAAGCGTCTCAGCGCGGCGCGCTGCTGCCGCGGCCGTTCGCCGAGACCGGCACGGCGTTGGACGGCATCGGGCCCAGCGAGCCCGGCGGCGCACCGGCCCACAGCTTGCGCAGCCGGTCGAGCTCGGCGTCGTACAGCCCGGTGATGCGATCGAGCTCGGCGCGGTGTGCGGAGATCGCGCTGCGCTGCGCGTCGGCGGCCACGGCGTTGGCTTCGAGCTGGTGACGCAGCTTGGCCGGCAGCTCGCGGCCGACGTAGAACTCGGTCTCGTTGTCCAGCGGCTGGCGCTCGCGGCGCAGTTCCTCGAGCCGCTGCTCGGCCGAACGCAGCGCGCCGCGCACGGTGTCGAGCGCGGCCTCGCGCGCGCGCTGGTGCGCCGCCTCGTCGGGGTAGCGCGACTTCAGGTTGCGGTCGCGGCGCACGGCGTCGAGTTGCGCCTGGCGGACGGCGGCCAGACGGCGGTCCTCGGCCTCCTTGACGGCGCGCTCCTCGGCGGTGAGCGTCGGCGGGATGATGCGCCGCAGCGAACCGTCGCCGTTCAGCTCGCGCTGCTCGACGCTGCGGCACGCGGCGATCGGTCGGTCCGAGGTGTGGCGCCGTCCGTCGGCGGTGACGCAGGTGAAGATGCTCGTCGGCGGGGGCTGCTGCGCATGCACCGCGCTGAACAGCGCCGCGCCCAGCAGCGCCAGCGACAGGTGGCGCACCGACGGCCGACGCGGCGGGCGAGGCACTTCAGATCCCATAACGTTCACGGTAGGCGGCCACCGGTGCCGCGTGGCGCGCCAGCGAGGGGTCGCTGGCGTGCGACAGCACCTGCAGCAGGTCGTCGAGCGTCGCAATGGCGACCACCTCGAGCTCGAGTTGCGAGGTCACGTACTGGACCGCCGAGTGCGGCAGTTCGGCGCCGTCGGCGCTGGTGGCGCGTTCCTGGCGGTCGAGCGCGATGGCCACCCCGCACGGCGTGCCGCCGGCGGCGTCGATCATCGCGATCGACTCGCGCACCGAGGTGCCGGCCGAGATCACGTCGTCGACGATCAGCACGCGCCCGCGCACCGGCGCGCCGACCAGGGTGCCACCCTCGCCGTGGTCCTTGGCTTCCTTGCGGTTGTAGGCGAAGGGCTTGTTGTGACCGAGCCGCGCGAGCTCGATGGCCACCGCGGCGGCCAGCGTGATGCCCTTGTACGCCGGGCCGAACAGCAGGTCGAACCGTAGACCGCTATCGATCAGGCGACGTGCATAGAATCCCGCGAGACGGCCCAGCTTGGCGCCGTCGTCGAACAGGCCGGCGTTGAAGAAATACGGCGACAGCCGCCCGGCCTTGGTCCTGAACTCCCCGAAGCGCAGCACGCCGGACTCGACCGAGAACTTGACGAAGTCCTGGGCGAGCGGATCGACGCGGGTCGGGGCTGCGGAGGTCACGGTGGGATTTCGGCTCGTCACGCTCAACCTGAACGGCATCCGCTCGGCGGCGAGCAAAGGTTTCCTCGACTGGGCCGCGCAGACCGGTGCCGATTGTATGGGGGTGCAGGAAGTCAAGGCCCAGGACGGTGATGTAAGCGGTCGCTTCGACCGTATCGGTGCAATGGCGGGCTACTTCCACTTCGCGCAGAAGAAGGGATATGCCGGAGTCGGGTTGTACCTGCGCAAGGCGCCGAGCGCCGTGATCACCGGCTTCGGCAGCGACGAGTTCGACGCCGAAGGTCGCTACCTGGAGGCGCGCTTCGACACCGCGCGGCGCAAGTTCAGCGTGATCAGCTGCTACTTTCCCAGTGGCTCGAGCGGGCCCGAGCGACAGGAGGCCAAGTACCGCTTCCTGGCGCAGATCGAGCCGCACCTGCGGCGGCTGAAGGCCGAGCGTGAGTTCGTGCTGGTCGGCGACGTGAACATCGCGCACCAGGCCATCGACCTGCGCAACTGGCGCAGCAACCAGAAGAACAGCGGCTTCCTGCCCGAGGAACGCGCATGGCTCACGTCGCTCATCGACGATGCCGGGCTGGTCGACGTGTTCCGGTGCCTGAACCCGCACCCCGAGCAGTACACGTGGTGGAGCCATCGCGGGCAGGCGTGGGCGAAGAACGTCGGCTGGAGGCTGGACTACCACCTGGCGACCCCGGCCACCGCGGCGAAGGCGCAGCGCGAGTCGATCTACCTCGCGCAGCGGTTCTCCGACCACGCGCCGGTGACCATCGACTACGGCTTCAAGCTGTGAGCGATGCAGGGGCGGTCCGCCACCGCCTCGTGCGCCGAGCGCGGCGACGGCAGCCGGTCGCCCCAGCGCACCGACGAAACGACGCGAAGGGCCGGCCGGTGCGTCATCTCAATCTGGGGTTGATTGCAAATGCGACCGATTCGCACATACTGAATCTGTCGTCGACCCACCGTCGATCGCGATGTCCAGGAGAACGCAGATGCCCAAGCCCCCCCGCGGCCCCGACGCCGGTGTCGACGACATGTCGTCCCCGGCGTCCTGCGGCCCGCTCGAGCCGATCGTCGGCGGCACGCTGGCGCTGCTGACGCCCTATGCGAAGGTGCCGCACCTGGCCGCGGCCGACAAGATCGCGCGCAACCTGGCGCTGATCGCGCGTCACCCGCAGGCCGGCGAACGGCTGCAGACGGTATGCACACGGTTGTTCCTCGACTGGCTGGGCCCGGTCGAGACCCAGGACGAATCGCCCGAACGACAGTGGCGTAGCGTGTTCGCACGCCCGACGCGGTGCAGTGACGTCGTCGCGGCGGCCACTGGCACACTGCGCGGCGTGACGCCGCTGATCCTCTTGCCCGGGCTGGCTTGCGACGCCGAACTGTTCCGCGACCAGCGGCCCGCCCTCGCGGCACGTGGCCCGGTGCACGTGACCGACGTCCACCGTCGCGCCGATTCGATCGAGGCGATGGCCCAGTTGCTGCTGGCCGAGCATCCGGGACCGCTGCAACTGGTCGGCGCGTCGATGGGCGGCATCGTCGCGCACGAGGCCTATGCCCAGGCGCCCGAGCGCGTGCACGGGCTGGCGCTGCTGGGCACCACGGCGCGCGCCGACACCCGCGAGATGGTCGCGCTGCGACGCGACGCCATCGCGTTGTTCGAGCGGGGTCGCGCCGAGGAGGTGCTGCGCCCGAATGTGGCGCTTGCCTTCCACGCGTCGCGGCAGCACGACGCGGCGCTGGTCGGTGACTACCTGGCCATGACGCTCGAGCGCGCCGGCGCGGCCGACCTGGCGCGGCAGAACCGTGCGCTGATCGAGCGCGGCGACCGCCGCGCGCTGCTGTCGCGCATCGCCTGTCCGCTGCTGGTGATGTGCGGCGACTCCGACACGCTGACCCCGCCCGAGTGCTCGCGCGAGATCGCCGCGGCGGTGCCGCACGCGCGCTACGTCGAACTGCCGCAGTGCGGTCACATGCTGACCTGGGAGCGTCCGTTCGAGGTGACCGCCGCGTTGCTCGACTGGCTGGCGGGTTGACCGGCGCTCACCCACGCGCCGTCGCTTCCCGTGTCGCGTGGGCGGATCCGGTCGGCCCGTTGGCGCCGCTCGTTGTTCGCTGTCGTGTCCTCGGCCGCCTGCACCGCGCTGCGCGGCCCGCGAGCGCGGCGAAGGCCACGGTGAGCACGCTGGCCCTCCCTGCCTTCGGCGTCGCACCGGCCCGGCGGGTCGAACCGCGACGGCACGGGATCCCCCCGGCGTCGACCGGGTTCTTCGTCAGGTCGTCAGCGACGCCCGCGCGCGCAGCCCCGGCGCCTGCTTCTCGCGCCAGTGGCGGCACCATGCCGGCAGTTCGTCGGCCGGCAGCGGCTTGCTCATGTGGTAGCCCTGCCCCTCGTCACAGCCCCACTCGCGCAGCTTGAGCCAGATCGCCGCGCTCTCGATGCCCTCGGCGACGACGTTCAGCCCCAGCTCGTGCGCCAGGTGGATCGCCGAGCGCACGACGGCCGCGTGTCGCGCGTCGCGGTCGAGGTCGACGATGAACGGGCGGTCGATCTTCAGCTCCTTGACCGGCAGCCGGGCGAGCTGGCCCAGCGACGAGCCGGCGGTGCCGTAGTCGTCGATCGACAGCTTGAAGCCGCGCTCGGCGAGCCGCTGCAGCGCGCAAGCCACGCGCGGCGGGTCGTCCAGCAGCACGCGCTCGCTGACCTCCAGGCAGAACGCCTGCGGCGGCACGTGGTGGCGCGCCAGCACGATGTCGAGCCTGTCCGGCAGCCCGGCGTCGAGCAGGTCGCCCGCCGACAGGTTGACGGCAATGCGCAGCGGCGCGCCGTCGCCACGCAAAGACTCCCAGCGGCGCGCCGCCTCCTCGAACACCCACATCGTCAGGTCGCGCACGACGCCGGTCTGCTCGGCCAGCGCGATGAACTCTGCCGGGGGCAGCAGTCCGCGCTGCGGGTGCATCCAGCGCAGCAGCGCCTCGGCACCGACCACGCCGGTGTCGGCCAGCGCCAGCTTCGGCTGCAGGTACAGGCGCAGCTCGCCTTCGGCGGCGGCGCGGCGCAGCTGCGGCAGCAAGGATTGCGCCTGCGCGCCGGGCGCGTCGAACGACGGGTCGTAGGCGAGCACGTCGATGCCCGCCCGTCGTGCCGCGTGCAGCGCCACCTCGGCGCGCGCGAGCAGCGTGTCGGCGTCGGCGGCGTCGGTGGGCCACAGCGCGAGGCCGACGTGCGCGCCGCGGTCGATGCCCTGGCCGTCGACCGTCAGCGGCGCGCCGAGTTGGCCCGCCAGGCGCCGTGCGGCCGCTGTCGCCGCGTCGCGGTCGATGTCGACGAGCAGCAGCGCGAACCGGTCACCTCCCAGGTGCGCGAGCCGGTCGCCGTCGCGCAACGGGTGGGCGCGCAGCCGCTCGGCCGTCGCTTTGAGCACCAGGTCGTCGAAGGCCGGACCGAGCGGGCCGTCGCGCGGCCCGCAGCGCCTCGGTCCCACCGCCAGCACCGCCACGCAGTCGGCGCCTCCTTCGCGCACCGCATCGGCCACGCCGGCACGCGCCAGCAGCGCGGCGCGCAGCGCGTGGCGCAGGCGCGCACCGTTGGGCAGTCCGGTCAGCGCGTCGGTGTACGCCAGGCGGCGCGCCTCTGCGTCGTTGGCGGCGATGTCTTCGCGCATCTGCTCGAACGCCCGCGCGAGTTCACCGACCTCGTCTTGCCTGTCGCGGTGGTCGACCGGTTGCGCAGGGTCGCCTCGGCCGATGCGCCGTGCGGTGGCGGCCAACGCGGCCAGTGGCACGGCGACGCGCCGTGACAGCCACAAGGCGGCCAGCCCGAGCAGCAGCGCGCCGCCGCACGTGATGGCGAACAGCGAGCGCTGCATCTCGCGGTACGGCGCCAGCGCCTGCTGCTGCGGGCGCAGCAGCACCGCGTCCAGCCGTGCCGAGGCGGTGTCGGGCAGGTCGACCGCGCGGGCGCGGTACACCTCGTCGCCGAGCCGCACGCGGCGCGCCGGCGCGCCGGACAGCGCAGCCGCGTCGATGCCCGGCAGGGTCGACAGCACCACCTCGCGGCGCCCGTCGCGCTCGGCGACCAGCACCAGGTCGACCTCGTGCAGTTCACGGAACTCGGTGGCCCGGGACGCGGCGGCGGCGAGCCCGTCGGCGTCCTGCGCGCCGTCGCGCGCGGCGAAGGCGGTGCGCCACGCGCGCTCGTCGCGTTCGAGCCGCTCGTCGACGGCGTGCAGCGCGGCGTCGGCCTGGCGCTGCAGTGCCCGCAGCGCCGCGGCCTGCACCAGCAGCAGCACGGCGAGCGTGGACGCGACGAATCGCGTCGACAGCGTCCAGCGGGCGGTCAGGCGGCGCATCGGCGGACGGCCGCACCGACGCGGGCGCCGGGCTGAGTGGCGGGGCAGCAGGGCATGGCGTTCGGCAAGCGGGAATCTTGGGCTAGGGTGCCTATCGGCCGACGACCGCGCCGGTTGAGCCGCCGCCGGGTCTTCCCGGGCGCGCGGCGCGACTCGGTCACGCGATGGACGCGTTCAGGGCCGCCGCTGCGGCATGCGCGGGTGCGGCGCGCCGCCGGGGCCGGTCAGGCCACCGGGGCGACCGTGGCATCGATCACGCCACCGCCGACGCAGACATCGCCGTCGTACAGCACCGCCGACTGCCCCGGGGTGACTGCCCACTGCGGCTCGTCGAACGCCATCGCGAAGCCGGCCGGACCCTGCGCCTCGAAGCGGCAGGGGGCATCGGACTGGCGATAGCGCGTCTTCGCGCAGTAGGCGCCGTCGCGTGGCGGGTGGCCCGCCACCCAACTGGCGTCGGCGGCGTGAAGCGTGGTCGACAGCAGTGCCGGGTGGTCGTGACCCTGCACGACGACCAGCCGGTTGCGCTGCGGGTCCTTGCGCGCGACGAACCACGGCGCGTGCGCACCGCCGCCGCGCGGCGCTCCCTTGTCCTTGACGCCGCCGATGCCCAGCCCCTGGCGCTGCCCCAGCGTGTAGAAGCTCAGGCCGACGTGGCGGCCGAGCCGGCGCCCGCGTTCGTCGACGATGTCGCCGGGCTCGTGGCTCAGGTAGCGGTTCAGGAAGTCGCGAAACGGGCGCTCGCCGATGAAGCAGATGCCGGTCGAGTCCTTCTTCGTCGCGTTCGGCAGGCCGATCTCGGCGGCCACCCGCCGCACCTCGGTCTTGCGAAGTTCACCCAGCGGGAACAGCGTGTGCGCGAGCTGCGCCTGATTCAGGCGGTGCAGGAAGTAGCTCTGGTCCTTCGCCGCGTCGAGTCCCTTGAGCAGCTCGAAGCGAGCGTTGCGCTCGCGCACGCGCGCGTAGTGGCCGGTGGCGATCTTGTCGGCGCCCAGCCGCAGTGCGTGGTCGAGGAAGGCCTTGAACTTGATCTCGGCGTTGCACAGCACGTCGGGGTTCGGCGTGCGCCCTGCACGGTACTCGCGCAGGAACTCGGCGAACACGCGGTCCTTGTAGTCGGCGGCGAAGTTGACGTGCTCGAGCTCGATGCCGATCACGTCGGCCACCGCTGCGGCGTCGACGAAGTCGACGTTGCTCGGGCAGTGCTCGGCGTCGTCGTCGTCCTCCCAGTTCTTCATGAAGATGCCGACCACCTCGAAGCCCTGCTGCTTGAGCAGCCAGGCGGCGACGGCCGAATCGACGCCGCCGGACAGTCCGACGACGACGCGTGCGCGCGCCGTCATGCCTTCGTCTCGGGCGCGAAGACCGTGGCGTCGGTCGTCACGACGTCGAGCGGATGCCGGCGCCCGGCGAGGTGGTCCTCGATGCAGCGCAGCACCAGCGGGCTGCGGTGACGTGCGGCGCTGGTGCGCACCTCGTCGGGCGTGAGCCACAGCGTGCGCACGATGCCGTCGTCGAGCGGGCGTCCCGGTTCGGGTTCGCCGACGTCGCCGCAGAACGCCAGCCGCAGGTAGGTCACGTCCTCGTCGCGCGCCGGGCGCCGGAAACGCGACAGGTACACGCCGACCAGCGCCCGCGGCACGAAGCGGCGCGCCGTCTCCTCGAGCACTTCGCGCACCACGCCCTGCTGCGGCGACTCGGCCGGGTCGAGGTGGCCGGCCGGGTTGTTCAGCTTCAGCCCTTCGGGCGTGTGTTCCTCGACCAGCAGATAGCGGCCGTCGCGTTCGACGATGGCCGCCACCGTCACGCTCGGGCTCCAGCGGGTTGGCGCGCTCATGGAGCAATGGTATCGGCGCGACGCGCCGTCGCGGCGCGCGCCGCGAACTTGTGTAAGCTCGGGCCCCGCGCGCGCGGTGGCCATCGGCCCATGGCGCGCGGAACCATCAAGGCGGGCGAGGGGGCCTTTCACATGGCGATCGGCATGCCGCTGGCAACGTCGGCGGGCGAGTCCCGCACGGCCGTCACTGCCGACGACCGTGCGACACGCGCCGTCCCGGGCCGTGCGATGCGCCGGTGGTCCGGCAGCGTCGACAGTCCCGGGCGCCGCAACATCGAAGGGAAACGTGCATGGCGTTGCTGATCGGAGTTCCGAAGGAGACCGCGGCGGGCGAAAAGCGCGTCGCGACCGTGCCCGACGTCGTCGCGAAGCTGATCAAGCTCGGCTTCTCGGTGGCGGTGCAAAGTGGCGCGGGCGACGCCGAGGTGGTGCCCACGGCCGCCGAGCTGTGGGCGCGCGCCGACATCGTCTTCACGGTGCGCCCGCCGTCGCCCGAAGAAGTGGCGCTGATGCGTGAAGGCGGGGTGCTGATCGGCTTCGTCTGGCCGGCGCAGAACCCGGAGCTGATGCAGCAGCTGGCGGCGAAGAAGGCGACGGTGCTGGCCATCGACAGCCTGCCGCGGCAGCTGAGCCGCGCGCAGAAGATGGACGCGCTGACCTCGCAGGCCGGCGTCAGCGGCTACCGCGCGGTGATCGAGGCGGCCAACGCGTTCGGCCGCTTCTTCAACGGCCAGATCACCGCCGCGGGCAAGGTGCCGCCGGCCAAGGTGTTCATCGCCGGTGCCGGCGTCGCCGGGCTGGCGGCCATCGGCACCGCCGCCAACCTGGGCGCCATCGTGCGCGCCAACGACACCCGTGCCGAAGTCGCCGATCAGGTGGTGTCGCTGGGCGGCGAATTCGTCAAGGTCGACTACGAGGAGGAAGGCTCGGGCGGCGGCGGCTACGCCAAGGTGATGAGCGAAGGCTTCCAGGCCGCGCAGCGCGCGATGTACGCGCAGCAGGCCAAGGAGTGCGACATCGTCATCACCACCGCGCTGATCCCGGGCAAGCCGGCGCCGCGGCTGAT
>CAZUBF010000115.1:0-12133 GCA_964618555.1 uncultured Azohydromonas sp.
ATGCCGCCAGCGTTCAATCTGAGCCAGGATCAAACTCTTCAGTTCGATCTTGAAGTTTTGCTCAAAAACGGAATTGAAGTGAACTTCACTTCTGCTTCCATGAGCGTTTGCGGATCCGAGGATCCTTGGCACTCGCCTTCAAACGCCCACGCTTATCGGCTGTATCTTGTTAAAGAGCGTCGCCTTGCGGCGTGGCTGCCTCGTCAGCAGCGAAGACCGAGATTCTGACGTGTTTTTCAAACCCCTGTCAAACACTCGGCTTTAGCTTCGCTGCGGCGTCCGCGTTGCGGACCTTGCCAGAAACGATGCGTAGCACCGTGCAGCGAAGCCTTGAACTGTAGCATGGTTTCCTGGCGGCGCGGTGCCATGTGTTCGCGGGCCGGGAGGTCGGTGGGTCCGGCGGGCGCCGTCGGCAAGCCCCCGGCATCAGCCGGTCAGCCTGTCAGCCGCGCCCACTCGTCGGCCGGGTCTTCGGCGAGCAGCAGCGTCGTCAGCAACGTGGCCACGCGGCTCGCATCGGTGCGCAGGACACGCTGCTTCACTGCCGCGATCTGCGCCGGGTGCATCGAGAAGCTGCGCAAGCCCATCGCTAACAACAGGTCGGTGAACGCGGTGTCGCCAGCCATCTCCCCGCACACGCTGACCGGCTTGCCGCTGGCGCGCGACTGCGCGATGACGTCGGCGATGAGGCGCAGCACGGCCGGGTGCCAGGGCTCGAACAACGGTGCGACCCTTTCGTCGGCCCGATCGATGGCGAGCGTGTACTGAATCAAGTCGTTGGTGCCGATCGACACGAAGTCGACCAGCGGCAGCATCGACGGCAAGGTCAGCGCAGCCGCAGGCACCTCGATCATCGCGCCGATCTCGACGTCGTTGAAGACCCGCCCGGCGTCGGCGAGCTGCTGCTTCGCGCGCTCGACGATGTCCAGCGTCTGGCGGATCTCGCGCGGGTGCATGACCATCGGCACCAGCATGCGTACCTTGCCATGCGCACCGGCGCGCAGGATGGCGCGCACCTGCTGACGGAACATCGTTGGCTCCGACAGACTCCAGCGTATCGCACGCCGGCCCAGCGCCGGGTTCAGCGAGTGTTCGTGGCGCAGTTCCTGCGCAGACATGCGGTCGATCGGTTTGTCGGCGCCGATGTCGACGGTGCGGATCGTCACCGGCAGCCCGCGCATCGCCTCGACGGCTGCACGGTAGGCTTCGTACTGCTCGTCCTCGCCGGGCAAGGCGCCGGCCCGGTTCATGAACAGAAACTCGCTGCGGAACAGCCCGACGCCGACGGCGCCGGACTCGAGCGCGGTCGGCGCGTCGGCCGGCAGCTCGATGTTCGCCAGCAGTTCCACCGGCTGCCCGTCGAGCGTGACCGCCGGCGTGAAGCGCAATCGGTGCAGCCGTGCACGCTCGAGCTCGATCTGCCGCTGGCGGAAGCGGTACTCCTCGAGCACGATCGGAGACGGGTTGACGATCGCCACGCCGGCATCGCCATCGATGACCAGCCAGTCGTCCTGCCGAATCACGCGGCTGGCCTCGCGCGCGCCGACGACGGCCGGGATGTCCATGCTGCGCGCGACGATCGCCGTGTGCGAGGTCCGGCCGCCGACGTCGGTGACGAAGCCGGTGAAGATGCTGCGCTTGAACTGCAGCAGGTCCGCCGGCGCGATGTCGCCGGACACCAGCACCAGCGGGTCCTCGCCGGCGAAGTCGCGCGCCAGCGCCGCCGGCGCAGCCGGCGTCGCGCCGGCGGCGCGCGCCAGCGCCCGCAGCAGTCGTTCGGTCACCTGCTCCAGGTCGGCCTTGCGCTCGCGCAGGTAGTCATCCTCCATCTCGTCGAACTGGCGCGCCACCACCTCGAGTTGCGCCGACAGTGCCCACTCGGCGTTGTAGTGGCGCTCGACGATCCACTGCTTGGTCGGCTCGGTCAGCGCCTCGTCGTGCAGCAGCATCAGGTGCACATCGAGCAGCGCCGCCAACTCGGGCGGAGCCTCCGCCGACAGCTCGTCCCTCAGCGTGCTCAACTCCTGCGATACGGCGTCGCGCGCGTGACGCAAACGCTCGACCTCGGCGCCGACCTCGGCCGCCCCGATGAAGTAGTGCGCGACGTCCACGCGGCTCGACGCGACGAGCACCGCGCGTCCGATCGCCACCCCGCGCGAGACCGGCAGGCCGAAGATCTGGATGCTCATGCGGCCAATGTAGCAGCGCCCCGGCAGGCGTGGCGCGCAAGTGCCGACGGGCTACTCGCCTTCGCCGAAGCGGTCGTCGACGAGCCGGCGGATCGCCGCCGCGGCGGCCTGCTCGTCGGCGCCGTCGACCTCGAGTTCGATCTCGGCGCCCTGCGCTGCGGCCAGCATCATCACACCCATGATGCTCTTGGCGTTGACGCGCCGGCCGTTGCGACTCATGTGCACGTCGCTCGCGAAACCGCTCGCGAGCTTCGTCAGCTTGGCCGACGCGCGGGCGTGCAGACCGAGCCTATTGCTGATGGTCAGCTTGGTTCGGATCATGGGGCGTGGCGCGCCGCGGCTGCAGCTGCGGCGCCGGCGTCGACAGCTGCATTACACCCTGCTGCCCCGCCGACACCGCCGCGGCGACCAGCTGGTCGAGCGGGTCGTGGATGTGGTCCACGACCTTCCACAGCATCGGCACGTTGGCCCCGCTGACGACGCGGACGGCGACGCCGTCCGCGGCCAGCAGCGCACCGTTGCACGGCGACGCCGCGAACACGTCGGTGAGCACGAGCACCTGCGGCTGACGCATCTGCACCAGCAGCGTGCGCACCTGATCGCGGATCGCGTCGAGCCCACGCAACGCCGGCGGCACGTCGAACACCTCGATCACCGCATCGGGATTGATGCCGGTGTGGCGTGCCACGGCCGCCAGCGCGGAAGCCAGCGGTGCGTGCGCGACGATCAGCAGAGCAGCCATGGAAGCAGAGGATTATGCGCAGTCAAGATGCGGCGTCGGCACGCGGGCAGCGAGGCGGCGCCTGGCCATGCCGAAGAAACCAAAGGTACGACGCGGTGCAGGCGAGGGCGAAGACCGCAAACGCCGCCTGAAACGCCGGCACGCGGGCCCAGCCCATCACCTGCAACGCGTCGATCAGCAGCCCGATCCCCCACTGAACGCAGAACACCCCGGCGAAGATGACCAGGTTGTACGCCGACAGCGCGCGTCCGGCGCGCGCACGGTCGAAGGCCTGCCCAACCGCCGGCTGCGCCAGGGTGACGACGGTGCACGACACGCACCACAGTGCCCATGCCGGCGCCGCGCTGCGCGCGCCCAGGACCGCCACGGCCGCCAGGATCGCCAAGCTCAGCGGCACGCCAAACGTGATCAGCCGCAGTGCGTCCCAGTCCCGACGCATCAGCCGTGGCATGCACAGCCCCCACGACAGGAACGCGAGCAGCATCGACAGGTTGATCAGGAACAGGCCGCGCGCGGCTTCGTGCGGCGCATGGCCGGCGACCTCGGTCAGCCACGGGCCGGCCCACAGCGACTGCATCGCCACCAAGCCGCCGTAGTGAAAAAAGCCCATCGGCAGCAGGCGCAGGAACATCGGGTGGCCGAAGATCTCGCGGTAGCCGCCTTGCGGCGCCGCCTTCGGGAGCGTGCCATGTGCCGGCTCGTCGCGCGGCACCAGCAGCGCGATGCCCACGATGGCCAGCGCCAACAGCACCGCGAGCAGCCAGAACAGTCCGCGCCAGCCGATCAGCGGCAGCAGTGACTGCACCGGCACGGTCGACGCCAGCATGCCCAGCGAGCCGGTCATCAGCATCCACGAGTTGGCGCGCAACTGCAACGCAGGGCTGAATCGGTGACGAAAGCTGGTCAGCGGCGCCATCAGGCAAGCCGCCACGCCAATGCCGATCAGCATGCGCGTCAGCAACAGTGCGGCGAAGCCGCGCGCCATCGCGAACCCGGCGCAGGCCAGCACCGCGACGGTCATGAGGGCCACCAGCACGCGCTTCGGGCCGTGGCGGTCGAGCGCGCTGCCCAGCGGCAGTTGCATCGCCGCGAAGCCGAAGAAGTATGCGCCGGCCAGCAGCCCGAGATCGCCCGCACCCAGCCCGAGTTCTTGGCTGAAGGCCGGCGCCAGCGTCGCGGTTACCGCGCGCAGCAGCGCCGAGAAGAAGTACGCGAACGCGAAGCTGAGGAAGATCTGCGCGGCAGTGCGCAACGCCACCGGCGAGCCCTGCCACGCCGGCTCGCTCACCGCGCCCCCCCACGCCCGACGACCTGCCCCTCTGGCGAGCGGCGCCGAGGGCTGTCCTCGGGCGATCGCAGGCCGACGCTCACGAGTCCAGCTCGACGCTGTCGAAGAACGCGTTTGCCGAGTCGGCCTGCAGCCTGGCGCCGATCACCGTGGCCTGGAACACGCGTGTGCCCTTCGCAAACGTCAGCACCTGCTCGTGCACCGCGCTGCCGTCGGGCAGCCGTCCGGCAAGCCGCCAGCGTCGCGCCTGCGGATTCGGCGTCATGCCGCGGACCTGCCAAGGCTCGCCCTCGTCGGCCTGCGCAGCGACGTTGACCGCAGCCGAGGCGGCCAGTGCCCGCAGCGCCGACGTCACTCGGGCCGGGTCGGCGACGTCGCCGTGGGTCAGCGCGAAGGTCGTGTCGTCGGCGGCGCAGGCCAGCAGCGTCAGCTGGACCGCATCGCCGGCCAGCGGCACGGCACGCGTCAGGCCCACCGGCTTGCACGGGAACATCAGCCGCGCGCCGCTGCCCGGTGGACGTACCTCGCGCCAGTCCAGTGGCGGCGCACAGCCGGCCACCCCGCACAACCCGACCGCCGCGCACGCCGCTGCCCACCTCATCGGATCGATTATCGGCCGCACCCCGACCACGCACCGCAAGACCGCGCGGCAACCCCGAGCGAGCGGATGCGTGCGGAAATGCACGGCAACAACGCGTCGCGGCGTCGACGCCGGCAGCGCAGCGCGTTACCTTTCGACACAGGCCGGCGCGGCTACCCGCGCCGGCGCGCACACCCACAAGAACGGGCAGGAGGCATGGACTTGTCGCAACCGCACGCGGTGTCGGCGCTCGCGGGCGCCGAAAACAACGACCACTGGGCGGCGTTGTTCGCCCAGGTCGGCGCCGAGGTGGCGATGCCGCTGACGGCGGCGCTCGAGCGCGTGCACACCCTGCGCGACGGCGGCGCGCAGGCCGACTGGCAGGTGCTCGCCGCCAGCCTGGCGCAGGCGCGTCGCGCCGCGATGGTCGCGCAGCAGCTTTCGCGCCTGACCTACAGCGCCGTGCGCCAGTGCCCCGAGCGCGTCGATCTCAGGTCGCTGCTCGGACAGGTCGTCGCCGAGGTCCAGCCTCGCGCCCGCGCGCGCGGCACGCCGCTGCTCGAGAGCGCGCGCGCGGCCGCCGTGGTCGTCGACGCCTCGCTGTTGTACGGTGCGTTGCACGCGATGCTCGACTGGGCGCTGACGCACAGCTGCTCGGCGCTGCATCTGGGCATCGACCATCGGCAGTGGCCGGTGCGCGCGCGCCTGCACCTGCGCTTCCGCCACCGTCCCGACGACGAGGTCGACGACCCGAAGGCGCCAACGCACGTTGCGGCGCTGGACACGCTCGACTGGCAGCTGCTTCGACACGGCGCCCAGGCGATGGGGCTGCTGATCGAACGCGCCGACACCGCCTGCGGATGCCGACTCACGCTCGAGTTCCCGCGCACCGTGCACGAGCCGATCGACGGCGTCAGCACGCTCGAGATCGACACCGGCTTCGACTCGACGTTCGGCGCGCGCGCGCTCGCCGGCCACCACGTGCTGGTGCTCAGCGCGCGGCGCGAACTGCGCGACGAGGTGCGCATTGCGCTGCGGCCGCTGGGCCTGCTGACCGACTTCGTCAGTTCGGTCGACAGCGCGCGCGAGTTCTGCCGCGGCGGCGCACCGCACGCGCTGGTCTACGACGCGTTGCTCGACGCCGAGAGGCTGCACACCCTGCACGCCGAGTTGCTTTCGGTCGACCCGGCGCCGGCACTGATCGAAGTCGCCGACCACGGCCCGCGCTACCAGGCGTCGCCGTTCGACGCCGCCGGCATCGCCCGCGTCGGGCGGGCGACGCTGGCCGACGGGCTGTCGGCGGCGCTGATGTTCGAGCTGATGAAGCCGGCCTGACCCGCACCCGGCGCGCTCAGCGGCCGAACACTTGGCGCAGCAGCGCGTTGCCAGTGCCCACCGGGTCGCGGCGGATGCGGCGTTCCTCTTCGCCGATCGTGCGGTACAGGCCGTCGAGCGCCTTGTCGGTAACGTAGGCCTCGACGCTGGCCTCGTCGCGCCGCAGCAGCCCGGCGACGGCGGCGCGCGACGCCACCGCGTCGTACTTCTCAGCCAGCGCGTAGCGGCGCGTCGCTTCGTCGACGAGCGGTCCCAGGCGCGCGCTCAAAGCTGCGCGCGTCTTGCGCTCGAAGAACTTCGTCACCGCCGTGTCGCCACCGCGCACGATGCCCAGCGCGTCCTCGACCGACATCGAACGCACCGCATCGCGCAGCAAGCCGAGCGATCCGGACACCGCGGTCTCGGCGGCGCGGTTGATCGCCAGCACCAGCTCGTCGACTCGCCGCCCCTGGCCGGTGGCCTTCATGAGCTTGGCGGCCGCGTCGAGCGGCCTGGGCAGCCCGATGCGCAGCGCCGGGTTGCCGTAGAAGCCGTCGGTGCGCCCGAGCAGCGCAACCGCGGCAGCGGCGGCGCGGTCGAGCGCGGCACGCACGCCGGCAGCGGCGTCGGTCTCCGTCAGCGCGCGTGCCTGCGCGGCAGGACCCGCCGCCGCGATGACCACCAGCGCTGCCGTAAACTGCCTGCGACTGCCTGTCTCCCGCGCCATGAAGTCCGCCCGCCCGCTCGCCTGGATGCTCGTTGCGCTGATTGTCGCGGCAGTCGGCGCGCTGGGTTGGCACAGCCTCACGCGCCTCGAGGCGGCGCCGCAGGTGACGTATCCGCTGCTCGACGGCCAGCGCATCGGCAGTGACGACCTGCGCGGCAAGGTCGTGCTCGTCAACTTCTGGGCCACCAGCTGCGTCACCTGCATCAAGGAGATGCCGCAGATGGCGGCCACCCACGTCAAGTTCCGCGACCGCGGCTACGAGACGGTGGCCGTGGCGATGAGCCACGACCCGCCGGCCCTCGTGGCGCGCTTCGCCGAAACGCGTCAGTTGCCGTTCTCGGTGGCGATCGACAACACCGGGGAGATCGCGCAACGCTTCGGCGACGTGCGGCTGACGCCGACCACGTTCCTGATCAACCGCCGCGGCGAGATCGTCAAGCGTTACGTCGGTGAACCCGACTTCGCGGCGCTGCACGCACTGGTCGACAAGCTGCTTGCCGCCGACGCACCGGCCAGTTGACCGGCGTCAAGCGGCGTTCCGCGCGCTGCGATACCGTGGCGGGTTTGTGCACCCACCCCTCGCGCAGCCACGATGACCCCCTCCTCGTTCCCCGAACTGACGCAGCAGACCTCGCGCCAACTCGCGCCCTACCGCACGACGCAGAGCGCAACGCTGCAGGGCTTCTCGGCGATGGCCGCCGGTGCGCTCGCCGACGGCGCGCTTGGCCAGAAGCAAAAGGAGCTGATCGCGCTGGGCATCAGCGTCAGCCAGCGCTGCTCGGCGTGCATCGGCTTCCACACGAAGGCGCTGCAGCGGCTCGGCGCGACGCGCGCCGAGTTCGAGGAGACACTCAACGTCGCCGTGTACATGGGTGGCGGCCCGTCGCTGATGTATGCCGCAGAGGCGCTCCAGGCCTGGGAGCAGTTCGCCGCCACCCCGCCCGCCGCCTGATCGCCACCGCCGCGACGGCGCCGGGGTGCGGGTGTCAACGCCGCGCCGCGTCGGCCAGCGTCTGCTCGAGCCAGGGCACCAGTTCGTCGAACGCCGCCGCGGTCGCACGCGACAGCCCGAGCGCCGCACCGCGCGCATCGGGCTGTGCCGTCCCGACCGTGGCATCGAAGCGCCGCCGCGCCAGGCGCGTGCGCTCGCGGCGGTCGACCAGCTCGGCGTCGAGCACCAGCCGCGCCCGCGAGACGCCGCCCGCCAGGTCGTGGTGCAGCGCCTCCACGCGCAGCACCAGCGCCCAGTCGGCGCGCTGCCCGTCGACGTCGAGCGATACCGCCGCGGCCACGCCGCGCGCCTGCAGGCGGTGCTGCAACAGCCGCGGCAGCCGGCGCAGCGGGCGCTCGGTCCACGACGCCAGCTGGTAGAACGCGAACTCGCCGGCGTGCTGCGAGTAGGCGATCGACGTCGTCTCGGCCATCGCGTCGGCCGGCAGCGCACCGACGCGCAGCGCGTCGACCAGCGGCCGGTCGCGTCGCGCCGGCGGTGCCGCCACGTCGTCGAGCGCCAGGTAAGCGTGCGCGGCGACCACGCCGTCCGGGCCGAGCGACACGCACGCGGCCAGCAGCAGCGTCGCGGCAAGCGCCAGCAGTGCTCTCACCGCGGCGCCTCGCCGGGGCCGAGCTGCGACGCTGCCGGGCCGAGCAGCGCCGCACGCGGATCGCGCAGCCGGTCGAGCACGTGCGTCGCGGCCTCCACGCTCAGCCGCAGCTCGGTGGTGGCCGCCGCAAGCCGGTCGTCGACGCTCGCCGCCACGTCCTCGAGCCGGCGTGCGCTCGACACGGTCTGGCGCTCGATCGCTGCCAACGCGCCGCGGGCCTCCGCCAGCGCGAGGTCGGCCTGCGCCAGCGTGCGCTCGATCCCGTCGCCCGCCTTGCCGCTGGCCGCCGCCACCTGCGCGCCGGCCCCCTCGACCGCAGCGGTCATGCGCTGGCCGGCGTCCTCGCCGACCGCGGCAAGCCGCTCGCCCGCGGCGGCCAGTCGCGTGGTCGCACCGCCGATCGCCGTGGCTGCGCCGCCGACCTGCCGCATCGTCTGTTCGAGGGTGGTCAAACGCGCGCTCAATCCGTCGGCGAGCTCGCGCAGCGCACGCAGCGTGGCCACCAGCGCTTCGCGGTTCTCGCGAGCGAGCAACCGGTTGACGTTGTCGAGGGCGTCCGAGGCGAGTTCGCCGACCTCGCTGAAGCGACCGGTGATCAGGTCGATGTCGGAGCGCCCTTCGGCGATCAGCGCAAGCTCGTCGCCGGCGCCGGCGCGCAGCGGCTCGCCCCCCGGGCCGCGGTGCACCAGGTTGATCGCCGCGAGCCCGGTGACGTAGTTGCGCGAAATCACGGCCACCGTCTGCGACGTCACCGGCACGTGACGGTCGACGCGCACGACGACGCGCACGCGCTCGACGCTGCCGTCGGCCAGCGCATAGGCCTCGACGCGGCCGACCTTGATGCCGCGCAGTTTCACGTCGGCGCCGACATCCAGCCCGTCGAGCGCCTGGCGCTCGAAGTGGATCGCGTAGTTCGCGAAGCGGTCGCGCGCGCCGACGTTCTGCAGCCATACCAGCGCACCGGCCAGCGTCGCGACGAGCAGCAGCACCGCGAGGCCGACGTACGTGTAGCGGGCTTCAGCCTCCACCGCTCGAACCTCCTTCGACCATTGTACGGACCGAGAAGTAGTCGCGGATCCACGCGTCGCCGACCGCCAGCACGTCGTGCACCGCACCGTCGGCGCGCACGCGGCCGCCGGCGAGCACGATCAGCCGGTCGGCCACCGTCAGCAGCGTGTCCAGGTCGTGCGTGACGAGGAACACCGTCACCCCGAGGTCGTCGACCAGCGAGCGCACCAGACGATCGAACCCGCGCGCGGTGATCGGGTCGAGCCCCGAGGTCGGCTCGTCGAGGAACAGCACCTCGGGCTCGAGCGCGATCGCGCGCGCCACCGCGGCGCGCTTGCGCATGCCGCCCGACAGCTCGCCCGGACGCTTCGCGCCGGCCTCGCGCGGCAGCCCGGCCTGCGCCAGCCGCAACGCGACCAGCGCGTCGATCGCGTCGCGGTCGAGCCCGGTGTGCTCCGCCAGCGGCACCGCGACGTTCTGCGCCACCGTCAGCGACGAGAACAGCGCGCCGTCCTGGAACATCATGCCGAAGCGTCGCCGCAGCGCGTCGACCGCGTGCGCCGGCGCACTCCACACGTCGGTGCCGAGCACCCGCACGCGCCCGTCGGTGGGCCGGTGCAGCCCGATGATCTCGCGCAGCAGCACCGACTTGCCGGTGCCGCTGCCGCCGATCAGGGCCACCAGTGAACCACTAGCCACGCTGAACGACACGCCGTCGTGCACGGTCTGCGCGCCGAAGCGCGTGACGATGCCGTCGACCTCGATGACCGCGTCCATCACCACCCCAGCGCCTGCAGCATCACCGCGAACGCGGCGTCGAGCAGGATCACCGCGACGATGCCCTGCACCACGGTCGAGGTGGTCGCCGCGCCGACCGCGCGCGTGTCGCGCCCCACCGTCATGCCCATGCGCGTGCCGATCAGCGCGATGACGAAGGCGAACACCGGCGCCTTCGCCAGCCCGACCAGCACGTGGCGCAGCTCGAGCGCCTCGCGCAGCCGCGCGAGGAACACCGGCGGCGTCAGGTCGAGCATCGGCCCGGCCACCGCCATCGCGCCGACCAGCGCCATCACGTCGCCGACGAACACCAGCAGCGGCAGCGCCAGCATCAGCGCCAGCACGCGTGGCAGCACCAGCACGTGCATCGGCGACAGCCCGAGCGTGCGGATCGCGTCGGTCTCCTCCGTCAGGCGCATCGCGCCGAGCTGCGCGGTGAAGGCCGCACCCGAGCGGCCGGCGACGATCACCGCGACGATGATCGGCGCGAACTCGCGCGTCGCGCCGATGGCGACGCCGTCGACGACGAACACGTTGGCGCCGTACTTCTCGGCCTGCAGCCCCAGCAGGTAGGCGATGACCACGCCGATCATCGCGGTGACCAGCGCGACCACCGGGATCGCGTCGAGGCCGGCGTGTTCGAGCTGCACCGTCAGCTCGCGCGAACGCAGCCGGCGCGGGCGGCGCAGCAGTTCGCCGAACGCCAGCATCGTCGCGCCGAGGAATGCGAGGTGACCGTGCAGCAGGGTGCCGAGCGCCAGCGTCTCGCGCCCGAGGTGCGCGAGCACGCTCGACGGGCGCGGCGGCGGCAGCGGCGCCGCCGCGTCGAACCGACCCTGCACCTGCTCGACGACGCGCCGGTGCGCCGGCGCGAAACCGCTGAAGCTCGGCGCGCGGGCGCCGGCGCGGTGCAGGGCACGCAGCAGCGCCAGCGCCGCCGCCGAGTCGATCTCGTCGAGCGCACTGCCGTCGACCGTCAGCTCGGCGTCCGGGCCGGCCGGCCACGTGAAGGCACGCAGCGCGGCGTCGATGGCCGCCAGGTCGCGCAGCCGCCACGCGCCGTGCAGGCGCAACCGGGCGACGGTGTCGTCGCGGTCGACGGTGAACCAGCGCGGCGCGTCGCTCATCACCCGCGCATTGTGCGCAGCGGCGCGGCGCCGCAGGCCGTGCGCCGGCCGGCGGTCAGACCGAGGCCGGCACGCCGGCGGCGTGCGCCTGCCGGTCGGCGTGGTAACTCGAGCGCACCAGCGCGCCGACCGCGGCGTGCGAGAAACCCATCGCCGCGGCCTCGCGCTCGAACATCGCGAAGGTGTCGGGGTGCACGTAGCGGCGCACCGGCAGGTGGTGGCCGCTGGGCGCCAGGTACTGACCGATGGTCAGCATGTCGATGCCGTGCGCGCGCATGTCGCGCATCACCTGCAGGATCTCGTCGTCGGTCTCCCCGAGGCCGACCATCAGCCCGCTCTTGGTCGGCACGCCGGGCACCGCGTCCTTGAACTTCTTCAGCAGGCCCAGGCTGAACGCGTAGTCCGACCCCGGGCGCGCCTCCTTATACAGCCGCGGCACCGTCTCGAGGTTGTGGTTCATCACGTCGGGCGGCGCCGCCTTCAGGATGCCCAGCGCGCGGTCGTCGCGGCCGCGGAAGTCGGGCGTGAGAATCTCGATGCGCGTGGCCGGCGACGCTTCGCGCACCTGGCGGATGCAGTCGACGAAGTGCGCCGCGCCGCCGTCGCGCAGGTCGTCGCGGTCGACGCTGGTGATCACCACGTACTTGAGCTTCAGCGCGGCGATGGTCCTGGCCAGGTTGACCGGCTCGTCGGCGTCGAGCGGGTCGGGGCGGCCGTGGCCGACGTCGCAGAACGGGCAGCGGCGCGTGCACTTGTCGCCCATGATCATGAACGTCG
>CAZUBF010000116.1:0-12021 GCA_964618555.1 uncultured Azohydromonas sp.
CTGGCAGTACGCGTGCGCGGCGTCGCGGATCGCGCGTTCGTCGTCGGTGAGCTGCTGATCGAGCAGCAGCGCGTCGTCCCAGTGGAAGGCAGGCTTGGACATGGCGGTCTCCGGTTGTGCGGCGCCGGCACTCGACGCGTGCAGTGGGCGAGATGCTACGCGCCGCAAGGTTGCGGAGCAAACGAGAATTGGGCATAGCCAAGTGCATGAAGCGCACTTCGAAAGGCCCACCATGCGCCGCCGACTGCCCAGCACGACTGCCCTGGTGGCCTTCGAGGCCGCCGCACGCCACGAAAGCTTCACGCTGGCCGCCGACGAGCTGGCGCTGACGCAGAGCGCGGTGTGCCGGCAGGTCGCCGCGCTCGAGGCGGTGCTGGCGGTGAAGCTGTTCCGCCGCACGCGCCGCGGCGTGGTGCTGACGGCGCCCGGCGTGGCCTACGCGCGCAAGGTCGCGGCGCGGCTCGCGGCGCTCGAAGCCGACGCGCTCGACCTGCGTGCCGGTGGCGGCGAGCGGCAGGTGATCGAACTGGCGGTGGTGCCGACGTTCGCGACGCGCTGGCTGCTGCCGCGGCTGGCCGACGTGGCGCGCAGCGAGCCGGCGCTGCAGTTGAACTTGCACGTGCGCACGCGCCCTTTCCTGTTCGACGGCAGCGGGATCGACGCGGCGATCTACGCCGGCGACGGCCGCTGGGCCGGCTGCCGCTGCCGGCGCCTGATGGGCGAGCGGCTGGTGCCGGTGTGCAGCCCGGCGCTGCTGCGCGCGCGCCTGCCCGGCGGCGCGGCCGACGCCGCAGCGATCGGGCGGCTGCCGCTGCTGCAGCAGACCACGCGGCCCGACGCGTGGCGGCGCTGGTTCGCGCAGGCCGGCGTCGAGGTCGACGGCGACCTGCAGGGCCCGCGCTACGAGCTGTTCTCCATGAGCATCGAGGCCGCGGTGCAGGGGCTGGGCGTGGCGCTGGTGCCCGAGATGTTCGTGGCCGACGAGCTG
Organism: uncultured Azohydromonas sp.; assembly: GCA_964618555.1. Classification (GTDB taxonomy): domain Bacteria; phylum Pseudomonadota; class Gammaproteobacteria; order Burkholderiales; family Burkholderiaceae_C; genus Calidifontimicrobium. The sequence goes on from CAZUBF010000116.1 coordinate 989, forward strand.
GCGCAGCGCCGGCTGGTGCGGCCGGCGCCGCTGGCCTTGGACAGCGACCGCAGCTACTACTTCGTCGTGCCCGAAGGCGAAGCTTCCCCGGCGCTGCAGGGCTTCGGCGAGTGGCTCGCGCGGACGGCGGCCGCGGCGTAGGCCCCCGTTGACCGAGCCCGCGCCGCTGAGCGCGGCCACGCCGTGGACCGGTTCAGCCGTGCGCGCCGCCGCTGGCGTGCAACGCGCAGCCGTGCGCCGGGGCGGTGGCGGCGACCTGCTGCGCGAGCTGCGCCAGGCGTTGGTCCTGCGACTCGTGCTGCGCGAGCCCGTGCATGCTGGCAAGCATCAGGCCGGTGACGCCGAAGGAAGCGGCGAGGGCGGAAAGGCGGGTGCTCAGGGGGCGGTGCATGGTGTTCGGCTCCGGGGTGCTGCGGCTTGTTCGATGGGCCGGACTCTAGGCAGCGCGGCACCGCCGCGCGAGCGCGTTGCGACCGATCGGCGGGCACCGGCGACGGAACGCCACCGGCGGCGACGAACGGGCGTGCGCACGACGAGTGCGGGCTCGACGGGGGGGCGCTCGGCACGCTGTCCGGCCGCCACGGGCCGGCCGGGCTCCGGTGGGGGCGGGCCGGGGCAAGGGCGTTCACGCGTAGCGCAGCTGCCACGACAGCAGGGGCCACAGGTCGGCGTCGGTCGCGTCGCGCTCCTGCACCTCGACGCCGTGGGCCAGGTCGTGGCTCGACACGTACCAGGCGCAGCCCCTCGGCACGTCGTCGTCGGGGCCGGGGGACGGCGCGTCGTCGTGGGCGTCGAGCACCTCGCGCAGCGCGGCGTCGAGGCGGGCGTCGGCGCTGCAGCGGCGCGTCGTCGGCGCGGCGTCGAACCAGCGCCGCCACGGCGAAGGCGGCCGACGCTGCGGGCGGTGGGCGGGGTGGGGCATGCGGCCTCCTGCTTGAGATGCGCACGTCGGGTGCGAGCGTGCATCGTGCGCCGCAGCCGGCGCCGCCTCCATCGCCCGAAGGCGGCCCCCGCGCGGGGGACCCCCGACCGGCGCGGGGCCGACAATCGGCCCGTGCCCGACCCCTGCGACGACGCGCTCGAACGCCACCACCGGCTGGTGCGCGGGCTCATGCGCCCCGCCGCCTGGCCGCAGCCGTTCGACGGCGCGGCCGAGGTGATCGAGACGCACTTGTCGTCGGTGCTGCTGGCCGGCGGCTGGGCGCTGAAGCTGAAGAAGCCGCTGGCGCTCGACTTCGTCGACTTCTCGAGCCGCGAGCGCCGGCACCACTTCTGCGCCGAGGAGCTGCGCCTGAACCGGCGCACCGCGGCGCACTGGTACGTCGACGTGCTGCCGGTGCTCGGCGCCCCCGACGCGCCGCGGCTGGGCCGCGCCGACGACGCCGCCGATGCCGCCGCGGCGCTCGACTGGGCGCTGCGCATGCGGCGCTTCGACAGCGACGCGGCGTTCGACCGCCTTGCCGCCGCGGGCCGGCTGGGCGAAGCGCAGGTCGACGCGCTGGCGCAGGCGGTGGCCGCGTTCCACGCCGCGCTGCCGCCGTCGCCGGCGGCGTGGGGCGATCCGCACGACACGCGCCGCATCGCGCTGGACACCCTGGCGACGCTCGCCGCGCTCGGCGTCGAACCGCAGGCGGTGGCCGCGTTGCGCGACTGGAGCGTCGACGCGCACGCGACGCTGGCGTCGCGGCTGGAACGCCGGCGCGCGCGCGGGCGCGTGCGCGAAGGCCACGGCGACCTGCACCTGGGCAACATCGCGTGGCTCGACGGCGCGCCGGTGCTCTTCGACGCGCTCGAGTTCGACCCGCGGCTGCGCCACGTCGACACCATGTCCGACGCCGCATTCACCTTCATGGACCTGCTCGACCACGCGCTGCCCGCGCTCGGCTGGCGCTTCCTGAGCGCCTATCTCGAGCTCGGCGGCGACCACGACGCGCTGCCCACCGTGCGCGCCTTCGCGGTGCACCGCGCGCTGGTGCGCGCGAAGGTGGCGGCGATCCGCGCCGCGCAGCCCGACGCGGGCGCGGCCGTGCGCGCGGCGGCCACGGCCGCGGCGCAACGGCACATCGCGCTGGCGTCTTCGCTGGCGCACCCGGCGCCGCCGCGGCTGGTGCTGACCACGGGCGTCAGCGGCAGCGGCAAGAGCACCGTCGCGCAGCTGCTGGTGCACGCGCTGGGCGCGGTGTGCGTGCGCTCCGACGTCGAGCGCAAGCGCCTGCACGGGCTCGCACCGACCGAACGCGTCGACCCGGCGCGGCTGTACCACGCGCGCGCCACCGTGCGCACCTACGCGCGGCTGGCCGAGGTCGCGCGGCTCGCGCTCGAGGGCGGCATCGCGGTGGTCGTCGACGCGGCGTTCCTGCGCCGCGACGAGCGCGACGCGATGCGCAGGCTGGCCGCCGCGTGCGGCGCACGCTGCGTCACCGTCGAGTGCACGGCGCCCGACGCGGTGCTGCTGCAGCGGCTGGCCCGGCGCGCGGCGCAGGGCCGCGACGCGTCGGACGCGACCGCGCCGGTGCTAACGCTGCAGCAGCGCGTGCGCGAACCGCTGGCCGCCGACGAGGCCGCGGTGGTGCTCGACACCGACGTCGACCTGCCGGCGCTGGCCGCGCGCGTGCAGGCGATGGTCGCCGGCTGGCCGGTGCGCTGAACGCGGGGCGTCAGGCGCCCGCGCTCTCGGTGCGCGTGCCGCTGACCACCGAGTGCACGTGCGTCTCGACGTCCTGCGTGCGCAGCGCGCCGGCGGCGGCCTGCGCGCCGCGCATCAGCAGCCCCAGGTCGGAGCCGATCGCGACGAAGTCGCAGCCGCAGGCGCGGTACTGCACCACCGCGGCAGGCGACTCGCCGATCGTGCCCACCGGCTTGCCGAGCTGCTTGCAGCGGTGCGCCGCCTGGGCCATGCGCTCGAGCACCGCCGGGTGGTCGCTGTGGCCGGCATGGCCCATCGCCGCGGCGAGGTCGGCCGGCCCGAGGAACAGCGCGTCGACGCCGGGCACCTCGGCGATCTCGGCGATCGCGTCGAGCGCCGCCGGCGACTCGAGCTGCACGATGACGCCGACGCTGCGCTGCGCGTGCTCGACGAACTGCCGGACGGTGCCGAATCGCGTCGCGCGGCTCATGCCGATGACCCCGCGCACGCCCTCGGGCGGGTAGCGCGTGGCCGCCACCGCGCGGCGCGCGTCGTCGGCCGACTGCACGAACGGGAACATCAGCGTCTGCGCGCCGGCGTCGAGCACGCGCTTGACGACCACCGCGTCGTTCCACGGCACGCGCACCACCGGCACCATCTTCGTGTTGCCCACCGCCTGCAGCATGCCGACGACGCCGGAGACGTCCAGCGGCGCGTGTTCCATGTCGATGACGCCCCAGTCGAAGCCGGCGTGGCCGATGGCCTCGGCCACCAGCGGGCTCGCCGAGACGATCCAGGTGCCCACCGGCGGGTGCGATCCGCTGGCCTTGAGCAGTTGGCGAAACGGGTTCATGGCGTGCTCCTCTCGACGAAACGCCGGGCCGCCCGGGTCTGCCGGCCCCGTCCGGGGCCGCTCAGTCGAGCTCGGCCTTCAGGTAGTGTGCGCCCGGCAGCGGGTTGTAGTAATAGGGCGGCACCTCCTCGAAGCCCAGCGACGTGTACAGGCCGCGCGCGGCCTCCATGTCGTCGAGCGTGTCGAGCAGCATCACCGAGTAGCCGGCGCCGGTGGCGCGGTCCATCAGCGCCTGCGCCAGCAGCCGCCCGATGCCGAAGCCGCGGAACGCGCGGCGCACGTACAGGCGCTTCATCTCGCACGCGTTGGCGTAGTCGACGTCGAGCAGGGCGCGCAGCGCACCGCAGCCGGCGAGTTCGTCGTCGACGAAGGCCAGCAGCAGCGCGCCCGCCGGCGACGCGTACTCGCCGGGCAGCGCCGCCAGCTCGTCGTCGAGACCCTGGAAGCACAGGTCGACGCCGACCTGTTCGGCGTACTCGCGCAGGATCGCGCGCGCCAGCGTGAGGTGTTCGTCGCCGTCGGCGTGAACCAGTTCGATGCGCGGCGTGCGCGCGACGGCGTCGTCGCCGTCGCGGCCGTCGATGTCGCTGCCGGACGGACTCACGCCACCCTCACGCGACCAGGTGCCGCACGACCACCGCGCAGCCGGCGAGCAGCACCGCGGCAAACAGCCGCGTGGCCAGCGTGTCGGCCGAACCCGGCACCGACGGCGGCAGCGGCTTGTCGCCGTGGATCATCGGCGCGATCAGGTTGTGCCGGCGCAGCAGGTACACCAGCACCGCCGCGACGTGCAGCAACACCAGCGTCAGCACCAGCGCCTGCCCGACGCTCTTGTGGTACGCCGTCGCGGCCAGCCCAGTGTCGACCACGACGTGGCGGTTGAGCGGGCCGACGTTGGCGATCTCGTCGTCGGCGATCAGCCCGGTGCCCAGCTGCGCCGCCAGCGCCACGAGCATCGCGAACACCGACAGCGCGCCCAGCGGGCTGTGGCCGACGTCGAGGTGCTCGCCGGGACGCGGCGTGCCGCGCAGGTAGCGCCACAGGGCCGTCGGGCCGTAGGCGAAGCTCGAGAAGCGCGACCAGCGCCCGCCGGCGAAGCCCCACAGCAGGCGGAACGCCAGCAGCGTGAGCACCACGTAGCCGAAGCGGAAGTGCCACGGCATCGCGTTGCCGCCGATCTTCGCGCTGACCACCGAACCGATCACCGACGCCGCGAGCGCCCAGTGGAACAGGCGCGTCGGCAGGTCCCACACGCGCACGGCGGTGGTCGCGGGATCGGCGGCGGGCGGCATGCGCGGGGGATCGAAGCGGAGCGGACCGCAACGATAACCCGCTGCGGGGCCGCAGGCCAACGCCGCGCGGCACGACGCAGGTCGCGCCGATACACTGCGGCGGCGCGTGACGCGCTGCGGCCGCCCCGCGCGCGACACCGCCCACCCGTTCATCGAAGGAGGAACCCGGATGAAGCGCCTGCTCCTGAGTTCGGCCGTCGCGGCCGCCGCCCTGGCCGTCACGCTGCCTGCCGCCGCGCAGTTCCGCAACGCCGAGGCCGCGATCAAGTACCGGCAGAGCGTGATGGCGGTGCAGCAGCATCATCTGGGCCGCATCTTCGCGATGGCCAACGGCCGCATGCCCTTCGACGCCGCCGTGGCGGCCTCCGACGCCGCGGTGCTCGACGTGATCGACAAGCTGCCGTTCGTCGCCTTCATCGACGGCAGCGACAAGGGGGACACGCGGGCGCTGCCGGCGATCTGGACCGAGCGCGCCAAGTTCGACGCGGCGGCGCAGAAGATGGTCGACGACGTGACCAAGCTCAACGCCGCCGCCAAGACCGGCAACCTCGACCAGATCAAGACCGCGGTGGGCGCCGTCGCTCAGAGCTGCAAGGCCTGCCACGACAGCTACCGCAAGGAGTAGCGCCGCGGCGGCCGCGCACGGCCTTCACGCCGGCGCGGCGGCGAAGCCGAGCACGACGCGCCGCGTCGCGGCCGATTTCTTCTCGATCTTCGTCACCACGACGTCGCCGACCTCGGCGGTGTCGGCCACGTGCGTGCCGCCGCAAGGTTGCAGGTCGACGCCTTCGATCTCGAGCACGCGCGCGCGCGCGAGGCCGCGCGGCGGCTGCACGCTCATGCTGCGCACCAGCTGCGGGTTGGCGTCGAGCTCGTCCTCGCCGATCCAGCGGTGGCGCACCGGCCGCGCGAGCGCGACCAGGCGCGCGAGCCCGTCGTTGAGCGCCTGCTTGTCGAGCGGCTCGGTCATGTGGAAGTCCAGCCGCGCGTAGTCGGCAGTGATCGAACAGCCGTCGACCGGGTGCGGCACCAGCGCGCACAGCAGGTGCGTCGCGGTGTGGAAGCGCATGTGGCGCCGCCGCCGCTCGGCGTCGATGCACGCCCGCACCGGCGTGCCCGTCGCCAGCGCGGCGAGCAGCGGCTCCTGCCCCGGGGCGAGCAGGTGCAGCACGTCGCCGGGAGCGTCGCCCTTGCGCGTGTCGGCGATCGCCAGTTCGCGCCCGTCGGCCAGCCGCAGCACGCCGCGGTCGCCGGCCTGCCCGCCGCCGAGCGGGTAGAACACCGTGCGGTCGAGCTGCACGCCGCGGGCGTCGACCGCAGTGACGACGGCGTCGCACTCGAACATCGTGGCGTCTTCGCGGAACAGTTCGTCGGTCATGCGCCGAGCATAGCGGCACGCCGGGGCCGCCCGCGGCACTTCCTCGTGCGAGCGCATCGCCCGGCACGCGGCCCATGAACGGCAGGCCTTCAGGCCGCCGCCGCGGATCCGGCCGGGGCAGCGGCGTCGCATCGCTGGCGCGATGCGCGCCTGTGCCGACCTGCAAGCGCCTTGCCGATGCGCTGACGGCGCCCGTCGAGGGAGGGGGTTGCGGGCGGACATGACGGTGTGCCGCGCGGTCCCGAGCGCCTCGCGAATCGCCCACGCCCTGCGAGGGCGTGGCCGCGCCCCGGGCGCATCCGGGCGATCACTTCAACCACTGCGCAGCGTGACGACGCCGCGCGGGGTGTCGAGGGTCGCTGCCAGTGCAGGCGCCGGCGCGTCGGCGCGCGCCACGCCGGGCACGCCCACCGCTTCGAAGACGTCGGCGGCGACGCCGTGCAGCGCGAACCCGCGCAGGCGCACGCCGCGGTCGGGCAGGCGCTCGCACGGGTGCGGTCCCTGCCACTGGATCCAGGTCGGCAGCGCGCCGCCGGCGAGCGGGCGGCCATCGTCGCGCACGCTGATGCGCCAGCGCAGCCTGCCCGCGGGCGAGTCGCGCTCGGCGGCAGCGAGCGTGCCGGGGTCGGCCCCGAGCGCCGCCAGCGCGGCGCAGCGCGCGTCGATGTCGTTGCAGCGCGCGACCCACGTCACCAGGCGCGGCCCGTCGCGTCGCAACGATGCCTGCAGCGTCGCGTCGTCGAGCCCGAACCAGCGCGGGTGCGGCGGCGCGGTCGCGGCGGGATCGATCGCGATCAGCTCGAGGTAGCAGTCGGGGAAGGCGTCGCCGCCGATGGCCAGCAGCCGGTTGTGCGTGCCCATCAGCCGGTGGCTCCCGCCCGCCTCGGGTGCGGCGCCGAAGGTCGACTCGCACCACGCGGCACCCTGCGCCAGCGAGTGCGCCGCGACCACCAGGTGGTCGAGCGCCGGTCGAGCGGCGACCACGGTCACAGCGTCACCACCCCTTCGATGCAGCCGCTGACGTGACCGCCGACCCAGACCTCGCCATCCTCGCGCGCCACGAACACGCGCCCGGCGCGCTGCAGCGCCGTGCCCTGCGCGGCGACGTAGCGCGCGGGCGCGATGCCGGCGCCGATCAGCCACTGCGCGAGGCCGGCATGCAGGCTGCCGGTGACCGGGTCCTCGGCCATGCCGCCGGCCGACGGGAAGAAAGCGCGCACCTCGAACGCGGTCGCGTGACCCGCAGGCTCGGCGCCGACCACGCCGAGGAACACCGCACGTTCGCCGCCGAAGTCGGGCCGCAGCGCACGCACCGCGGCGGCCGACGGCAGCATCACCGCGACCCATCCGGGGCCGTTGTCGACGCGTTGATGCGCCACCAGGTCGGTGCGCGGCACGCCCAGCCAGCCGGCGATGCGCGCCAGCAGCGCCTCGTCGAGCGCCCCGGTGGCACGCAGCGGCGGGGCCGCGAACGCCAGCCGGGCACCGTCGCGGCGCAGGCGCACCAGGCCGACGCCGCACTGCTGCACGATGTCGCCGCCGCCGCGCGGCACGCCGCCGGCGGCCAGCCACGCGGCGCAGCTGCCCAGCGTCGGGTGCCCGGCGAAGGGCAGTTCGACCGACGGCGTGAAGATGCGCACGCGGTAGTCGGCGCGCGCATCGTCGCTCGGCAGCAGGTAGGTCGTCTCGGACAGCTGGGTCCAGCGGGCGAAGGCGGCCATGCGTGCGTCGTCGAGCGACTGCGCGTCGTGCACCACCGCCAGCGCGTTGCCGGCCAGCGCGACGTCCGCGAAGACGTCGACTTGCGTGAAGCGGTGACGGCTCACCGGTGCGGGCACACGGCCGACCGGCCGGCGCGCAAGCGCGGCGCGCCGTGCATCGCCGTCACGCGACCCCTCTCACGCCGCCGCCTTCCTGGCCGCGGTCTTCTTCGCCGGCGCCTTCTTCGCAACGGCCTTCTTCACCGTGGCCACCTTCTTCGCGGCGGCCTTCTTCACGGGCGTGGCCTTCTTCGACACGGCCTTCTTCGCGCTGGCCACCTGCTGGGTGACCGCCTTCTTCGCTGCGCCGACCTTCTTCGTCGCCGCCTTCTTCAGCACCTGCGCTTCCTTCTCGACCGCCTTGGCCGCGGCCTTGCCCTTGCGCTCGGCGGTGCTCTGCAGGTTGGCGAGCCTCTTCTGCGCGGTCTTCTTCGTCGACTCGAGCTTCTGTTCGGCCTTGCGCACCGCGCTGCGCACCGACTTCTTCGCCTCGGCGCTCGCCTTCTTCAGCTTGGTCTCGGCCTTCTTCAGCACCGTGTCGAGCTTGCGCTTGGCCTCGTCGCGCTTCTTCAACGCGGTCTTCTTCGCCTTGTCGAGCTCGGCCGACGCGGCGCTGCCGACCTCGTCGAGTTTCTGGCTGACGGCTTCACCCACGTGGTGCGCCGCCTGTGCGAGGCTGTCGGCCGCCTGGGCCAGTTCGGACTTCTTTGCCTTGGTCGTCGCCATACGTGTCCTTCATTGCGTGTGTAGGTGGATTGCGGCCGCCTGCGCGACCGATCTCAATGTAGCTCCACCACCCTCGGATGCACCCGCAGCGAGCGCAGAGTGGGACCCCTAATGAAGCGCCGACGCAACATCCGAGCGCGGCCGCTGCGGCTGCGTCGACGCGCAGGCCTCGTGCAGCAGCCTTGCGAGCGCATCGACGCCCGAGTCGATGTGCGGCGGGGCGCGAAGAAGGCACCTGCGCCTGGCTCGCTGCGTCGCACGCGCCGCGGCCAGCCGCGCTCGACGCTCTGCAGCGCACGGTGCTCGTCTCGGGCTTCTCGAAGATCCTCGCGCCGAACTGGCGCGTCGGGTTCGCGGCGCGGGTCGAGCGCGTGATCGATCTGAAGCTGCTGACCACGCTGGTCACGCGGCACTGCTCGACGCGGCGCGCACGCGCACGGTGGCGCTGTCGCAGGCCGCCGGCGGCCGCCTCGCGGCGCCGCCGCAGGGCCTGTTCGGCCGGGTCGACGTCGGCGCCGACACGCAGGCGATGGCGCAGGCGATGCCCGACCACGGCTGGCTGACCGCGCCGGGCACGCTGTTCCACGCGACGCCGCGACCGAGCGCGCTGATGCGCGTGAACTTCGACTCCAGCCGGGACCCGAAGTTCTGGCTCGCGGTCGCCGCGTGGCGCGCCGGGCGCACCGTCTGACGGACGGCGCCGCATCGGCGACTGCGACGCCGCGAGCTGGCGTACGATGCGCGCCCAGGGAAGGCCGCCGCGTCGCGGCCAAGGGAGCATCGTGTGGACTTCGAATCGACCCTGCCGCTGGGTCGGCCCGACTTGGTGCGCGTCAGCGCCTTCCAGCGCTATCTCGACGAGGTCGCGCTGGCCGGCGAAGCCGCCGTTGCATCGAGCCCGTTGTCCACGCTGAGTCCGTCGCTGTGGCAGGACCTGCGCCGCTTCGAGGACGCCGGCCGCGCCGCCGAACTGCTCGAGGTGGTCGCTGCCGCGCTGCGCCACGGGCACGCGCTGACGATCCACCTGCAGGCCGACGCGCGCGTGCTGCCGCTGACGCTGTACCCGCGCGAACGCCAGTTCCACTGCCCGCTGCCGCTGGCCGAGGTGCTGGGGCTGCGCATGGGCGAGCTGCAGGTGATGCACGTCGAGCCGGCGGCGCTGGGTGCGCGCGGCCAGCGCAGCCACCCGCTGGCCGGCCGACGCGAGCACTTCCATCCGCTGCTGCCGCTGACCTGGGCGCTGGCGCTGCGGGGCGCGCGCGAGGCCCTGCTGCCCGAGATCGCCGGACCGCTGGCCTACCGCGTCGCTCCCGGGCTCGACCTGCGCGGCCTCGAGCTTCCCGCCGTCGTGCAGGTGGCGGTGCGGCGGTTGCAGGCCGAGACCGTCAACTTGCGCCGCCTCGCCGACTTCCCCGGCTTCGACCGCGGCCGCGCGATGCGGCTGCTCAACGCGCTGTACCTGCAGGGCGGGCTGATCGTCAGCCGCAGCCACCCGGCGGCCAGCGGCGTCGGCTGGTTCGGGACGGTGTGACCGACCGCCGGCCGGCGCTTAGGCCGCGGCCGGCGTGCGGATCAGGTGGTCGAACGCCGCCAGCGCCGCCTTCGCGCCGTCGCCGGCCGCGATGACGATCTGCTTGTACGGCACCGTCGTCGCGTCGCCGGCGGCGAACACGCCCGGCACGCTGGTGGCGCCTCTTGCATCGACGATGACCTCACCGTAGCGGCTGAGCTCGACGGTGCCCTTGAGCCACTCGGTGTTGGGCACCAGGCCGATCTGCACGAACACGCCGGCGAGATCGATGCGGTGCCGCGCGCCGCTGGCGCGGTCCTGGTACACCAGGCCGTCGACCTTCTGCCCGTCGCCCGTGATCTCGGTGGTCTGCGCGCTGACGCGGATCGTCACGTTGGGCAGGCTTTTCAGCTTGTCCACCAGCACGGCGTCGGCCTTGAGCTCGTCGGCGAACTCGATCAGCGTGACGTGCTCGACGACGCCGGCGAGGTCGATCGCCGCCTCGACGCCCGAGTTGCCGCCGCCGATCACCGCCACCTTCTTGCCCTTGAACAGCGGCCCGTCGCAGTGCGGGCAGTACGCGACCCCCTTCGTCTTGTACTGCTCCTCGCCCGGCACGCCGATGTTCCTCCAGCGCGCGCCGGTGGCCAGCACGACGGTGCGGCCCTTGAGCTCGGCACCGTTGGCCAGCGTCACCGTCGCCAGGCCGCCGGGTTGCGCCGCCGACTCGAGCGCCGCCACGCGCTGGCCGTTCATCACGTCGACGTCGTAGGTGCGCACGTGCGCCTCGAGCGCGGCGGCGAACTTCGGCCCCTCGGTGTACGGCACGGAAACGAAGTTCTCGATGCCCAGCGTGTCCAGCGTCTGGCCGCCGAAGCGCTCGGCGAC